>NZ_JBITWL010000031.1:0-58909 GCF_044543825.1 Gordonia sp. NPDC062954 | reverse complement strand
GGGGCAAGCGCCCGAGCAACACTCGCCCGTGATCAACAGACCCAGCATTACCGACGGCCAGCCGCACACAGACCACTTCTTCAGCAGCCTCCTAGGCACCGCCGAAACGACGCAACTGCGCCAGCATGTCGGCGCGCACGTCCTCGATAATCTCCGCGCGCCGTTCATCGGTGACCCAGCCGCCGCGACCTTCGATTTCAGCCTCGAGGGCCTCATCAACCCGCCGCCGGAACTCGGCGTTGCGGGCGTCCTCGTCGGCCGCCCAGCGGCGCAGGTCAGCGAGCTCATCACCCGTGCGGCCGGGATCGACTTCGGGTTCTGACTCAGGAGAGGTGAACTCGACGTCGGGGAACTCGATGTTGCGGGCGCGGATCGTCGCGGTGGCGAGATCATCCATCGCGCCCTGCAGTGTGCTCAGTGCCTCATCGAATCCGGCGGGGTTGGTCATGAGGATGTCACCACCCCAACGCCTCGAGGACTTTCTCGGTCTGCGGGATGGCGGCCTCGCAAGGGTTCATCGGGTCATCGGACGATCCGGCGACCGCTACGGCCAGCAGGTAGCCGTCCGGAGTGTCGGGAGTCTGGACCGACGCACGGCACAAGGAAATGTCTTCCTGAGTGTGCCGGTACATGGTCCCGTCTCCGATTGGGTATTCGCCGGAGACGGTGGTGTCGAGGACGATGTTGACGTCGAACGGCTTGCTCACCGACATCT
Source organism: Gordonia sp. NPDC062954 (assembly GCF_044543825.1). Taxonomy (NCBI): domain Bacteria; kingdom Bacillati; phylum Actinomycetota; class Actinomycetes; order Mycobacteriales; family Gordoniaceae; genus Gordonia; species Gordonia sp. NPDC062954. The sequence goes on along the minus strand of NZ_JBITWL010000031.1, from coordinate 58,194 downwards.
CGAGTGATCCGTACCCTTCGCGTACCGGCCATTCGCAGCCCGGCAGACCGCGTTCGGTGGTCGGCGTCGGCGGTTCGGTGATCTCGCCTTCGGTCAGTGGCGCGAGGTCCTCGGGACTCAACACGTCGCACAACTGTTCTGCGGTGACGTCTGTGGGATTGTCGACGGGTGCATCCGCCCAGCTCGATGTCTCGCCAGAGGCGGTAGTGGATTCCACCGTGTCATCAGACGAGTTGTCACCACATCCACCCAAGAAGAGCATGATCGAAGCCGCGACGATTGCCGTCGGCAGCGGTTTCCCACGAGGTTTCACGGTTGGTCCTCCCAGAGTTCGTCTCCACTTCCGGGATCGTAGGCAGTGGAGGGTGTGGCGGTTACACGACGGACTTCGGTCGCAGTGCCGACGTCAGTGACGAGTTGCTTGGCGTCCGCGGTGTCGTCGATGAAATCGGTGAAGGGCTTAAGTTCGTCCTTGACCATGTCTTCGGCGGTTCCGTGGGCAAAGCCCACAGGATCGTTGCAGAATGCGATGAAGGTTTTCACGGCGTCGATACCCGCCATCAGCTGCTCGATCATGGCGTCGGCCGCTGTGGCGACCTCGTACAGCATGCGCGACACCTCGGCAACGGCCGTGGCAGTTCCCGCTCCCGGTACGAACCTCGCCGCCATCTTCAACGCTCCGGTGAAGCTGTCGACCTTGACGATCCGGCCGAGCCCCTTCTTGACCAGTTCAATGATGGCCTTGGCAGTTTCCTCCAGCTGGTCCGCGGCGAGCGACAACCCACGCTCCAACAGTCGTCCAACGGAACCTTCCCAGTTGAGGCCTTTCACCATGTTGATGCTGTAGCCGGTGTAGGCAACTGCAGCGCTGCCATTCCAATGCGCATCGATTTCGGCGTGACCACTCGTGAGGTCTCCGGCGATGGTGTCGAACGCAGTCCCCGACTTGCCGTAGGTCTTGCCGATCCGCTTCAGCTCCATCCAGTTGCCGGCGACCGGTTCGAGCGCTTGTTGGATGGGACTCCAGCCCTGGGTCAAGGTCGCGATGGCCGAATCCGCGTCTGCCAGCCAACCCGCGGACTCTTCGATGAGTGCGTTCCAATCCACACTCTCGGTCGGCGGTGGCTCGACGTCGATCTCGCGCGGCGCCGTGAGTACGACGGCTCCGGGAACGTCGTCGACGACCGGAACACGAACCACCGGATCGGGAGCCGTCCCGAGCACGACCTCGGCCGGCGGGATGAACGGATTGGTGTTGTATTCCTGTTCGCGAGTGTGGGCGATCCCGAGGGCAGCCTCTCGGTCCGTGCTCGCGTAGTCCCAAGCTGCCTGTTTGAGGTTCACTGCCGTCCCGTGCAACGCCGGACTCAACGATTTCTGTCGTGAGACCGTTGCGTCCAGGAGGCCGTCGATGGGCGATTTGAGGTTGCCCATCAACCCTTTGAACTCACCTGTCGACCCTGCATGGCCACTGACCATGTTGACCGTCCGCAGAACGTTCCTGTTCAAACCCAGGACATGATTCCCCAACCCGCTGATCCACTCCGGATCAGCCTTCAGTACTTCCCCCAACCGTCCCGACCCCCCGATCGTCACCCCGCACCCCCGTGCAGGTCGGATTCGACCGTATCAAGTGGGTCGGTTGACTCGGCTCGACGGCATCGGCGTCGCGAGCCGCTCACGAAACGTCCCGGGCACTGGCCTATCCTCGGTCCGACGGATCGGACAGTGAGGTACCACCCGGATGAACTACGAGATGGCCATTGCCGCCTTCGGGATCGGCATCGTCATCGGCTTGACCGGTATGGGCGGCGGCGCACTGATGACCCCGACGCTGGTGCTGTTGTTCAACGTTCCCCCGCTGACCGCTGTCTCGAGCGACCTCGTTGTCAGCGCCGCCACCAAACCCGTCGGAACCGTGGTGCACATGCGCAACGGCACCATCCACTGGAAGATCGTGCTCTGGCTGGTGGTCGGGTCGGTGCCGGCCGCGTTCTGCGGAGCGCTGGTGATCGCCTGGGTGGGCCCGCTGGCCGGGGTCAGCGAATTCGTGAAGACCGCGCTCGGCGTCGTCCTGCTGATCGCGGCGGCCGGGCTCGTCGGCCGCGCCTACCTCACCCTGCGACAGAACATGACCGGCCACGCGGCGGCCGCCGGCCCGTCCGGCAGAGACATCGCCGTACGAGTAGTGCCCACCGTGCTGGTCGGAGTGATCGGCGGGCTGGTGGTGGGCCTGACCTCGGTAGGCTCGGGCTCCCTGGTGATCATCGCGCTGATGACCATGTACCCGCTGCTGTCGGCCAACTGGCTGGTGGGTACCGACCTCGCCCAAGCTGTCCCCCTGGTCATCGCGGCCGCCGCCGGGCATCTACTGTTCGGCGACGTCGACTGGAGTGTGGTGCTGCCACTGCTGGTCGGCAGCATCCCCGGCGCCTATTTCGGGGCCCGCCTGTCGTCGCGGGCATCGGCCGGTCTCGTCCGCCGCGCCCTGGCGTTGGTGCTGCTGACCGCGGGACTGAAGATGCTGGGTGTCAGCAATCTGTTCACGCTGGTCGGGTTGGGTGTCGCGCTGGTCGCGGGGACTGTCGGGTGGATGCTGGTGCGCACCCGCTACGGACTCAAGGCGACGAACTGGCAGGATCGTCGGGTCGCGGTCCGCAGCCAGAATTCGTCTGACTGAGCTCGCCCATTCCAGCTGGTCACAGCATTGTTTTTCCCGAGTCTCGGCGTCTCTTGCATGGGCGAATCGATAATCAACTATCGTTGAGGTTCAGGCTTTCGCAACCGGCCCCTTCTCTCCCGACCGGGACCGGACGAAAGCCTCCTGGGCGCCCCACCGGACCGACCCCCGACTGGTCCGGTGGGGCCCTCTTATGTCTCGCGCTTTTCACGCCCGATCGGCGTCCGTTGCGTCACTGCCGGCGTCTGCCTTCCATGATTTCGAGTGTTCGCCGGTTGGCGGCCGCGTGATCGCTGCGGAATATGCCGATCGGCGCCGCGAGGATGTGGTCCGCGCCGGATTCGGTCACCCCGAGGAGGTCGACCAGCGACGCGCGTGCCTCGCGTTCGCTGTCGGCGTCGGCGATGACTGCCATCACCTGGCGCGGATGGGAGTGCGCGGCGACCACCGCCCGCAGTGCCTCGATGCGCTCGGTCTCGTCGTCTTCGTCGCTGCGACGGTTCCTTCGGGCCGGACGCTCATCGTGCACCGGCCCGTCCCATTCGAACAGCGAGTCGGGCAGCGTCTCGGGCGCGCTCAGTCCGTCGACGGTGAGGGCCACCGTTCCGTCGGGTGTCGCCAACCGGATCAGTACGCCCGTGGCGTCGTCGAAGGTCATCTCGATCGGATCGCGCTTCGGGGCCCGCAGCCGGATCGACCAGGCGGCACGTCCGTCGATGGCGCGCTGTTCGGCGTCGCCGTCCACGGCCATCGACGTGCTCATCTTGTGGAGCAAAGATTCGCGGCCGAGGAGATCGAGCGGGCTGAACCGGGCACCGAGCATCGGCAGGCGGATGTCACCGCCGAGTCGGCGCATCCGGCCATCGACCCGCACCACCGCGGTGGCGCCGGACGCAATGTACACCGGTTGGCCCTCGTGTTCCACGCGCCACCTGCCGCCGGGAGCGTGCTGGAAGTCGACACGTGAGGCCTCGTTCTTCTCTGTGACGGTCAGTGTTCCGCTGAGGCATATCGCTTCTGCGGCAGCGTTGCGGCCGGCCAACTCGATCCACGACGGTGTCCCCATCAGGTCAGGGTAGATCGGTGGTGTGAGTTCCCACGTGAACCGGCCTCGATGAATATTCAATTCTCCGATCGCACTTCGCGCCCTACGCTGGACTGATGTCGTCAACAGGAACCGTCGAGACCTGGCATCAGGAGTTGGGTTGGGGTGTCATCGTTTCGGCGGATACGCCGGGCGGGACGTCCGCGGATTCGTGGTCGTTGCTGGTGGAGGCCGTCGCCGACCCGTCTGACCCCGGGCTGATGGGCTTGCGCCCCGGCACCGCCGTGGAGTTCGAGTGGTCGGCCACCGCCCCACCGGACAACGGCTGCGACTATGTCGCGGGTGCGGTGTGGCCGGCCGGAACGACGCCAAAGCGTCGACCGTCAGGACCGTTCATGACGCGGCTGTGGCGCAGCGTCGGCGATCCCGGACCGGACGGTTTGGCGACCATGCGTGAGTCCGTGATCGATGACTTCGACGTACCCCGAACCGAGCCGCCGACCCTGCCGACAACCACGGGCACCGTGCACACCTGGCACAGCGAGGAGGGCTGGGGCGTGCTCAGTTCCGACGCCACGCCCGGCGGCGCCTGGGTGCACTTCTCTGAGGTCGTCGGCAGCGGTTTCCGAACCCTGACGCCGGGCGAAGCCGTCGAATTCGACTACGAGAACCGCGGGGCGGAGGGATACGACTTTGAGGCGTTCAACGTACGTACCAAGCCGAGTGAGGACGGGTCAGTAGCAAAGGAGTGACGATGACCGTAAATGCATACCGTGAACGATCCCCAGCCGACTGGCTTTTCAGTCAGGATGAGGACTGGGCCGATCTGGCCACCCTCGCTCCGCTCGGCTACGAGCGGTATGCGCGTCTGCGTTTCGTCCCCGACCCCGAGTTCCTCGGCCAACGCGAAAGTGACGTCACCGTTCCCGATCGCGGCGGTCCCGATCCGTCGGAAATCTGGCAGATGGGTGCCGCGGCACAGGTCCTCGCGCGTCACACAACCACTCCTGACGACTGCTTCTACCTGATCTGGGAGGGCTGGCCCAAGGTCGCCGCGCTGAGCACCGGGCTGGGAGCCGCCAAGATCGACCTCGCGGACGACCGCGGCTCTGTTGTCCGCTCCTACTACCTGTACCGCGGGGACACCGATCTCATCGGATGGGACGACGACGACGGCGAAGGACTCGGACCACGGCTCCCCATGCCGGCCTTCGTGTGGCCGGCCGACCGGGCCTGGTGCATGGTCCGCGACGTCGATCCGCACTTCGCCAGCATCGGGGCATCGTCGGCGGGAATCGCTGATCTACTTGATGATTTGCGCATCGATGTCGTGGAGGACGAATTCCCTCGAGAGCCGCCGTGGTATGCGTGAGCGTTGCTGCAGACGCGTAACGCGTTGACAGCACTGCTACCGTGATGTGGTGACTCGACCGAAAGGCGCATGAGCGCCGCGTGTTCTGGGCGGACGACGTTTCGCCCCTCCAAAATGTTCTTCAGTGCCGGCTATGTTTGGGTGCTTGATGCCATCCAGCCCGTCGCCGCGCTCTTCGATCCCGCTCCCCGGGAGTTCGTCCGGCTGGTGTCGTGGCCGGAGATGGCCTCGGATCTGCGGCCACGCTCTCGTCGTCAGATCGAAGTAGACGAGCAGGGGTTCTGGATTCAGTACGCGCCCGAAGAACCCTTGGGACGCATCGGCCCAGACGGACTGAAGTTCGCGACCTACACCCACGGCGCAGAACTCATCTGCTGCGGTGTCGACGGCGCCTGGCTGCGAACCCGGAACCCAAGCCCACGCGACATTTCCAGAATGCCGGACCGCCCACCACAGCAAGAACCGAAATCGACGCTGCTGCATGTTGACCGGAACGGCACGATGACGACTATCCCCGTCGACGGCATCGTTTGGCACACCCAGGCCGAAGAAGGCACATTGTTCGTGTCCGTACACCACGAGCCATGGGCACGCGTGCTCGTCGACTACGGCGACACACCACCGCCCTCCGGTGGTGATCGCTATCGGGTGGTGTGGGCGAATTCGGGGTTGTCGGTGCGACTGGACACCCCGCACCCAAATGCTCTGATGCGCCCAGAGCACATCGCGACCACCTGGTCCAAGGACACGAGCTACGCCCAGGACTATGCCGACGAGACCTATAACGAGGCGCACTTGCGCAAGCGGGCTGTCGGACATGGCGTGCGGTGGCACTGGGGCCGCCGAGCCCGCGGCGACAAGCACACGATCGTACGCGCATACGCAGACACGGGAACTGGCCCCGAGCTGTTGTGGGCGAATGATATTAGCGATCGGCGGGTCATGCTCGGCACCGCAGAGCACCACCGCGCTTGGTTGTTGACCCGAGGGTCCACTCGTTCAGGTGGGCGAACCCGGCTCGAGGTGTGGGATGCGGATGCGCAGTCGGTCTCAACGGTGTCAGCGATCGACGACATCGACATTTCTGCACACCGTTGGCCGCTCCGACCGAAGCCCGTCGACCACGACTCGTATGCGCAGTGGTGCGTGACCTTCTTCGACGGAACACGGTTCGCCGACCAGGTGTCTGATGTACGTGCGGAGTTGGTCGGAGACTGGCCCGACGGAGTCGTCGAACTCACCTACCGGCACATCGCTTATCCGGGACTCTTCATCCGCTCCCGGGTCGGTATCTACGACGCGCTCGGGCGCAAACGACAAGAGCCGTTCGACTGGATACTCACCGCACTACTCGAACAAGCAGGCACCCATGCCTATCCGTCCGCGTCGCTTGCCGTCGACGGGGTGTTGTACGCATGACCGACATGTGATGCCTCGTGCGAGGTACGGAATTGTGTTGCCCAACTTTGCGAGAATGGTCTGATGATGCGTTACACCCTCGACCACGGGAACCCGTTGCCACCGGGGTGGAGCCATCTGCCACGAGCGGAGAACGATCGGGCCTGGGAGTTGTTCGTCGAACGATTCAGATCATTCCGGCCGAGCCTTCAACCGGAAGGCTGGCCTGCCGTGGTCGAGCCGACTCCGTCGGTGACCTTCGATCTGTCTGTCCCGGAGAACACGCCCGGTGTGTGGAGCGCGCAGTTCGACGCGATCAACGCCGAAGCGCAGCGTTGTTTCGTCAGCCTGTTCGACGATCCCGAATGGATAGTGCTCGAGTGGCAGAGTGATGGGTATCGCCTCAATGCCAGAGAGCATGCCGACACGTTCGACACCGAGTGGCCGGCGACGGTGTACCCGAACGGCGACTACTACATCTTCGCCCGTCCGGATTTCAGCACCGGAACGTTCGGGCACCCGTGGGAGAAGACGCTGTGTGTGTTCGGCAACGACTTGGTCCACACGCTGGGACGGACACTGGCGACATGGCTGCCGAGGAAGCGCGTGAACGGGAACGCGGTTTCGGAGGAGACACATGATGACGCACTGTGACGCTCCGGCGGTCACGCGATCCATGGCCGCTGAATCATGAACGTGCTACTCGCCGAGGCTGGACTATCCGAATGCGCCAGAGACGCAGCGTGTAGCGCGGATTTCAGCGGACCGTTCCCCATCGGCATTGCGTTGCTCATCCTGCTTCCAGTGTGGTTCACGCTGTCGATGTTTGCGACAGTCGACGTCATCAGCCGACACATCGGCTTTCGGCGTAGCGTGATGTGGCTTGGCGTCGTGTGGGTCATTCCGATCGTGGGTGTGGTCGTGTGGCATTTGAGTCGTCGCGCCGCGCCGCATTACCATCGCGAAATGACTTGAGCGAGATTCTCGAGGCTCTTGCCGAATCGTCTGTGTTCATGGGCCGGGGATTGTCTAGGCTGCTCCGATGGGCCGCTACCACGACTACTTGTTCCGCTACGAAACGCTGCTGTCCGGCACGTGGACCCCCAATGCCGGCATCGTGGTGACGTCGAGTGTCTTGCCTGTGGCGTGGATGGGCGCACTCGAGCGTATCGGCCGTGACCTCAGGGTTCGGCACTTCAACGGCGCCATCGCCCACATTCGATTTGAGGCCGAGCACAGACAATTTCGTGACGTCGACGAGGACGACTACATCTGGTTGTCGAGCGATGTCACCCCCGTAGGAGGCACGGCCCACGGATTGGCGCATTCCGGCCAGGGTGTCCTTGCTGATGCCGACGAGGAAACCGTCGCCGTGAGCTGCGCAGACCTTGTGCAAGACCAGATCGCCCGGGCAGGAATCGTGTGGCCTCGCGGGCGCGCCGGAGGCTTCATGGGGGCAGTTCTCGTCGAAGGGGTAGGCACCTGGAGCGACGGTCGTGCCGACCAGTACACAGTGATCGGCGACCTCTCAGTCTGACTTAGGAGGTCGCCTCCGGTCCACCAGCTCGACCTCCAAGGCGACACTGAAGTGGGTCGCCAACAGCATGTTCGAAGTCCGCACACACGAATCGGCCGACGACGCTCGCGACTTCGTCGAAGGTTTCGGCGTGGAGCTGACGTCCCAGGACCACATCGACTATGGCGAAGTGCAGAGCTCGTTCATGGATCCGAGCGCCTACATCGTCGTCACCACGCCTTCGCCGGATCGAGTGACCGAAATACTTCGCGCATCACACTTTCCGCCGCCTCGGTCGGTCCGATCGCCCGACCAGGTGCGAAGCCCGGCCGACCACAGCCCAGTGTGGACACCGACACTCGTCCGCTCCAAAGTCACGGTTCCCGGCTCCGACTGTCAGCGGTCACGTAATTCCTCAGGTTGATGGGGTTGTCCGTCACGTAATTCCCCACCTGGCCGTCACGTAATTCCCCACCCTGGGGTGTGTCGGCCGGGGTTCGGGTGCGGCTACAGGTTCGCTTCTTGCAGGGTCTCCTACCGGCCCTGGAAGGGGCCCGTGGTGGCAAGGAGAACGTGGACGATGACCGATTTGATGGAGTTGTTCCGGCATTGGCATGGCGGCCGGTCTCAGGTGCAGATCGCGGCGGCGTTGGGGATCGACCGCAAGACGATCCGCAAATATCTGGCGCCGGCGATCGCAGCCGGCATGACCCCTAACAGCGACGAGCGGTTCGACGAACAGGTGTGGAGGGAGCTGATCGCCGGCTGGTTCCCTGAGGCGGCTGATCGGTCGGTGCGGGCGGTGACCCGGCCGGCGATCGCAGCCCACCACGACTGGATCAAGGACCAGTTGGACCAGTCGGTGACGGTTGCGACCATCGCCCAGCGGTTGCGTGATGACCACGCAGTGGGAGTGTCGGAGTCGTCAGTGCGGCGTTACGTCACAGCAGCATTCGCCGAACAGGTCGCCGAAGGCAAGGCCACGGTACCGCGTGGTGCAGTTCCGCCCGGTGAGGAAGCGCAAGTCGATTACGGCAAGCTCGGCATGTGGCATGACCCGGTCACCGACCGGCGGGTGACGGTCTGGGCGTTCGCCATGATCCTGGCGTGCTCGCGGTTGTTGTTCGTCCAGCCGGTGCTGCGGATGGATCAATCTTCCTGGTGCGCGTCGCATGTGGCGGCATTCGACTACTTCGGCGGCACTCCCGCCCGGATCGTGTGCGACAACCTCAAGACCGGGGTCGACCGCCCTGATCTCTACGACCCGAAGATCAATCGGGCCTACGCCGAGCTCGCCACCTTCTACGATGTCCTGATCGACCCCGCCCGCGCGCGCAAACCGAAGGACAAACCGCGGATCGAACGCCCGATGCCCTACATCCGGGACTCGTTCTGGAGGGGCCGAACCTTCGGCTCGTTGCCGCAGATGCAAGAGGCCGCCGTGGTGTGGTGCACCGACGTGTACGGCCAGCATGCCCACCGCGGCATCGACGGGATGACGCCAGCCGAGCTGTTCGTTCAGGTCGAGGACGACGCTCTGAAGCCGTTGCCTCCAAAACCTTTTGAACATGTCGTCTACCACGTGGGGAAGGTCGCGCCGGACTGTCATGTCAAGGCCGGCAAGGCGTTGTATTCGGTGCCGTGGCGGCTGCTCGGGCACCGCGTCACGATCCGTACCGCCGGCGACATCGTCCAGGTTTTCGACGGCGATGAGGTCGCTGCCACCCATGTTCTGCATCTGGCGGGGCGGTCGCCGAACTTCGAGCACTACCCGCCCCACAAGGTTGCCTACACATTGCAGACCGTCACCTGGTGCCGCCACCAAGCCGACGAGATCGGCCCGGCCGCGGTCGCTGTGGTCGCCGAGCTCTCGCAAGTCAACGCTCTGCACCGGCTGCGAGCGATCCAGGGCATCGTCGGGCTACGCAAGACCTATCCCGACGCCCGGATCAACGCCGCCTGCCACCGCGCCCGCCAAGTCGGCGATGTGTGCAGTACCGCACGATCAAAGGAATCCTGGCCGCCGGCACCGAAGATGAGGGCACATCGGCCCCAGCTGTTGTTGCAGTGCCGGCTCTGCTGCGCGGCCCGGAGGCTTTCGACACAGCCTCCGGCCAATAGTTCCTCTGCGTACCGACATTGCCTTGCAACACCTTCCATCTGTATCGCGACAGAAAGAATCACCCGATGACCATTCATGATCCCAGCCTGCGAGCTGCACTCAAGACCTTGAAACTCGGCGGCATGCTCGACACCCTCGACGCCCGCTTGGCCCAAACCCGCGACGGCGGGCTCGGGCATCTGGAGTTCTTGCAGGTGCTCTGCGAAGACGAAATCTCCCGCCGCGAGCATGCCGCCCTGGCCCGACGCGTACGCCGAGCCCGCTTCGAACAACAGACAACCTTCGAAGACTTCGACTTCACGGCCAACCCGAAACTGCCCGCCGCGATGCTTCGCGACCTCGCAGCGCTGCGGTGGCTCGATGCCGGTGAATCGGTGATCCTCTACGGGCCGGTCGGAGTCGGCAAAACCCACGTGGCACAGGCACTCGGCCATCATGTAGCACGACGAGGCGCGGACGTACGTTTCGTCAAATGCGCTCGCATGCTCGCCGACCTCGCCGGTGGGCACGCTGACCGGACCATTGGCCAACGCATGCGCGAATACACTCGCCCTGCCGTGCTGATCATCGACGACTTTGCCATGCGTGAGCACACCACCACCGGATCCGACGACCTCTACGATCTGGTCTCCGATCGCGCGATCGCCGGCAAGCCACTGATCTTGACCAGCAACCGGGCACCCAAAGACTGGTACCCCCTCTTTCCCAACCCCGTCGTCGCCGAATCGCTGCTGGACCGGCTCATCAACACCAGCCACCAGATCCTCATGGACGGCCCGTCCTACCGACCCCGCAAACGACCCGGCCAGCCAGCGAAGAAGACCGCCTGACCCCACCCGGCCTGCTCAGCTACGCTGATCCCAGCACACTCGAACATGGGGAATTACTTGACGGAAACCCCTGAGGAATTACATGACCGTCGACACTCCGACCTTCTCGTTGCTATGTGAGACCCGAAGCATGCGCCACGCACACTGTGCATGAGCGCGATCCAGACGTGACGACGCACCCGCACGCTGGATTCCGATCCGGCAGGTCAGACGGTGCGCGCCTGAAGAGCGGAAACGACGGCGGCGACAAGGGCTATCGCGACAAGACGAGTCCCGATCTGGGTAGTGGACAAATCCCCGCTGGCAACAAAGACAACGATCACAGCGAACGCGAGAAATAGCCAAGGCATCCACTTGCTCTTCACATCACCACCTGCATGACATTAGCTACCACGGCCTGACCCTACTATGCGAGCGTGGAGGCTGTGACGACCTACCGCGACTACATGTGGCTCGATGACCAGTATGCGTTCTGGGCCGCCAACGGGTACTACGCGACACTGATTCGCGACATCACCCCGTCAGATGCGCTGGACTTGCTCGATGCCGCCCAACGCCAAGGGGCCGTTAACGGACTCAAGAAATCCGGGGGAGAGAGGCCATACTTCTATCGGCAGGGTGTCGACTTCACCACGCAGGAAGCAGTCGAGGTCGCCGGCGTGGGCGACGGATGGACACTCCTGACCAGCAGCTGCGTCGGAAGCAACCCCGACCTCATGGCACCCATCATCGCCGGACACAAAGTCATTTCCCACTTCTCAGACATCGACGGACAAACACGCTTAACGTGGTGGCGCGACGGCCACGAGCAGATCTCGTTTGAGCCGAACGCCCCCTGGGTCGAACTCGCGGAAGCCACGCAACGGTACCCGGACATTCATGCCACGATCGTGCAGCTGGTAGGCATTGTGGGCGAATTTGAGCTGGTGCATGACCCCGCTGGCTCAGTCACGCGATCTACGGCCGCTGAATCATGAACGTGCTACTCGCCGAGGCTGGACTGTCCGAATGCGCCAGAGACGCGGCGTGTAGCGCGGATTTCAATCGACCGTTCTACATCGCCTTTGCGATGCTCGTCCTGTTCTCCGTCTGGTTCACCCTGTCGATGTTTGCGACCGTCGACGTCATCAGCCGACACATCGGCTTTCGGCGCAGCGTGATGTGGCTCGGCGTCGTATGGATCATTCCGATCGTTGGTGCTGCCGCATGGCGATTCGGGCCGTCCCGCCGGACTCTAGGAGAATCGAGAAATAACGTGGCTGAGATGGATTAGGGTCTCCCGATTCTCTGCGACCGTGAACCACACCCGCTGCAGCGGCCCCGCCTACTCAACAGCCACGGAGATGAGCTTTCCGACCGCGTACAAGCTACCGGGTGCCGGATTGGCCGAATCCGCCGTCACCTGAGCGACATGACCCGTCGGCCAGGTCGGTGACCAGAGGTAGCGCACCTCCTCGACCACTCCGGCGAACTCAGGGACGCTTCGCCGGAGGAACGGCTCCAGGTACTTGTCTTCGTGCGCAACGCCAGGGCTTTGCGCCGCCGTCGTCGAGGAATGGATGATGAACAACGCCCATCGCATACAAGGGAAATGCAACGTACGTTTGTTTTATAAGTGGCCGTTGTCTATGGTAGGGAAATTTTCGGTCGGCTGGAAGTTGGCTTCTTCGTCCTAAACCGTTAAATACCTGCCTGTGCTGTATCCGTTAAATCCTGGCGGCTTGCACTTGGCGCTGCGGCGTGCTTCAAGCAGCCACGATCAGACGCATGTACATGGGTTACGGTGCAAGCACCTTTCGATTCGAGGATTCGTGAAAGCCTGATCTTCAGGCGCGTCGGGCAAGCTAAGATTGCCTTTGGGTAGAGAAAATTTGTATTTCTCAACGGGAGGTGGCGAATCATGCCCGACCAAGCATCGAGTGGGCGTCGCAAGAGGTGGCTCGGTGGTGCGGGCGCATTGGCCGCAGTCGCCCTCACTGCCACAGTGGTGGGTGTGGGACTGTCGGCAGCTGACCCTGACGATCCGTCATGGCCGCCCCCGGACACCGCAAAAAATACACCGCCGCCGCCAACGGCCCCCAAGGAACCGTCGGGCCCCTTCCAGGGGACACCGAAAGACAAAATCCCAGAGAAAAGGAATCGTCAGCCAGGGCCTACCGAGCAATCCAGGCCTCCTGTCGGAAGCCGGCCGGCCGGGGAGATGCTCAAGCGGATGCAGCGTGAAGTCGAGGGACGCAACGACCAGTGGATCTGCTACGACGAGGATGGCCGGTACGTGACCAGCATTACCGTCGCACTGCTCAACTCCGAGGTAAAACTCAGCCGAGAGTACCGCGACGAGCAGTGTCGCCAGAACGGCGCGGCCCGGAGCGTGCCGAATGCCTAGATGAGTGATTCCATCTTGTGATGCAGATGGTTCCGCTGCGGGTATGTGCCGAGGTGCCCCACGCCGTGTTTCGGCACCCCGTGGGACATCAGCTCCGACGGGCTACTCGTACTCGCCTCGGTGCTCTGGCACCGTCGCAAAACCGACACCGCGGCCTGCGACCAGCTGCTCACCTACGACCCCGCTGGGCACACCGGAGGGCCTGGAGCTGCCGTTGGCGCGCTGCACGCTGGGGCAGCCGTGGCACTGGATGTGCACCTTCGCCCACACCACCTCGACCACCTCGCAGACCGGCCCCGGACTCGGTCGAGCCGCACCGATCATGCCGACCTGCAACGCCCCGCACCGGCGGTGTCCTCGCATGGTGTCGGGTGCGCGTGGGCACTACCGCAAACGTCTGATCCCCGCGGTGGCCACCGTCACCGCGACCGCGACGTGGCGGGCCGTCGGTGACCCCGATGCCATTCGTGAGTTGCTGGGCGAGGTGAGCGAGATCGGTAAGTACCGCACCAGCGGGGAAAGGCCGCGTCAGCGCCTGGACCGTCGAGGCCCCCCGGTGACGACTGGTGGTCGGCTGGCCACGAACACATGCCCGGTGTCCTCGGCCGCGCCGCACCCGCCGCGTGTCTCAATGACCACCCGGCGACGGTCCACGGCGGTCGCGCGCGCATCGCGGTGCGCGCACTGTACGCACACCCCGGCCGTCACTCCACCCACGCCGTCCTGCCTGTGCACTGACCTCGGCCCGCCACTGGGGATTGAGGGAGAACCTGGGTCTGCGTCTGCGGCAGTCAACGTATGAGTCGCGACGTGATGATCTGCCGCTGGGGATCAGCGGCGGTCGCGCCACACTCCGTCGATCGGCGACACAGCCCAGCCGAGGACACGAATCAGATGCTCGCGGATGTGGTAGGGGCGACGATGATCCCGGTACCACTGGACACGTACTGCGGGACCGCCCGCCCGGTCGGCCTGCCCAACTCCTGGGGCTCGATCGTGGTAGCTGCGCAGCAGCGAGCCGACCTCGGCGCGGGACAGGGCGCTGTCAGCGAGGAGACGTTTGGTCAGTCGGGCGTCGGCCGCGCGCAGACTCGCCCGGCGGATCGGCGACAGCGGTTTGTTCAGTGCGTCGATCCGCCGGGCGCGTCGTTCGAGGACTGTCGCCCAGTCGCTTGTGCTCACCCGACCGAGAAGCTCCCGATGACTGTGTTGCCGTCCTTGGCATACAACGGGATCTGTCCTGCGCGGCGGCTACCGTCGGCGCTCCGCGCGGACGACTCAGGTAGGTCCGAGTTCTTCACGTAGTCGAGTTGCCCTTTCTCTTCCATAGCCACAGATCGCCTGGTCCCGCCGTCGGGCTTCCCACCCATCCATGTGATCACGATGTCAGCGGGGTTGCGGTGTCGAGGGTGGTGGTGGGTTCTGATCGCCAGGTTGGGGGATGGGGAAGGTCAGTGATGGGCTGGGCGGATCGTCGGAGGTGAGCTGGTTGTGTGGATTGGCGCGCTGCGCGGCGAGTGCAGCGGCCAGCGGTGGCGATGACGTGTCGCGGGCCTGTTGTTCGGTGATGGGTGTGTGGCCGTCGACGGGCACGATGGTGTACCACTTCTCGGACTCGAGGTAGCGGGTCGCGAACAAGTACCACTGCCCGACGGTCAGTGGGTGGTCGCCGTCGACGGAGATGTAGACGCCGTCTTGGGTGCCGCCCTGCTGATTGACCGTCACGCTTTGGGCCACCTCGCCTTTCAGCGAGGTGGCTGTGAGCACGCTGTATTGGGTTTCGGGGATCGGGCCGAGTGCTCTGGTGCCGGCTCCGGATTCCACGCGGCCGGTGAAAACGTGGGTGGAGATCGCCATCAGGTTACGCAGCTCGCTGGTATCGGTGACCGAGTCGGCTTCCACGGTGGAGGTAGCGGTCGCCGATTCGGTGGGCGGGATGCCTTGGTTGACCTGGGTGTGCCCGCACCCGGCCACGCCGAGGGCGGTCACCGCGACAGCGACAGTGATGGCTGTCCGGCGAGGATGATTGGCCATTAGAAGCCCCACTTGTTGTGGTAGAGGTCGCGGGTGAGACCGGTGGGTGTGTAGCTGGTGCCACGGTCACCGTCATTATCGGACATGAACGCTGGTGGTAATGGCGAACAACAGACGAGGGGATCGATCATCTCTCAATCGAACACGCGCGCGCGAGGGCAGATTGCGGCGTCAGCGCTGACCGGAGCTGTTGTAGGCCTGGCCGCAGTGATCGGCTGGCGGTACGCCAGTCCGCGCCAGTTCATCGATTTTGGCTACTCCGCACGTGAGATCAGTGGGCATGACAGTGGGTACTTTTTCACGTTCGACTATCTGCAGTCGGTGGCGGGTCCGCGTTGGTTTCCCGAGCTGCTGGTTCTTCCACTGGTCGGCGTGCTGATCGGCGCCGTGATGGGCCTGGCGGCGTTGGTGGTACCGGCCCCGGTGTCGGGGTGGCGCACCACCGCCGTTCAGGTGGTGAGTGCCCTGCTCATCGGAGCCGGCATGGGACTCGTCGTCGCGCTCTATGCCCGCCAGGTGCAGCCCGCTCTGCTGATTCAACCGGTCAAAGACCCGTCATTCGTTCCGACCGACACGGATATCGGGAGTCTCTCTGCAGTACGTGGCGCACCACCATATTTGGACATGTCGCCGGAGCTTGTGTACTTCCCCCTGGTAGGAGCGTTCTGCGCGGCGATCGTCAGGATCATCCTCGAATCGATCCGCCGCATGATCCGCTCGTGACGAGACGAGCATTCGACCGGGAATCAGCGAAAGGAGTTAGGGAAATATGATCCAGGCAGGCGGATCAGTCAGATCGGCCGGTCACCTCGCACCCCGACCCATAGACCCCGGTCGAGCTGAACCGATCATGCTGATCCTTGTCGATGTATGAACGAAGACCCGCATCCTGGGCAGGTACCGCCCATGGCCGACACCGAGACGATTGAGGCCAGGTGGGCGGAGCTGTCGGCGGCCATCGACGCACTCACCGAACGGATCAGCGATCCCACCGACTTTCCGGTGCATGCGGGTAGCTCGTTGGCTGGTAACGACAGCAACGGACGGAAGCCGTGTACCGAACTCGTCTGGAATCACCGACCCAGTCAACGGTGCCCGCCGACACGTCAACGACACCGTCCGACCAGGATCTACCTCGGTCATCGGCGGCTCATCGGCCAAGAGAACCCAGAGGCGGATCATGATCACCTAACAGCTGGAAACGAGATGTTCGATAGCCTGCGCGGCGCTGTCGCCCGCGGTAGTCGGGGCGGTATCGTGCGCGAGGAGTCTTAACCGCGGTCGGACGGAGCCTCATACTCGGCACTGCGACTACCCGCCTAACGAGTAGCGTCGCCGACGAATCGGTACCAGCCCCCGCCCAGGTCAGAAAGTACGAAGAAACTGTAGTAGTCTGGCACGTTCTGTGGAGAGTAGAGCCAACCGGCCACCCGGGTTGTAGAGTCGGCATTGTAGAAATAGATGGCTTCATCTGATCTTTGAAGGGCCGAGCGAATATCCAGGTTTCCGATCCGAACCGGCCCAAGTGATGAACCCGGATTGTCCTCTATCTGCTGCGCTAGCCGATCAAATGTGGCGCGATTATCGAAGAATCGCGACGGGCCTGGAACGAAGGCCAGTATCACGGCAGCGATCACCACAACGGGAGCAAAGGTGATCCACCATGACCATGCGCGCGTCGTCCATAGACACAACGCTGTCCGCGTCAGCCATATCATCCCGGCAACGAGAAGAAAAAATCCTGAAACAACCAGGAGTACAAACTTGTGCTCGTTAGTCATGTTGGTGCCGAGGGGCCACCAGTTGTAACGCACACAGAGCAGAACGAGCGACGCGGTCAACGCGAGTATTGCAGCGACCAAACCGGGCGGACGGATACGCCACCCCGTCCGCCCCGTACTCGATTCACGGCCGGAACCGTTCAGGTTCCGAAATCGGCGAATTTTGGCCGTCATGTCTAATCGGATGCGGTGGACCCCCATCTACGACAACGAGTTCATGGCTATCCCGTGCGTCCACAGAGTACAGGGAACTGCTCTGATCGCGAGGTCGCTCCCGGTCAATTGCAACGGTGCGACAATCGCCCAGTGCACCCACTAGCTCAGTGGAGGTGGTAGTCCACAGCGTGCGGTTCGCGCTGTTCCTTGAACATTTACCGCCGCCTGGTCCGTTTCACGTCATAGCTGCTTGGCCGTACTTCGACCTCGCCGATCGCCAAGTAGAGTTCGACGCAAGCGATATCGTTGATGCTGCCGAAAGAGTCCAGATACTCTGGGACACGACCACTCAAGAACCCGCTCCGTGGACCCGCGACGAACGTGAATTGAACCGGCAGAGAGCGGTCCTCGAAAATTCCCAGAAAGGGCCGGTTCGCCGAACATTTTGACACACTGCCCCAGTCCCTCGGAACGATGCGCAGGGCAACAACTTGGCGTCGAGAACAACACTGGTGGACGACTCGACAATGAGCTACGGCGCGGATGGAGAATCGCACAGGACGGCGATCGTTCATAGACGGCACATAGCATCGCCGTCGTCATCTCTGCTGCCCGGACTACCCCAGACCGGAGCGGCACCGCCATCGCCGTATTGCGTGTGGTCCTTCGCGAAATGGGCGGGTCTCTCTACTTCTCGTACCTGTCGCGGTGCAGGAGGTGTACCAGGGCGAACGCTGCCGCGCCACAGACAACGCATGCCGACAGCGATTTGAGGAATACCGTCCAGAAAGACTCACTTGCGGCGGCGACTGCGACCGGCAGGATTGCGGTCAGGACAAACCACGCCGAGAAAGCCTGCCGCTCAGATTTGCTCATGCGCGGTGCATCGAAAGTCGGCCGGGGAAGCACAGGTCCTGGGTTTCGAGTTCATCGGCGAACCCACTGTCTCGATCAGTCCTGGTGCAACTCATTTCGGAAGCCTATCCCGGCGTAAACGGTTGCTGCACATACCGAAGTGAAACCGGAACCTGCTATAGTTTCAAGTTCCTGATAACGGTACTGGTACGAAAGTCATGACCGCTTCGTTCACCAGCGGAAGTGAGAGGGCCACCGCCATCGCTATCACCTTGGAAGACACGTTGGCCGCCGTGAGCCTTCTCCTCAACGCCGAGTCGTGTTCACGAGTGTCCGGAACCGCCGAATACAGGTCCTGGGGGAAGGAGGACCTCGCGGGTCCGCCGAAACGTACGAATCTTGTGGATTTCGTCGTAGACCACGAGCTCGGTACTTGGTCGGAGCGTGACGTCAAGTCTCGCGACCGTAGGCGCTATTCCAGGGAAACGGGACAAGAGCTGGTCGACGACAATGGGCAATTGATCCCCCCGAAACCGCCTTCTGAGTTTAACCACTGGCCGCTCCTCATCAAGCTGATGAGACCAACCAGGTTCGCGATATGGGGGCGGCCCGGAGACGACTGGCGAATGACGGGCGCCGAGTCCACCCAGCACGGCCTTCTTGTGCACTTTGATCGCAGCGAATCGTCAGCGACGGCAGAGTTGTTCATTGATGCCCACTTCTCGTTGCCCACTCGCTGGACCCAGGTCAACGTCGTCGGACCCAACCGCGGAGCGAAACGAGAGGTAGAGATCATTGCCATCCATGTTCCGGACGCCTGGAAGCGAAAGATGGGCATGGACATGTCAGTAGAGGGTGAGGACCGGTCCTTCGTAATCGGCGACTATCAGTGGTAGCGCGGGCAACATCCGAGATCGATACATGAATTCGCAACCACCTGACCGCGACTCTGCGAGTCACGCCTATCGCTGGCGGATTGTCGCGGTGAGTGTGTTGGTCGTGGTGGTCGCGGTTGCAGGTGTCTCGGTCCTCGGCAAGATGGCGTTGGCATGGATCGACAACGGCATGACGCAGGTCCGCACGCACGAGTCGGCCGACGACGCTCGCGACTTCGTCGAAGGTTTCGGCGCGAAGCTGACGTCCCAGGACCACATCGACTATGGCGAAGTGCAGAGCTCGTTCATGGATCCGAGCGCCTACATCGTCGTCACTACGTCGTCGCCGGATCGGGTAACCGAACTACTTCGCGCATCACACTTTCCGCCGCCTCGGCCGGTCCGATCGCCCGACCAGGTGCGAGGCCCAGCCGACCACGGCCCCGTCTGGGCGCCGACACTGGTCCGCTCCAAAGTCACGGTTCCCGGCGCCGACCTTCTCGTTGCGGTGTGGGACCCGAAGCATGCGCCACGCGCGCTATACATCAGCGCGTACCAGATGTGAGGACATCGCGGCGGCTACATGCGGCTCGGTGAGCGGCATGCGTTGGCAGGTCGCATAGGGTGCGCCTATGGCGAAGGTACGCGCGGCGTGGACCGTCTTGGCGCTGCTCGGTGTCAGCCTCGCTGTATGGGCCGCCTTCGGGCCGGTGGGATCAATATCGATGTCGTGTTCCAAATCGGGCGAGCTGTACCTGCCGAACATGCCCACCGGCGCCACCTGTGATGACCCCATGTACTCGGTGCTGGGAATCTGGCCCTTGGTGCAAGTGGGCGCGCTACTGGCAGCCCCACCAGCGCTGGCAGCTGCGATCATGCGGTGCAGCGTGTCGTGGTTGGCGGTCGCCGTGCTGGCGGTCCTGTCCGGATTCGGGCTCGGCCACTGGAGTGGCTTCTGGGTGCTGCTGGCCTGCGTACCCATGACCATCGTCGCGCTTGTCATTGCGCTGTGCCATACGGCCGTGGCAACACCGACGCAACACGCCCGCCCACCACGCTGACTCACGCGGCCGGGCGTACGGCAGTATGCACACATGGGTCGACTCTGCGTGACGTTGATGTTCGCGGGAAGTGTGATCGCGCTGCTGGCGGCAGCCTTGTTTCAGGGAATAATGACTCCGGGCGACGGATCGTACATGGCGATTTCGTCGTTCGGCGGCGGCAGGGTCGCCCTGTCGGAACCGATGCGCTACCTCGCCGTCGCCGCGGCTGGTGCGGCAGCAGGGGTCGTGACCGCTGGGGTGCTGTATGCGGCCGGTGCGCGTGTGGAACCGCAGCGGCGGATCGGACTGACCGTGGTGGCCGGACTGCTCGGGTCCGCGGTGGGCGTAGCACCCGTATTGCGCGCGGTCGCATTGATGGTCGACCTGTCTGACTGGCTGTCGCCGCTGGTGCCGTACGCGATCAGTGGCGCTGTGGCGTATGGGCTCGCGATTGCCGCGGTATTCCTGGCCCTGCGGGCCGTCGATGATCCCGCGACGAGCCAGACTGTTCAGGCTGTGGCTGTGGTGCTACCCGTCGGGGCACTGCTGGCGACGATCTGCGGCGTTGCCGGTGCGTGGGCGCTGGGCTTTGCGACGGTCACCTCGACATGGATCGTCGTGATCGCCATCGTCCTCATCGTCTTGTCCGCGACGTTCGCGGCAGGCCGCGCGGTCGGTCTGCGCCGGGCCACCGACAGCTGACACGTCACAGCCGAGTGTCGGTCGGTTCGGATTCCAACGCCAACACACCGAACACACATTCGTGGATGCGCCACAGCGGGTCTCGATCGGTGTGACGCGCCAGGGCTTCACGGCCCAGCTGGTACTCGCGGAGTGCCAGCGACCGTTTGTGGGTCAGGTCGCGCGAGCGCAAGCGCCTGAGATCGTGCTTGTAGCCCGGACCGTAGATGATGCGAAGGTACTCGGGTCCGCGCACCTTGAGTCCGGGCGCCACTATCCGACCCTTGTTGTCGCGGACGAGGTTGTCGGACGGCTTCACCACCATGCCCTCTCCCCCGCGTGCCACGATGTCACGCCACCAGTCCGCCCCCTCGGAACGCGACATCTCGTCGGTGGTGTTCACGACGAGGTGCGCGGCGGGAACAAACAACGACTCGTCAGCCTCGGCGAGCCGATTCACCCGCTCCAGATGCCACTGGTGTGAACGGGTTTCGAGCGTCATCGACTGATCGGAGTTACCGCAGGCCAGGATCTCGAACGGCGCGATCCGCACGTCGTCGATCGTGGCGCCCACCTGGACATGCCGGCGGTAGGCGTCGGTGAATTCGTCGATGTCGTTGCGTTGCTGCGCAGCACCACTACGCAGCGCATCGACGTCCAGGTCGCGTTCGGCCGCGCGGTCCAACTCCGCCGACAGCTGCGCCAACTCCGGCACGGCTGCTGCCGAGACAGAGGCGAACTCGTCACAGATCAGGCCCTCACCCTTGATGTTCCATGGCAGCGACTCGGCATCCAGAATCAGCCAGTCACAGTCGAGTTGGTCGAACAGCGTCCGAGATGCCTCCTTGGCTCGTTTCAGCGTGGCGGCCGTCGTCGACGCGTCGAAGAACGATCGGCCGGTGCGCGTGTACAGCGCACCTGTGCCGTCGGTGACGCCGAACGCGCGTCGCGCCGCGTCGTCGTCGCGCGTCACCACGAGTACGGCTCGCGAGCCCATGTGCTTCTCTTCGCACACCACCTCGGTCACGCCGCGTTCGGTGTAGAAGTCGAACGCGGCCTGCGGGTCCTCCAGCAACGCCGGGTCGGTGCTGCCGACCGGGCTCATGGTGGGCGGCAGGTACCGCAGCCAGCGCGGGTCGATGGCGAACCGCGACATCACTTCCAGCGCCGTGGCCGAGTGTTCTTCGGTGACGAGCACCGACGGCCCATAGCGGGTGAGGATGCGCCGCTTGCCTGCGACGTCGTCGAGGCGCACTGCCGCGCGCACCCGCGCATCGGCGTCGGACTCGCCGTAGCCCATCGGTCGCTCGGGAGCCCAATACGTTTGACGGGCAGCTACATCGACCAGATCCATCTCCGGATACCGCAGCGCGGTGAGCCGTCCGCCGAATACGCAGCCGGTGTCGAGGCACAACGTGTTGTTGACCCAGCCGGCCGCCGCCACCGGCGTGTGGCCGTAGACCACGCGGGCGCGACCGCGGTAGTCGCGGGCCCAGTCGACCCGTACTGGGAAGCCCCAGCGGTCGGTGTCCCCGGTGGTCTCGCCGTACATCGCCAACGATCGGACTCGCCCCGATGTTCGGCCGTGATAGCGCTCGGCCAACCCGGCATGGGCCACCACGAGTTGCCCGTCGTCGAACACATAGTGCGAGACCAGCGAATCCAGGAAGACGATCACCTCGTCGATGAACTCCGCCGGCTGCTGGTCCAGTTGCGCGAGCGATTCAGCCAGACCGTTGGACAAGCTGACGGAGTCCCGGGACCGGCCCGATCCGCGTCGCTGTCGCAGTGCCCGCAGCAGCTTCTCCTCGTGATTGCCGCGCACGCAGATCGCTTGGCCTGCTTCGACCATCGCCATCACCAGGCGCAGCACTCCGGCGGTGTCGGGGCCGCGATCGACCAGGTCCCCGACGAACGCCACCCGCCGACCGTCCGGGTGATCGTCCATGCCATACACGGTGCCGTCCTCGTCGCGGCGCGGCGACCAGCCGAGATCGACGAGCAGATCGTACAGCTCGTCGCAGCAGCCGTGGACGTCACCGATGATGTCGAAGGGACCGTGGTCGTCGGTGCGGTCGTTGAACACTCGGGTCCGAACGAGCGCCGCAGCGTCGATGTCATCGACTCCCGTCAGCGTGTGGACGAAGCGGAAGCCCTCCTTACGCAGGTTGCGTGCCTGTTTGAGCAGTGTGTGTTGCCGGCGCACGACCCCTTCGTCGACGTCGGCGCGGCCGGCAACACGCCGCACCAGTTCGGTGACCGGCACGTCCAGCACGATCGCGACGGCGAATACGTCGTGCTCTTTGGCCAGCTCGACGAGTGCACGACGGTCCTCGGCGCGGACCGATGTCGCATCGACCACCGTCAGCAGTCCTCGCCGCAGACGCCGTCCGGCCACGTCGAACAAGGCAGCGAAGGCATCGCCGGTGGCCGACTGGTCAGCCGGGTCGTCGGCGACCATGCCGCGGAAGGTATCCGACGAGAGCACCTCTGTGTCGCGGAAATGGTTGCGCGCGAATGTTGTTTTGCCCGCGCCGGATACGCCGATCAGCACCACCAGGCACAGATCCGGGACCTCGATGTCGGTCATCGGCGGCCTCCTTCACTCCAATTGAGTTGAGGCGAGGAGTCGTCGCGAGTGAAGACCGCACACTGTGTGGGCGCGCCGAGCCCTTCGACCGACTCGCCAATCCCGTCGATCGTTACGCGATAGCGGTACTCCTTGGCCACCGCGGCGCACCACTGCGCGAAGTCGGCGCGCGTGAACTCGAACCGGTGGTCGGGGTGACGCCACTGCCCGGCCAACCCGTACGCCTCATTGTGGTCGTGGTTGGGAGTGGTGATCACGACCGTTCGGGGTGCCATCTCGTCGAGGACCGACGACATCGCGATCGGCAGCCGATCGAGCTCGATGTGTTCGATCACCTCCATCAGCACAACGGCGTCGAATCCGCGGCAGCGCGGGTCGGTGTACATCAGCGACGATTGCCACACCGAAGTCCCACGCCATCGCTGCAGTCGCTCACGAGCGCGGTCCACCATCACCGGTGCGACATCGACGCCCGCGATCTGCGCACCGGGCAGTGCCGTGACAAGTTCGGCCAGGAATCGGCCTTCCCCGCAGCCGGCGTCGAGAACCGATCTGGCACCGGCACGAGCGAGGGTGTCGACCACCCATTCCCGTCGGTGCCGCGCCAGTGACACGCGACGCTCGGGCATCGCGTTCGCGTAGTCGGCAGGCTGCGCAGCTGCGGCATCCCCGGCCAGACGCATCACCGCCTCATCGGTCAACGAACGAACATGCTTGACGTAGCCGGCTGCGATGTCGTCGCGCCGTGGGTGGGTGTTCAGCCAGCCGTCGCCGAGGCGCTGCAGCTTGTCGACCTCGGCGTCATCGACGAAGTAGTGCTTGGCACCTGCCAGAACCGGCAGGCATATCGATAGGTGTCGCAACGCATCTCGGACGGTGTGCGCACCGGACAGCGAGATCGTCACAAATCCGGAATCGCCCCACTGCGGCGGCTCCAAGGGTTGGGCCGAGGTCTGAACAGTCCAGCCGAGCGGCTCGAACAATTCCGCTGGGCTGCTACGGCCGCCGGTGGGGACCGACGGCACGGTCAGCGTCATCGGCCAGCGATGTTCCACCAGTTCCGGCCGGGTGGCGCAGCGACCCGCGAGCGCGTCGCCGAACACCTTGCCCAGCGCCACCACCAGACGCGACGACGCGGCGAATGGCACCACATTCACATAGCGTCCCATCCCCTCGGCCCGATCTACCTTGGCGCCGACTCCATCGACATGCAGCACCACCCGGCACAACTCGGGTGACGCGACCGGAAAGAACACCGTTGCGCCACCCTGCGACGTCGCGAACTGCTGCACGCGATCGGGGTGTTTGTACAGCAGGAACCCGACATCGGTGGCCGGGACCTGCGCAGTTCCGGCAACCTCGATGGACATCAACACCACTTCACGGTATGGCACAGCGCAACTGGATTGTCAGCGGCAATGCGATACACCGCTCAGCTCGGTGAGAACCCACCGACATCCATCCCGATCCACAGCAGCGCGATGATCGGGAACACCACGGTGAAGCCGGCCCACAGGAACCCCACGATCCACCGACTCGCCTTCCACCGCCAGAACATGATGCCGCCGATCCCGTAGATCAGAGTGGGAGGAAGCGCCCAGATCAGCCAGTACATGATGGGCGGGCCGGGCAGCTCCCCGGCACGTTCGCGTGCGGGCACCGCATAGGCGACAGGTAGGTCGGGCGTCGTACGCAGCGCCCACACGGCCGAGTAGAACGCAAGGACACAGCCGCCAACGAACACCATGGCCTGCAAGACGACGATCACGATATGACGCACTATCCACCAGCGGTGGAGGCGCGCGACATCCGCCTGGTCGCTGTCGGCCATGACGCAACGGTACTGGCCGCGCGGCAACAAATGCGCTCGGCCACACAGACCGCAGCCGTGTCCACACGACGGCGCGTCGAAAAGGGCTGGCACGAAGACTGCCACAACTGGGACGAGTCCAGATCTCCATCGGCGGTGGCTGTCATGACTGATTATCCGTTCGACGTCACCGACCGATGGACCCGTACCTGGCGGACCCAACACTGGGACGGAGCTTCCGAAATCCCTTCACGATGGGCGAGCGCGGTTACTGCCGTCGAAAATGATCTGAGCTGCTGGACCCGTAAGAAGCCATTGCCGGACTTCACCGACCATGAGTGGGACGTCTTGGTGATCGACTCCGACAACGTGTTGTTTCAGCTACGGCAACGTGATTCGACCGGCTGGGCCGGATACTTCATGACGGACAATCCGCTGGAGACAGACCGACCGGCCGCAAATTGCATCGTGTTCCTCGCCGACGAAGTACAAGGCAATCTGACGGGCTACCACCGGATCGACTGGCCGTCGGCCGGGTGGGACGTTCTCGACCCAAGGGTAGTCGATGGGACCGCGATGTGGTGTCGAACGCGTGATGGCACACCGATCGCACGCGTGGGTGCGCTGTGCACTGACTGCACCACGGGGTGGTGAGTACGTCTATGGACGCCATCGCCACCCGCCAGCGCAACCAGCCGGCGCCGCCGACGGTCGTCTTCGACGATCTCGTGACGCCGAATCGGCAACCGGGCCGACCGTGGCTTCATCTGCTCGACGATGAGATCGCACCAGTCGTCGTCGAATCCGCCCGTCCTACACGGGTGGTCTGGTCATCACTGTGGATCAAGCGGCCAGACGCCCAGGTCATGTTCGACCTGAGCCCTGGCCGCGGGGGTACCGATCTGCGGTGGACGCTGCTCGTCGACCCGCCTGGCCCCGATGACCGCCAGTTCCGCCATCTGTGCCAACGCATCGGCACCTTGATCAACGCCAACCTGCGCTACACGTACGGCCAATAGGGGACCTTCGCGCGACGCCGGTCACGATTCGCGCACGTTCCACCACATACTGTGACTCGCCGCCACACTCCGTGGCTACCGTTTGCACATGGATCACTATGTCCGCCAGGAACCGATTCCTGAACCAGAACCGGTGCCGCCCCCACGTGGATGGCGTGCACGACTGCGGGACTGGCGACACCGAGTGTTTGGTTCGCAGCCGAGCGGATACTCGTCGATCTCCCCGCGCAAACCCGACGGCACTCGCGGCCCGATCTTTCCGTTCAACTCCAGCGGTGGCGGGGGCGGGAGCGCGTAGACGGGCTGATTGAAGCGGTCGGGGCAGGTGGCCGCGACGTGCTGAATGTTAACGCTGGCGACGAGTACGGCGCTGCAGTTCAGGACTGCACGATCAGCGGGTCCTGAAACGACACTCGGTCTCACCAACAACACAAGGCGCCTCGCGTCGGACCAGTCGGGGGTTGGTCCGACGCGGGGCGCCTTTGTGTCTGTCGGTAGGCCGGAGGTCCGGCGTTACGGCCAGTTTCATACTCTTGGCCTGTCCTCACCATCCGGCTTTCCGGGGTCGTCCCCGTCACCTCGGTTCTTCTGTTCGTACCACTGCCCGTAGACGATCCCTAGCACAAGTCCCAAGGCGACACCGACAGCCAGGTTGTCCAAGATCAGGCCGAAAGACGCCCCCAACGCGATGCCCAGACCGATACCCGCGCCATGCGGATTCACCTTCGGATCGGTGGTCATCTGTCTGCCTTTCGGTCACCCGATGGGGGTCGGCGACGAGACATGTGGCTGACCTCTCTTCGGCGTCGTTGATTTCACCTCCGACCATAGGTGCCGCAGACTTGAGCATCCATTACCCCCCGAACGGCTCGACGACGACCGGCGTCCCGTAGTCCGTGCTCGCCTGGCTCGGCCACATCTTCTCACTCAACCCGAGACCGTCGGTCTCCCGCTTGAGCCACAGCAGCAGCTTGCGCACCGGGTCGTTGCCGTCGTTCCAAGTGGAGTCCGCAGCGACGGCGAGACGGAGGAAGCCAGCCCAGAAGTCGACGAACCGGCCGAGGCCTTCCGCGGGCGTGGCGGCCGGTGTCAGTGCGGGGACCGGGAAGCCCCACCTCCGCCGGCAGGCGGAGCTTGCCAGGCCGTGCCGCCCGAGGTTTTCGTGAGGACCTGGCCCGTCGCCCCGCCCGCTGGAACCGCCTGCGCGGCCGGGGCATATCCGTCGTCAACGACCGCATCGTGCACCAATGAGCACGAAAGTTGCTGCGTCCAAGTCTGTTTAAGGTAGAGCTCGCATAACTCGACCACGCAGAGAGAGCGAAGCCACATGACTCCGATACACGACAAGCGACCGAATGCCTGGCGCTGGGCCCCGACCGTGCTCCAAGCGTTGAGGCTGCTCTACGACGTTGCGCGGCACGGCTGGCCGTGGTGACACGTAGCAGCGAACTTCCGCGCGACCTCGAAGACCATCTTCGGCGTGAAGACGCCAACCCTCCACATCCACCGTCAGCGTTCCGCGGAACGCTCAACTTGTCAGAGTCTGTCGATAGATTGAGCAGTAACCGGTTCACGTCTGTCAGGGGGTCATGATGTCGGTTACCGCAGTGCCGTCGTCCACGAACGAGCCATCGCCAACGAGTAAGCCGCCCAGCATCTTCGACCATGTGGCCACCGATGACCTGACCACCGAGGAGATCGGAACTCGGCTTGTCGGATACGCCAGCCAGATGGCGGCATTGACCGCGCGGTTCCTCGAGTTGCTCGCGGAGTTCGACCGCCGCGGCGGCTGGAGCGGCGAGGGCATCATGTCGTGCGCGCACTGGCTGACCTGGCGCACCGGCCTGTCCATCCGTACCGCGCAGGAACATCTGCGCATCGCCCATGCGCTGCCGGAACTTCCGCTCCTGCGCCAAGCTTTCACCGAAGGACGACTCTCGTACTCGAAGGTGCGGGCTCTGACCCGCGTTGCGACACCGGAGCGGGAGGAAGAGCTCCTGAACGTTGCATTGTCGGCCACTGCCTCGCAGGTCGAACGGTTGGTGCAATCTATCCGCAACGTCGATCGCCATAAAGACGAATCCGAGCGCGGCACCATCGATTCCAGCAGCTCGTGGAGTTGGAACTTCGACGGATCGTTGTCGGTGAAGCTACGGCTCTCACCGCTCGACGGCGCCCGATTCCTGGCCGGCGTCGTCCGCGCCGAATATGAACGCACCCGCACCGCCGGCGACCCCGACCTACCGACCGAGCCCGCCCCCGACGAGGACGCTCCCGACGTCACCAAGAAGTCGCCTGGCCATCCGGGATCGGCAGACCTGTGGCGCAACGTGCCCTCCGACATCGCACCGGCGGTCGTCGCGATGGGCGACACCATGCAGAGCACGATCTCCGTGCCGGAGTTCGTGCCCGGTGCCGAACTCGTGGTCCACACCCACGACGATGCCGACCCCCACCTCGACGACGGACCGGCGCTCGAAGACAAAGAGGTCGACGAAGCCGCCTGCGGCGGAGCTGTTCGGAAGGTCAAGCACGGCAAGAAGCGCAAAGGCGCACGCGGAATTGTGCTCAACTACGGCCGCAAACGTCGCATGCCGACGCGAAAGGTGATGCGCGTGCTGTTCGAACGGGACCGTTGCTGCCAGCATCCCGGCTGCGGCCGCACCCGTCACCTACACGCGCATCACGTGCAGTTCTGGTCGCAGGACGGCCCCACCAATCCCGACAATCTGATCCTGCTGTGCTCGGCCCATCATCGCGCCCTGCACCGCGGCGAGTTCGCGATCACCGCCCGCGGCAGACAACAATTCAGCTTCCACAGACCCGACGGGTCCACGATCGAGCGTGCACCCGCAATCCACAAGCCCGACGGTTGGCAACCGGATACGGCCATCGACGACGACGCAGTCCTACCGATCAGTCCCGGACGTCACCTCGACGCCGGCTACGCGACCGAGGTCCTGTACGCCGCGTGGGCGTGGAAAGCACGCCAATCCGATGCCGATCTCGCGGCCGCATGACGTTCCGCGGAACGCTCGATCCGGCAGCCGCCCCGCTACCGACCACCACGCCCGATCCGGCTGTAGCGATAGGCGTCCTTGCGAAGGCTCGCCAGCCACGACGGTGCGAGTTCGACGTTCCGCGGAACGTTGCCCACAGGGTCGAGATCGAAGGCCGGGTCGGCCGGGAGATCGAGATCCAGCCGCAGCACCGGCACGAAGCGATCACCGCCGCGAGCGACTTCCACCGCGACGATGATCGGCCGACCCGAATACACCGCTTTGCGCAGATCGTCGATCGACAAACCCGACAGATCGCCGGGTTCGACGATGTGTGCCCGCACCCAGTACAACGCGCCGTCATGCCGGAAGGGTGTCAGGCTCGACACGGTCGCGCCCGGCCAGTGCGTGGTGAGCAGCGGCAGCGGGACACGGCCACCGAGCGGTGCCGGACCGGCGAGCAGAAGATCCCATACACGGCGGTCGCGGTCCGCGGCGTCGGCGGTGACGGGCAGTCGCACGGCGATCCCCACGATGTCGGGCAATGCACCGGGCGTGCCGATCCCCTTCGACACCCGCGCGGTGACCGGGCCTGCGCACAGCGGCAGCGGGGTGTCGCCGACCAACTCAGCCTGACCTTGGCAGACGAGACCGTCGGGATGGAAGACGCGGGCGGAGCGCGCATGCGACAGCCACTCGAACGGCTTGGCCAGGAGGCTGGTGATCACACCTGCGGGGTGACCATCGGGGATGCTCGCCAAACCTCAGTCCCAGGTTTGACACCGGGGTCGTCGGGCAATGTTCGCTGCATGAGCTCCCTGTGGTTCCAGACCCCCGATGCGGCATCGCCTGATCGCGCTGCCCCACCGACCGACCTCGCCGACAGCAGTTACGACCACGTCGTTGTGGGCGGCGGCATCACCGGCCTCACCACAGCGCTCTTGCTGGCCCGCGCCGGCCGGAAGGTCGCGGTGCTCGAAGCCCGACACCTCGGGGCCGCAGCCACCGGCAACACCACCGGGAAACTGTCGCTGCTGCAGGGCACCCGACTGTCGTCGATCTCCCGCAAGCACGGACAGGTGGCCGTCGACAACTACGTGGAGGCCAACCGGGAGGGCCAAGCGTGGCTCACCCAGTACTGCAGCAAGCGCGGAATCGCATTCGAGGAACGCGCCGCGGTGACGTTCGCGACCACCGAGTCCGGCGCAGCCAAAGTCCTCGAGGAGGACGCGGCCTGCCGTGCCGCAGGGCTACCGGTCGAGGCCGCCGACTGCGCCGAACTCCCGTTCCCGGTGCAGGCCGGTGTCCGGCTCGACGGCCAGGCCCAGATCGACCCGATGGTGGTGGCGCGCGCGTTGGCCGACGATGTGCGTGAGCACGGCGGGCAGATCTTTGAAGGTGTCCGTGTGCGCGGGGTCGGTCATCGTCGCTCGCCGCAGGTCGTCGACACCGACGCCGGGAAGGTGCACGCGGATTCCGTGGTGATTGCCACCGGCACTCCGTTCCTCGACCGCGGCGGATACTTCGCCCGTGTCCACGCGCAACGGTCGTATGCGGCCGCGTTCACCGTGGACGGGACCATCCCTCAGGACATGTATCTCGGCGCCGACGACCCGTCGGTGTCGCTGCGCACCGCTCCCCGACCCGGACACGACGGCGAACAGTTGCTGCTGGTGGGCGGATTCGGCCACGAGGTTGGCCGGGTGGAGTCCGAGCAGGCCCACGTCAACGACATGCTGCGCTGGGCCGAACGCACCTTCCCCACTGCCCGGCTGGTGGCTCGGTGGTCGGCGCAGGACTACACCTCGATCGACGAATTGCCCTACGTGGGAGCGATCTTGCCCGGGATCGACGGCGTCCAGATCGCGACAGGCTTCGCGAAGTGGGGGCTCACCAACGGTGTGGCCGCCGCTTTGGCCATCACCGGGCGGCTCCTCGGTTCCGCCCAAGGATGGTCGACGAGCTTACAGCCTTGGCGCACTTCGGAACTGACGTCGGCTCCGACTGCAGTGTCGACGAACCTGCAGGTGGCCAAGTACATGCTGAGCGGCTACCTCACGCTAGCGCGCTCCGCCGACCCTGCGCCCGCAGAAGGTGCGGGCAAGGTGGGACACGACGGCGTGGTTCCCCGCGGCGTCTGCACCGTGGACGGCACCACGACCTCGGTGGCGCCCTTGTGCACCCACCTGTACGGCGTGCTGCGGTGGAACGATGCCGAAAACAGTTGGGACTGCCCGTTGCACGGCTCGCGGTTCGATCATCGCGGCAATGTGTTGGAAGGGCCGGCCACGCGGCCGCTGGCGGGGTCGCCGGCGGCGTCGGACTGAGGTCGATCACCCGCGGTCGACCGGCCCGATCGGGTCGTCGATGAGGCGGCATCCGTCGTGGGTGCGCGTACGCACCTCGCCCGACAACGCATCTTCGACTCTCAGCCAGAACATCTCGTTCAGCCGGTTGCGTGCCTCCTCGAGGGTCAGCCACTCAACCGCGGTCGACTCGTCGGAGACCTGCTCCCGACCGCCGACCGGCACGCACCGGTAGACCAGCGATACCACCCCGCGCGTCAAGTTCTTGTGCACAGCGCTCAGGCGGTGAACGCGCACAACGATTCCGGACTCCTCCTCTACCTCCCGAACCACGCCGGCCTCGATGGATTCGTCCAATTCGAGGACACCACCAGGGATCTGCCACGACCGGTCGTCGCGGCGCTTGATCGCCAGGACCCGCCCGGCGTCGTCGAGTACGACCCCGGGCGACGCTGATAAAGTGCTTGGGGAGATCGAGGTTGGCCACGGTGGGAGGATAGCCGGGGGTGGAGGTCAGCGGCGTCCGGTTTTCGGCTAGGCCAACAACCTCTTAGCCGAGCGCCACCCTTCCCGGCTATCCCCAGTATTTGGTCGACCCGTCCGGGCCGGCAGTGGTGCTTACCAATTTGGCGAAACAGTGATCTCGGTCGAACCCCTGCGCGCGGCACCAATTGTTCGCCGCATCGGGTCCTGGGAACGTGGCCGCCGCTACGGTCACCCACCAGCCCTTGTAGCTGAACACGCTCCACTCGTTGCTGTAGAGGAGCCGAACGTCTTTGAACCGCAGCCGCAGCGCGAGAAACTCGTCGAGGATCGCCTGGTTGTCCCAAGTCCGTCCGTCAGCGACCAGCCCGGGTCGTTTCGAGCTGAGCTGGGCCACCCAGTGGTTGTTGAGGTTCGCCAGGATGAACGATCGATCAGAGTCAGCCTGCATTCGGAGAGCGTCGGCGCTGGTCGCCGCCACATCGGTGCCGGCCGGGAGCGCTGGACCTGCCGCGGCCACCGCGGGCGCCGTCGCATCGTCGCCGGGCACGGGCAATCGTGGTGGCGCGCCCGACGACATTCCCTTCTCGCATTCCACCAGAATGCGGTTGCCGCCCGCGTTCATCTGCTCCGACAACGTGTCCGGGAGACGGAAAAAGGTGCCCGATGGGTATGTCAGCTGCATCGTCATCCCAGCATCGCCCCCGTCCCCGGGCGGAATGGCCACCGGCGACGCGCTGAAGTCGAACGTTCCCGACGCGACGACGTCGCCCCCGTCGGTGATGGTGATCCTGGTCTGCGGGCCGAAGAGCACATCTCCACCCGGACATTTCGCGGTGACCTTCATCGTCACCTCCAGACCTGCGGTGGAAGTGCCGAAGGACTGTGGCGTGAAGATCGGCGGCGAGCCACATGGGGTCACGTACTCGTCCCCACCGTTGCCTGGTCCACCGCCTCCTGACGCCGAACGCACGGCACCTGGCACGATCGCCAGCGGGCCGGTCGGCGCGAATCCGGTGATGGTTGTATCTGTGACAGTAACCAAGCGGTCTCCGGCGGCGAATGTGAGCACGGGACCGGGCTGGGAGTTGCCGTCGGTCGGCACATTGCCGAGTGCCGTAGCTGATTGTGTCCACACCGACGAGCCTGTGGCCAGGTCCACCGCTGACAGTCCGCCGCGGGGTGAACTCACGATGACGCGTTCACCGTCTGTGACGGCCCTGCCCGAAGATCTGTAGCCCGTCTGCGCGGGCGTCGTCCACAACTCGGCGCCGGTGGATGTGGACAGCGCGATGAGCGAATCGCGACCGTAGACAATCACTTCCCGGTCGTCCGCGAGCACGGCCTGCGTGCCGAACTGGCTCACATCGGGGTGGTCTGTGGTCCACCTCGTCTGCCCGGTCGTGTTGTCCGTGTAGTTGCCGTCCACGAAGAGCATGTTCTGCTGAGCCTCGCTGGCGACGAGGGGGACGGTCGCTGTCCCTCCTGGTAGATCGAGCGTTGTACCGTCCGGTCGAACGACCGTCACGGCACGATTGGCGACCACCCCGTCGGATACCTCTCCCGTATTCAGCGTCAGCGAACCATCGTGCAGCCGTCCGATATTCGATAAGGCGGCGCGGTTCACAATCTCTGTGCCGTCGTCGGCGGATACGACCACGGCGTTGATACTTGCGCTCGCCACGAGTTCGTCCGTCGCAGTGAACTGAGAGGCGTCGCCACTGCCCGGGTACCCCTCGGGCTGCGGTGACGTCGACCGCTGCCACTCCACGCCTTCCGGGGTCACCTTGTAGAACGTGGTGGTTCGCTCGGAAGGTGTATAAGAGGCGACATAAGCGGCCGAGCCGTTGTAGGCGACCTGGTACCCCATCCGGGAGTTCGGCAGTGGGACGGTCGCGCTCACGTCTCCGGTGCGTGTGTCAACAAAAAGCATGTCTGTCTCGCCGCGGCAGACGATGGCATGGTCGACGATGCTG
Organism: Gordonia sp. NPDC062954; assembly: GCF_044543825.1. Lineage (NCBI taxonomy): Bacteria > Bacillati > Actinomycetota > Actinomycetes > Mycobacteriales > Gordoniaceae > Gordonia > Gordonia sp. NPDC062954. Next base: position 24,237 of record NZ_JBITWL010000031.1, on the reverse strand, counting down.
TCCGAGCAACCAAGAACATCTCGATCGAGAGTCCAGGTCTGGCCCGTCTCGGCGTGGACACCGACGAGACGATGCGAAGATCCGGCGCTCGTGAACTGGTCGCCGACCAGGGTCACGATCGTCTCGCCATCGCTGATCGCACCAAGCGTGCCGTACCGGCCCTCCGTCGGCAGCGCCGATACGAACTGCTCACCGCCGAGTTCGTCCGCGTCGACGGTCCACACCGACGTCGGCATCGACGGATACGAGCCGGTGAGCTGGCCGTCGAGCAACGCCTGCTCGTCGCTCGACGATCGCTGCGTCCACCAGACCAGGCTCATCCCGGCAAGGGCGACGACCAGGACGATTGCGATTCCGCCCAGAATCCATGGTGCTCGCGACTTCTGTTGTCGTGGAGGCAGGGACGAGTAGCCGTGCGGACCCGGTGGTTGGTTCGCGGAGCCTGTGCGCGGTTCTGGAGCCATCGGCCCGGGGTGCGACATCCCTATATTCAATGCAATTGCCACCACGCATTCCGTCACCCAAATGGACGAACCTCGGCTCCCGCGACCCATTCATCCGAATCAGAATCACGGGCGGTCGCTCACGCAGCCCTGATAGCTCGGCATCGACTCGGCCTTTCAAACCGTTCCCTTGCTTGCCCGGTCAATCAGGTCTACTATTTGGGTCTCATCTCCATCTCTGGACAGCTCTAGGACGCCTCGCAGGTGAGGTGTGTCTGAAGAACAACTGCAGAGAGGACTGTTGATGAACAGCATTGGGGCTCACCGACCAATCAGCCGCCGCGCCGCGCTCAGCCCGAGCATGGCTGCACGATTGAGTCAGGATCTCATCCGGGTCACTGCCGACGTCCACGCCCGGCGGATCAAGGAGTGGGCGACCACCGACCACGGGCCATACCCGACCGTAAAGGAATCGCGGAGAGCGGCCGAAGCCGAACTCGCGCAACTGGTGCGGGCTCTCGGATCGATCGCCGAAATCGAGCCAGGCAGATTCGACGCGGATGTCGCCGCTGCGACTCGGTTGGTGCGGTAGCCGCAAGCGCCCGGTCCTGGGTACTCAGGACCGGGCGCAGCCAACCGATCCGTCTCTCGGAAGCATCAGCGGCATCGAATCAGGAATCACGAAGCCGGATTGTCACGTCGAGGTGGACCTCGCCCCGGTCGGTGAGTCGTTCGACAAGCGTGGAGAGCGATTCCGCGGTTCCGACGGACAACGAGGGGCCGCGTGTTTGAGGTCCGGCGGTCTCGGCGTCTCGCCGGCGAGGCTCAGAGCGCGCCCGGTGGACACGATCGACCACCCGTGCCGCGAAGTCATCAATCCTGTGCATGTCAGCTTCCCGAACGTCAACGTATTGCACAAGCCGCATATACGAGGGCAGTTGGGCGGACCGAAGGAAAGCGGGCACCAGGACGTCTCCCTCTTCGCGATGTCTCATCCAGCCTATGTGCAGTTCTTCGATGCACACCTTCGACGACAAGTAGTCGGGAGAGTAGAGGCAAACCACGAACCGCGAGTCATCGATTGCTTTGTAGATGGACTGTTGCCAGGCTGATCCCGACTGAAGCTCTGAACGGTCGAGGTAGAGCCTGATGGATGGATCAAGCGTCCGCACGTGATCTACGAAGCGATCGGTGACGTCGCTGTCGACGCGTGAGTAGCTGACGAAGAGGTCGTGCTGGAAGGCGCTGATCCCGCGAGAGCCGCTCGCCGGTGGCGAAGGCACTTCCGACGCAAGCGACTTTGCCTTCGAACGGAATTGCTCGAGCAGTTCGTGCTGCGTTTCCTCGGGCATCGCGGAGTAGAGCACGATTTTGATCGGATCGAGGTTTACGCCGGCAGCCAGCCAGTGCACCGCTGCATCCAGGATCGCTCGCAGCATCCGCGGTTCGGACTCTCGCTGACTGCCGGCGGCAAGGAGGGGCATCGCGATACTGCGGATCCAGGGCTCGTCGGTGGTGAACGGAACAAGGCTGCGGAAGAGGTCACCGACGACCTGCGCGGGTGCATCCATGCCCCGGTAGAGCGGCTCGAAGCAGATGACGTACCGGAAGCCGAGGTCGTCCCTCATGACCGGCCGCGACAACCAACAGCTGGACGTCGTTCGCAGGTCGATTTGCTTGTCGCGGGCAAGCTTGCCGACCGAGAGCCCACGTTGGTCGAGGGCGCGGATCAGAGTTCCTGGCGTCGGCCCGTAGCTGTCGGGAAACGCCGACACGATCAATGCATCGACCCCCTCGTCGTCCGGGATCTGCGCGAGGTCACCGGAGAACAATTGGATACGGCGTTCACCGTCGGGGTGGTGCACGATCATCTGGTCGAGGAGTCGCATACGGGTAGTATCTCGCGACCGTCGACGGTTCAATCCCTCGACTGTGCGGGCCGTGATGCCACCGTGATGCCTGGCCCGCGATTCGGCCAAGCGACCTACCTTTGATCGTCACCGACATGGAGTCCCGCGGCAGCGAGCGCCCTCGGCGTCTACCAACCGCGCCACCCCGGACTCGGCACGAGTGTCGAGGGTTTCGTGCTGCCGAGCCTACTTCTTCCAGAACCCTCCGTGGGTACTGCACACCAGACCGGTGTTCCGGCAGTTGTTGCAGTTGAGATGTCCGGCGATACCGTATCCCCCGCCCCTTCCCTTGCAGCTTTGGCAGTCGTTGAGGCGTTTGAAGCACTTTTCACACTGAGACATTCCGATACCTTCCTATCGAGAGGCGGGGAGATGATCATAAGCAGACTCGCCGTTGCCTAGATGTCATCCAATATTGTGAAAAGGTGGCCCTGCCCCATCGATCGGGCCACCTTCTCATTGCACGTTCGATCTGGCCGTTGAGGTCCATGATCGTCGTGGCCGCGCGTCCACGGGGTGCAGTGCATGCTTCCGTCTCTGCGGTAATCGTCAACGCTGGCCAACCAAGTTGCGCTGCCAAAACCGGCCTCAACGAGAGCTTGTCCCTGTGTCCGCTTCTCCAGAGGACGCCCCCTCGTCTCGGGATGTCGACACCTGAAGCCCAGTGAGCACGCGGCGGATCTGAACAAGCTACTCACGCAATTCTGCGGCACACCTCCCGTGCCCCGACGGCAAGAGTTAGCAATCCATACAAAAATATCGAAAACGTGCGCGAAGCAAAGAAAAAAGGACTGCTTGACATTAAACAATTTGTAGGATTACCAGCCCTGGTACGTCGCCGTACGATTGACCAACACAACTCACCTCGCGCGAATTTCACGTGACAGAACGGAAGCGGCGATATCATGACTTTTGCACTGTTCATCTTTATCATTGCGTACACCCTCACCGGAATGTTCGTCGCCAAGCGCTGGTATCAGCAGCGCCACGGCATTCATTTCAAGCTGGTCAATGGCGGCGCCGACGCAATCTTCAGCAGCGTGTTCGTTATGTCGTTCGTGTGGCCGCTGATCCTGATCGTGCCATCTCTCCGCAACCCGAAGCTGTGTCGTCATCCTTCGCACGTGCTGGCACGCGACGAGGCTCGGCAACGATACGAGCAGTATCAGGCAGCAGCAGCTCGGGATGATCAGCACCGAGGATAGGAACATGTCGCGGCTGACAGCTAGACGGCTCGCACCGCTGAGCACCCTCCGTCCGCGCCCTCCTGGATTCGTCTGAAATGGCGACATCGCTCCGTTGGACACGAAACAGCTGGCAAGTCAGAATTGCGAAGCTCGTCCTTTAACTGGGTGAAGATGGTGGGTGCTCGGAGCGCGTGCCACGGGAGGCTGACGCGTTGGAGATCGGTACCGCCGCACCAGTAGTGGTCGACCTGTTGGCCGTTACCGACGACGATGTCGTCAATGGTCTCGTCACCGCCCTACAGCGCGCTGGACTCGATGTGCGCGTCCTGCGAGCACTGCCGGCCACTGGGGAGTCACGCCCGGGTCGTGCCCTGATCGTCATGGTCGACGAAGCCTTGACCCGTAGTGTGCCGGAACACCAGCTACGCGAGTTTGCCAGCAGCCGCGGTGAGATCATTCCGGTGTCCCGGAGCCGTACGGACGCTGTCAATTACCTCAGCGATCTCTCGCACGCGATCTTCGACAACTCTTCAGTCCCGGACATGGCAACCGAGATCGCGGCTATCGCGACTGTGGGCGGCCGTCGGATCACCGAGTGGAATCGCATCGTGATTCGAGCACGAGAGTGGCGAGAGAACCCCGCCACGGCGCCATTGATGGACGAAGCAGACACGCAGTCGGCGGAATTGATCGTCGCGGATCCTCCTCGGCTCTTCGCGGCCAACGACGTCGAGTCGGTTCGACTCTTCGTCGCTGCGAGCGAGTCCGCGATCAGCCGGAGGCGGCGTCGTGCGGTTGGGGTCCTGAGTGCAGTGGCCGTTGCTCTGGTTGCGTTGATCGGGCTTGCGAGCTGTCAGGCAGTCAACGCGAACAATTCGCGAGTCGAAGCACGGGAGGCTCAGGCGACCGCCGAGGCAGATCGCCTCGCAGACCTCTCGATTCGGACCGCGTCAGCAGATCCCGATCTGCCGTTGGTCCTCCTCAACGAGGCACTCGACATCAAGGTGACCGATCGGGTGCGGGCAGCCGTCAACACTGTGGAGGCCGGGACGTGGCCGCACAGATCGCTGCGTTTGCCCGCTGCTCCCGTTGAAGTGAGTGCGGCGCAGAATGCTTCGCGTGTCGCTGTCCTGACCAGCACCCCACCCACTGTGCATGTCTATAACACTGCCGATGGCACGGTCGTGGCGCAGCGACAACTCCCGCCAGCCGAACAGGACCAGGGAGTGGCGTTCGCACTGTCTGCCGATGGTGCACGGGTGGCACTGCAGTACGAGGGCGATTCAATTCAGGTGTTCGACGTATCTGGGGGCCAGCTCACTTCCGTCCCCAAGTCGCAGGGAGAGCTCCTCGGGTGGCTGGATTCGCGGAACCTCGCGGTCGCGACATCCGGCGGCTTAGGTTCCCTTGACCATTCCGATGGGGGCATGACACCTGTGGTGACCGTCGCGGCCGGCGATCTGCCGGTTCGGGGGTTCGCCCGAACACCAGACGGCAGTGTCACGGCAGTGCTTGCCCACGATGTTCTGTACCTGTCGGGTCCCGACGTGGCGACAAACAAACACCCGGTGAGCGGTGGGATGGACGTATCGGTGTCTGCGGATGGCAAAACCGCTGCCGTAGCGGGCTACCCCGAGAGCTACATCGTGAGGACTGACCAAGCACGTGATGAGCCTTCGCCCATCGCTGTCAATGCCACCCACGTCAACCTCGTGGCAGGCTCGGTGTTCGCGTTCGGCACCCGTGAGGGGCGTCTCGTGCAGACCAATTCGTCGACGGTGTTGCGCAGCGTGGTAGCGCACCTGGACCTCGGTACCAAGGCGTCACGCGACGGTTCGGGCCGGTTGGTGTCCATTGGCTACGACGGGTACATGCGTATCTGGACGCCAGATCCCAACAATCACGGTGGGGGCGAGCCGGTGATGTTCGGCCGCCTCCACGATATGGCCGACGCGGTTTTCGCCAGACAGTCCAATAGCTCGCTTCTCGAGTCGACGCGGAATCAGATCAGGATGCGACCAGGGTCGACCTTCGCGACTGTCATCGCTCAACCGAACTACGTCTGGACGGTCGACGTTGACACGCACAAGGCGACCGATGATCGTCCGACCTATTTCGGCGGGCTTGATGCCGACTCGGCGTTGTCGCCATCGGGAACTGCCGCGGCGCGGGTCGTATCAAAAGGTGCGGGCACTGCAACCGTGTCCGACAAGAACGGTCGATTGATCAGCGAGGCGGGCATCGACGGGACGTCATTGCAGATGGCTATCGCAGGCATGGGCGAAGGATTGCTAGCCGTCGATGACGACGCGTCCACCGTCGTGACTGCCGATCCGACGCACTTGTACTGCTGGTCCACAACACAATTGGGGCCCAACTTGTACAATCGAACATTCGATGCTGGCCGAGGCCCTGTCGCCCTGTCCGCACAGAAGGTCGATGGCACTTCGCGGTGTCGAGCCCTGACCGCCGACGGATACCTGCGCGACGAGAAGGGCGACGAACACAAACTCACAATCCCCGGGTTGACACAACGACTGGAAGCCGGTGATACCCGTTTCGCAGCTGGAACGTTCACCGACGGACAGCGCACCGTCATCGCGGTCACCTCCGACGGCGAGATCTATCGCATCACAGGGAAAACCGGCGATCGTATCGGTACCGTCGGCCCCGGCCTCGAGACAATTGCTGTACGCATCTCTCCGTCGGGGAAAATCGTGGTGGTGATCGGACAAAAGGCAACGGTATTCGTCGATACAGAGTCTGGCGACACGATTGATCGCGATGTCGCGCAGGGGACGTCGTTCATCAGCGACGTGGCATTCACCGATACCGAGGAGCGCAACGTTGTTGCGGTCACGTCGTTGAGTGCGATCATGCCATTGTCGGTCGATGGCGGCTGCGGCCAGGAACTCTGCGCGATGCCAGCGCCCCGCGAGTTGACGGAATTCGAGCGCTCAGACTATGCGCGTCCGATCAACGCAAACAAGTGAGCAATTATGGCCGACATCGCAATCTCATATTCGCACCGAGATTCTGACCTCGCCCGGTGGATCGAATCCCACGCTGTTGCAGCTGGCCACACGGTGTGGCTGGACGACCCGGGCGAGCGTTCCACTTACGGTGCCGGCATCACCCTCCCCAGCGGTCAGAGTCACTGGGACGTGATCTCGCGCGAATTTGTGAACGCGGGAATGATCATCGTCGCCGCAACACCGAACTGGGAGAACTCCGAATACTGCCGGCGCGAGTACCAACTTGCACGCGAATGGGGTAAGTGGGTTGTGTTTGTCGGCGCCTCCGGATGGGATGCGCCTGCCACGCCTCTCACCGAGCTTCCGGCCGCAATGGAAGCCCTGGGTCGGTTCGGCTCAGTCGCGAACGCCCATGCGCGTCTAGCCGACTCCGCACGGCAAGCCGACCACGGCCATCGGCCGGGTCTGATCGAACGGACACTTCGACGATCTGAGGCATCGGACGCAAAGTTGGTGACGGAGCATGCCGCGCAGCTACCGTGGCATCCGCTGACACCGCCCATCGATGCCCACATCCGGGATGTGCTGGAACGTGATCACCACACCAGGCGCCGGCTGAAGCGGACCGGTGTCGCCACGGTCGCGATTCTGGCTGTGTTAGCACTCGCGGGGGCGGGGGCCTGGGGAGTCGCGTTCGTGGCACAGCAAGCCGCGGAGGAGGACGCCGCCAAGGCCCAGTCGATAGCGCTCATAGCACAGTCAGAAGCGGAATCCGACACCATGCGTGCGGTGGAGCTCGCCGAGGAAGCAGTCGCTCTTCACGAGGACAACGCGAGCGCCAACGGATTAGCCGTTGCGAGGGACCGCGACAACCGGCTGCGCCGCACGTTCGTTCGACCTGGTCCCTACTTCTCTCTGGCACTGGCTCCGTCAGGGACTCGGGCAGCGGCCGCATCGCTGGAATCGATCCATGTGTTCGACCGAGACACCGGGACGGGTATCCAAACCATCGATGAGTCGATCCGGTCACATCCGAACTCCTTGGTGTTTACACCGAACGGGGACAGAATCCTGTTCATCACCCGAGACAGAGATCTTGTCAGTGCATCGGTATCCGACGGCAGCCGCACACGTGTTGCCGTCGACGTGGACACCGTGGCGGCAGGAGGTTCCACAATGTGGTGGAGCTCGGGGAATACCCTGGTATCGTCTGGCTTTGACGGTTCCAACCGTTCTGAAACGTCTCTGACAACCCCACTTGACTCGATTGCGGTCAGCAGCGACGGGATGCTGATTGATGCGGTCGACGAAGAGAGCCGGTTGATCGAATTCGATATTGCCGGCGGTTCGGCCGCGGAACGGCGCAGCAGGGTGATCGGCGGCGAGAACGGCGAAATTGAGGCTGGCAGCGGCGCGCATAGCGTGGTGAAGCGCTGTGGATCACGAGTCTTCGGCATCTTCGAGGACGAAACCGGAGTGATGTCTGGTACGGAGTTCATCGCGACCGACGACCAGATCACTACGGATCGGTCAAGGAACAATCCACAAACGCCGGTCTGCTGGGGCGAGGCCGACGCCTGGGGCGCGGACCTGTACGGAACACGGTGGACGTTGGCTGACGGACCCGCACCCTACATCCCGGGTCTGCACCGCCGCCTCGCTATTGCCCGGGACTCGGTGCGGCTCTATGCACTGTCGCCGGAGGGCCATCTGTTCTCGATGACCAGTTCAGCAGCTGCCATCTCCGGAGATGTCGACGGCGTGCTCGCCGTTGTGCCCACTAAACACGCGACTTTTGGTCTGACGGCCGCCGGCGGCGTTGTCGACATCGGCAGTGGCCACAGTACCTCGGCAGCTGGCCACCGGTTCCTGGCCAACGAGCTGGCAGTCGGAAGTTCGGGTGCAGCGGTACTAGTGGATCGTGGCGTCGTAGCAATCGACGACTCCGGCAGAGTGAGCGCAGTGCCGGACATTAATGTTCCAGACTTGGTCGAGATAGCTGCCAATGTTGACGGCGAGCGTTTCCTCCTCGTCTACCAGAACCTGATCGAAGAATTCGACGTCAAAGGCGTACCCGCAAGATCGTTCACACTGCCTTGGCTAGCTGCCGACGAGTCCGCGGCCTCGGCAAGCATTTCACCGGATGGCTCGAAACTTGCCGTCGCGACGACCAACGGTCGTGTCGCGGTGCTCGAAGTCGATGACCTCAGCCATCCGGAGTTCGTCGACGCGGTGTCTTCGCGAAGTGCGACGACCACTGTCGCCTTCACCGTGGCCGACGACCTCCTCGTCACGACGCCCGAAGGGCAGCTGCGACTATTCGATTCGACGCTGGAAAGCAAGGCGACTGCGCTGTTCGGCGCACCCGCGAAAGTGGTGCACATCGTCGGCGATCGGGTCCTCGTCACCGCCGATTCGATCGGTGCCGCGGTGTATCGCACGGCAGACCTCAGCGCCGTAGCAAAGATCGACGAATCAACAGCCCTAGCTTTCAGCCTTCGGCTGACGATACCGGCGCCCGATTCGCCGGGCGGGTCCATTGTTGGCACGAGGTTCTCGAACGCGTCGACCGCGGAAGGTTCTCGGCTCATCACTGTTCCCCTACCACCCGAGTGAGATGAGGTCTCGACATGCGAACTTTCCCCAGGGTCATGCTCACCGCATGCGCCGGAGTCGTCCTGGTGTTGGCGCTCGGTTGGTTTGGGCCAGTTCCGGCGGATGCCGATGATCCGCCCCAGTCGGAATCGGTCAACCTCGCTGAGGCTGTGCTGACTGCGCCGGAACTGTTGGATGTAGCAGGGGCCGAGTTTTCCGTCTCGTACGAAGGGCCGTACGACGCGCGGAAACTGTTCGACAACATCAGCGACGAGGACAGGCTGAACAACAGCGTCACCAAGGGGATGTTGGAGGGGGTGCAGGGGGCGATCCGCCAGGCCTACGTCCGCGAGTTTCAAAGTTCCGCAATACAGCGGCAGGTCACGATTCGCACTATCGAGCTCATCAACAACAACTGGGCTGCGGGGTTCACCAAGGGCTCTGGGTCCGAGACGTTGACGGCGTTTCCCATCGGAACCCGGGTGCGGCACTTTGAAGGACGGACCGCCGGCGCGGCTGTAATTGCTTCGCTGGCGAAGGGGCGGATCCTGTTATCGGTGGACGTTCGGACACCGACGGACGACACCGGTCCCACGGCCGACGGCGTACTGTTCGAGGAGTTGGATCAGATCACAGCGGATGTGGTGACAGCACAACTTGGAGCTCTGCCGATGACCGCGGATCTCTCTGACCAGCGTGCGTTCGACCTTTCCGACGAACGCATCCTCTTCGGATTGGCCCTCCCCACAGCCATGTTGGTGATTGCACTTGGCTACGCGACCGCCATCGGGCTACGGGACCGTGGCACGCGCGAGCGGTTCACACGTCGGCGCCGACTCGCTGTGCCCGGAGCGCATGTTGTCGACCTCAGCTCCGCGGTCTCGCGGTCCCGGCGAACGAGCACATTCCGAAGTGCAGTAGCCCTCATGCTACTGGTCGCCTGGGTCGCGTTGTGCTACTTCGGAACAGGTCGCCTGCGAATGTTGCCGACGATTGGGATCTTCGTAGCCGGTGTGGCTCTGGTTGCGGTCGTCACCCTGTGGATCAAGTCGCGGTCGCAGACTGGACCGGGCCGCATAACCATCCTCGCCGGATCGGTCGGTGTTACTGGTGCAGCGATGATCCTGGCATTCGTCGCGCTCTTGGTTGCTCTTGGTACCACCGGCTTCGTCGCGTTCTCCGGTTTGTTCTTCTGGATACCATCGATCGTCTTCATCTTGATCGCTGTACGCGCTATGTCGTTGACAGCCAAGCCGATCAGGTTTGCCAAGCGACTATCCACGCCCAGCGTCACCGAGACACTGAGCCGGGACAAGCGGCGGGAAGTGATCCTGCTGAGATCATTCCAAGACGACGACCTGGAGATGCGCATGCATCGTAGTGCGCGGCACAGCGCGTTGGAATTCGTCTCCACGGAATCGCATGAGCGGTTCGAGGAACTCATCGCGTGGACGCTGTGGCGGTACGGACCGGTGCTGGCGATCGGACAACCCGGCACCAAACTGCAGCCGCTCGGTGCCGCGCGCGAGTACCATTCCGACGCAACCTGGCAAGCGGCGGTGGAGCAGAGAGTCGCCAATTCAGCGGTCATCGCGTTCATCGTGGGTCGCTCACCCGGCCTCCTGTGGGAGGTCGCGAAGGTCCGCGCAATGAGCGCGCTCGGCAAGGCGGTCTTCATCTTTCCGCCCGAGGACGCCGCTGAGCTCGATCGGAGGCTGACCGTGCTGGCTGCCGCCCTGAACCTCAATCCGCTGGTCACGCCGCTGAACGCTGGAGGAGCGATGCCGGTGGTGGCCATGTTCTTCGGCCACGATGGAGTGCCCGTGTTCGTTACCGCGAAGGGGCGTGATGACATCGCATATCACGAGGTGATTGACTATGTCGCGGGCCAGGTGGCCAACCGACCGCGGACGCTCGACGGTCCTGCCCCGCACCTGCGAGTGGCCGATCGTGATGTGCGGCAACTGTTGGCATCGTTCGACCCGTCGACCACCCGACGCAAACGAAAGCGCGTCCTGAGAGAGGTTACGGATCGGCTACTCGATTTCGTGTGAAGTTCGAAACTCCGGGTAGTAGGTAGTCGCATGTGGGCCAACGTGTCCGCGCAGAGCGCGTTCACTGGCCATGCGTTGCACTCATGTGTGTGAAGCAGGGCCCACGGACTGGCTTCGAAGCCGCTGGACAAGATGTGGCGCGGTTACCGAGAATGGGGGCGCCACATTCAATTCCGGAAAGTGGGGCTGAGTGGACCGGACCCGCATCGCCTGCGCAGTAAACTCGTCACCGCTTATCGGCGATGTGTGCAAAAGGACCAGCCGCCCGAACACGTCATGCCAGTGTTCCCGTAAGCGCATTTCCTTCTCTCGTCGCGCCGTTTGTTCTTCCGTCTCGTTCTTCGCTGGCCGAGGAGCTTTCGATTGCAGCGCCAACGACAGGTAGCGTCCAGCGAGCACGCTGGCGATCTTGAGGTTCATTGCGCTAACCGCGATGAGTGCATGTGGATGTCGATCAGCCGCGATAAGGATTGCTCGTGCAGTCACTTCGCCGAAGCGCGCAGCGGTTGCCCCCGCAGACACGACGACCGACTCCCTCTGCACCTCCGCGGGATCGAGCCAAACGTGCGCATTCCCGCCGACGGCACCTGCGACGATGACGGCGTCGGGTTCAACACCAAAGACCGACCGCACGTAGCGTCGCGCCGTCCCCAGGGGCTCTGGTCTCCGGATTGTGAAGTGCGCATCAACGAGAACCAGTTCGGCATGGTCGTTTTCCGAGGGGTTCGACGAGTACTCCAGACAGTGCCGAACTGTGTCGGCTACGGACACGACATCCAAACCTGATCTGACGCCGCGCGGCAATTCAAGGAGTTCAGTCTTGTCCGGGAGAGGACAGTCATAGCCCAAAGCGAAGAGAATGGGCCAATATGCATTGGGCGCGAGGGTGAACGACGTATCGGGAACATCTTCGTTCGAGGCAATCTGGAGTGTCGAACGGACCGCATCGAACTCGTCCACGGTATCGACCCATCGATTGTTGGCGAGAGATACCGTTCTGGGATCGCACGCACATCTTGGAACTGCTGCTCTGCCGCTGCAACTGCTTCCTGGTGCGTGTCGGGAGCATGATCATCAAGCACACGGAAGTAATAGAGCGTCCCGAAACTCCGGCGAGAAGCCGCCAAGAGGTACACGGTGCAGCCGGTGAGAAGCAGAAATCCCAGTGCGACAATCAAACGTATCCACGTCGTCCCGTGCGAGAGGTCGAGGGCGTGGTGATCCTTTGCTGGCAAGATATCCTCGATCACCAGGCTTGAGACCGCGGTCGATCCGACCAGCAGTATCGATGCGACCGTGGCCACGAGAGCACGATGCTGCGCGACCACGCGGACGCCGCCTCTTGTCAATCGGTGTCGCATAGGAGACCGTGGCGACTCGTCCGCGCCGTTCTCACCGTCCACGTTCCCACCCTTCCCGACTCGATAGATAGCACACCCGGAAACGCGCGCCCTAGCGTGAGCGCCGCGGCTGCCAGGTCGGTTCTCGCAAGACGCAACCCATGCCGGCCGCCGTGTAGGCCCCCACACCTGCATGCTCCGCAAATGCCCAGAGCCGGCTGAAGAGACGGGCGGACTCCTCGGTGGTACAGACGAATCGCATGCGGCCGACGAACCCGGAAACGGTCGTCGAATGCAGCTTGACAACCTCGTTGCGCCCGTCGAGATCAGACACCCAAACGCCCTGCGCATCCGTGATGTCGAGGTGGTCGGCCGGGTCGGCGAACAGACTGTTCCAACGGCTCACCGTGGAACGCGCGAGCCGGATCGGCTCGAGCAGCGGCGACGACCGGTTGCCGTCCTTGAGCGTGGTCGGCGTGAAGAAGCGAATGCAGTGCGCCTCCTCTACGGGTTCGGCCGCCAGATCGCGTGCGGTGGCGAACTCCAACGCAACCGGGTCTCCCAGGAACTGCCCGACCTGGGAACCGAGGCGGACCTGGGTCCTAGCAAGCGCCCGGGAACCGATTGCCACGTTGGCCGACTCCGACAGACTCACCACATGAATGGCATCGACACCGTCGATCCGCGTCATCGGCGTGATGGACCACGGCTTACGGGTGTCGTGGTGCTGTTCGGCCCCGTCCATCCACACGGAGATCACAGCATGCAAATACGCTGGCTTGACCTGTCGCGGGTCAATTCCGGCCACGGGTACTGCCCAATGAGTGATCACCGTCTGCCTCCTGATGCTTTGTCGGCGAACCGGCCGAGTGCGCGGCAACCGACTATCTGACCCTGATTGTTGCGTACCTCATCGAGCGGGAACACCACGTCGTCGCGCCAGGAGAGCACTTGAGCGGTGACCCGCGATACGAGCAGCAGTACACCAGGTTCCGGTGTGGGAAGGTCGTCTACATCGGTGTAGACGATGTCGATCAACGGCGCCGCGCTGCCATTGATCTCAACTGATATCGGGTCTGCACGCTGCTCCCCTATCCGACACAGGCGCCCACTCGGCGGCAGGTTGACCACGACTTCGTCGCCCTCGTACAGGACGAAACTGTGCGGAGTCAGGTTGGTGAGTGCCCATCCGCCGCCTCCCATTCAGCACCTTCCGTTCCTGCGTGGCCCGCATCGAGCCAAGCCCCACCGCTCGCCCTGGGGCGCGCCCGCACGGGGATGTCTCAGATAGCCGTGTCTCAATGATGACCCACATCGTTTTGCAGCCGCCCAAGCGATTCTTACGCGCCAGGTCTTCCACGATGCGCGCTAGAGTACCGCCTGAGTACCGCCGCTGTCGTAGTTCAAAAGTATGCAAACGTCGGCATACCCACATGACTCTTGGCTCGCTATAGATACGTGACATCGCTGGACACGGACGGAGCGAAGTGCCGCAGTACCTCGACAGCGCGCAGAGTCCTTCGGTTCGCCATCATTGTCGGCTGTTTATGGGAAATAGGACACGCTACGGGCGTGTCGCTGATGCGAGTAGTGGTAGAGCTAGGCAAGACTACTCAAGTCGGCGATCCTGGAGCAGGTGGTAATGGCAGATCCGTTCGTCAACCCGTACACATTCATACCCCTTGCTCCTGAGGTGTCGAGGGGTGCGCCAACCGGTCACGAGCGCCTCAGCAGCGACCTGGTCTGCGGGACGATCGAAGTGACAATGACCGCGCGGACACCGGTGTTACTCGGAGCGATACAGGATGGCGGACCGCAACCCCCGACCCGTGACGGCAGGGTTTTCATCGCGGGCGCGACGCTTCACGGGGCTGTTCGTTCAATCCACGAAGTACTCGCCCGCGGATGCATGCGCGTGGTCGACCTGAACTTCCGTCCCGCTCACCGGCACTTGGCGCAGAGTTCGTCGACTGCGGATCTGCGATTGGGTGTAGTGAGGAAGGTGCGCAATGGAGTGCCAATCGAGATTGATGTGACCCTTCCGGCGAAACTCGCTCAGCGCCCGCCTGTCGCGTGGTTCCCGATCGATACCCTAGCTCCTGGACAGAGAACGGTTTCAAGCGGAAGGTGGTTTGCGATACCAACTTCGGGAACGGTGGAACGCAAGAACAACCGCATGCAGTATCGCGGTGCTCCTGTGACTTTCGGGGCCCGCGGGCCCGACTCGTGGTGCGTCCTCGTCACCGACACGGCGGCCCGTGACGAAACGAAAGGGGCGTATTTCGTGGCCGGCCGAGACTTCGATGAAACCGTCGAAGTACCGCCTGAAACGTGGGATCAGTATCTGGAGTCCGTCGCCTCGGCCGACGACCTCCGCGAGGAAAATGCCGCTGCCGGCCGCATGGCACCGGTCTACTGGCCGAAATCCGGGGCTGCGCCGCGGTTACGCGGCTTTCGATACCGCGTCCGGCAACGGCTCGAAGAGGGCCAGCCGGTCTGGGTGAAGGTGAATGCTGGCCGGCAAGCGACGGAGATCCGGTCTGCCCAACTCTGGAGGCACCGCGGCGACCTCACGGTAGGTGAGCGCATACCGAGTTCGCTGGCACCGTGTTCGGACTCCGACGAGCTATGCCCTTCATGTCAGCTATTCGGGTCGGCAGAGATTCGGGACAGTGGTGTCGACGTCCGCGAACAGAAGTCCTACCGTGGCCATGTTTGCTTCTCCGATGCGATCGCCCAAGGCAATATCACTCGCCGAGAGTGGATACCAGCGGCCCTACGTTCGCCCAAGCCCACCGCAGGCCAGTTCTACCTCGACAACTCCTCATTCGGCACCTCAGACCGCATCGGTAGTGAAACAGATGCGGTGCCACGATCAGCGTGGGGTTCTCAGCTGGATCAAGTCCGATCCCGGTCCATAAGTGGACGCAAGTTCTATTGGCGCACTTCTGAACCCATCAAGGGCGAACATCCGCGTGGAGGAGCGCATCGGTTTCAAATCGAAGCCGGTAAAGCCGACGACGCAGTCAACCTGGTCGACCCAGATGCGACGTTCCGGTATACGGTCTCCTTCGACGGAATCCGCCGCGACCAACTCGGCGGCCTTCTCGCTGCCCTGGCACCCGCAATCGTCCTGGGATCACCAGACAAGGAGATCGTCACATCGATCGGCGGCGGAAAGCCTTTCGGCTTCGGAGCCGTAAGCTCGACCATCAGCGGGCTGACCGTCGAAGGCGCTCGGCATCGATACCTGGGCGGACACTCTGAGGACGAACTCGATGTGACCGGATTTGCGACAGAGTTCGCCACGTCCATTCCGGAATCCGGGAAGTCGGAGTGGCCCATGCTCGAACGCGTGCTGACGCTGGGCGCAGTAGGCGACAACCTCGTTCGATACCCACAGTCTTCGTCGGCTGCTGCCGGGGTCAACGACGAGTCCGAGTCCGCCTTCGAGTTCTGGCAGAGTTCTCGGGGCCTGGGGCGGCCAGCGACGAAGCTCGTCGATCTCCCGCAGGTTCAGGTGAGGGACCAGCGCATCCAACTCGACGCTCCAAAGGATGGGGTCTGAGTCCGATGGCAAGGAAGAAAAAGGCCAAGAACTCACAGGCCCCACGGGGCCCTAAAGCCCGGTCAGCCTCAACCGGCCGACACGAACCGACCAGTCGTACACCCTCGGCGCCCGCAGGAGGTGGCCCGAGCACACCTAGCAAGCGCACATTCGTGGATGTGTCCGTCGTTCGCATTCAGAGCTATCTGACACGTACAGCGGACCTCCGAGGCTTCCGAGGGGCCTCCGACCGGGTCTCCGCATGCACGTCCGAACACGCTTGGGACGTTGTACTCGCGCAACACCGAGCAACATTGAACGCTGAGGCGGGCGTCATCGACGGGGTCGTGTCGATCGAGGTCGAAGCGGGCGGCGACGAGCGAGTAGTCGCTCAAACGGTCGTCGATATCATTCGGCGCGAGCTTCCGGCCGCATATCTCACCGCGGTATCGGCGGATGCGGAGAACTACGTCGCCGCATACAACGTCATGAAGATGAAGCGAGGAGCCTCGGACCTCCTTCTCGACGCCCCGCCGGCGGTTCCCGAACTGATCCTCGCCAAACCATGTGATCGGTGTCGTTCATGGCCGGCCACAGGTCGATTCGCCGACAAGAGTCACAACGACAAAGTCGATGGACTTACCGAGGGGTGTGTCGACTGTTTGAAAAGGTACGCGGACATGTCCTCGAAGAAGGAGCGTGAGCCCCGCGTCGAGCGGCGTCTGCGATCCGCGATAGCCGATCGCTTGGGTATGACGCGGCGTTCGGTGACCCTGCCGCGGGACTTTCAGGGCCTGGCCCGCGGCGAACATCTCGCCTTGATCTATTGTGACGGAAACAAAGTGGGAGATTTCATCACCACTGCTGTCGGGCACGGTGTCGGGCCCGACACGATCGCTCCGGCCATCAACAACGGAACCATCGATGCCGTCGCAGAGGCACTGGTCGAGATGCACCGCGAGATTCCCGCAATGCCGATCAGGGCGGTTCCTCACATTCTCGGCGGGGATGACGTGCAGATCACCGTTCCCGCCTCCGCTGCTTGGGCGTTTACCCGACACCTGCTGAAGTCGTTTTCCAGTCGGGTACCCGCAGAGGTCGGCAAGGATCTCGCGAAAGGACGTGGATTGCCGGACATATCGATGTCGGCCGGGGTGGTCTTCTTCCACCGTTCCACACCGATGCGCGACGTGCTCGACCTGGCCGAGGGACAGCTTCGCCATGCGAAGCAGCACGTCCGAGGGCGGGAGGCGTCCGTCGCCTACCTCGACATTCCTGCCGACGGACAGGAAGCTCCACCCACGAGACGGCCCTACCGCATCGATGACCTGGACAAGTGGTCAGAACTGCTCGACGAGGTCGCCTCGATCCCGCCGGCGCAGCGTGCAACACTCTTGGACTTGGTGCGGAGCAATCGCCACACCGAGGCCAGGGCGCGGGCCCGATGGGCCGGTCACACATGCATCGACGAACTCGAGTCGATGGAGCCGGCAGCACTCGACATTCGGGATCAACTTGAGATCGCACGGTGGTGGTCGCAGTGAAGCAAGTAGCTTTCCGCCTTGAATTCCATTCACCCTTCAGGGTTGGTGCCGCGTACGGGGAGGACGGGGTCGACCTGACGATCGACGTGGACGAGCCGATTCCTTCCGATCACATCAAGGGCCTGATGCGCTTCGCGGCGAAGAACACGCTGTCACTGGACCAGACATTGGTTGACAGGGTCTTCGGATCAGCGAGCACCACTTCACCGTGGTCGTGGCTCGCCGTCGAGCCGGAGGGTGACTGGGGAGACCCACGACTGCGTAACCGCACCGCGATCGATGAGGACACGCATGCTGCAAAAACGGATCACCTCGTCTTTGCCCACGAGATCCATTCAAGGGCGGCGACCATCACGATCGAGCAAATCGGACCAATTGCCGACACAGACCTGCCGACACACGTTGCGCTGCTGCGGACTTCGGCGGCCGCGATTCATGCACTAGGCGGATGGAGACGTCGAGGCCTCGGCTGGGTGAGTGTCAATCCAGATCCACCGGTCGACGAAAACGACCTGAAGCTACTCGGATGGCAGGGAGGTATGTGAGATGGCGCGCGTGATTGTCAGGTTGACCCAACGCACCCACATAGGGTCCGGCCCGCGAGCGGGTTTCCGGCAATCAACCCTGACGCACATTCCGGGCAGTGTTCTCAGAGGCGCCTTCGCCGCCGCGTGGCTGGCGGCCCACGGCGGAGCGGTCGACCCGACGCATCGCGGCGAATTCATCAAATTATTCGAGGGGCCAACCATATTCGGCCCCTGCTTCGCGGGTCTGCCGCCGACCCCCGCGTCCCTTCGTATCCACAAGTATGCTCCCGGCGACCAGTGTAAGACGAAGCTGTTCATCGACGATGCGAAGCCGATGAAGCCGAAGGATGCGTCTGCGACGAGCTGCGCGGCCTGCCACAGTCCGCTCGAGCGGGCAAAGCCGACATCGAACCCCTTCGGTCCCAGTCCACAGCCCACCGCAGGGCGATCAACGGTCGCACGAAGTCACGTCACGATCGCTGACGACGGAGTCGCCAAGGACTCGGAACTGTTCATGCGGGAGGAGATCAACCATCGGAACGTGGCATCGTTTGTCGGACGGCTCGAAGGCGACGCCGTCAGCATCCGACGCCTGTCAGCACTCACGACCCTGCGCATCGGGGGACGTCGGACGACGAGCGGACGCGCCGTGGCCACGATCGAACCCGACGAACAATTCGACCCGCCACGCGTTATCCGAGTTCACTCGCCTCTGCTGGTGCTGCGGCTGTCGTCCCCCGGGATCTTCGTCGACAGCCACGGCGCTCCCACATCGGAACCCGACAGGGCTGAGCTGGAGTCGATGCTGGGAGTGCCTATCGTCGACGTCAGGAAATGGTTTCGGTGGACGGAAGTCGGCGGATGGCACGCGGCGAGCAACCTGCCAAAGCATGTCGATCGCGCGGTGGATGCTGGCGCGACCTACCGCATCGTGCTGGGGGATGAACCGGACCCCGCGGCTCTGAAGAGCCTCGCGAGTGGGATCGGACTGCGGCGACACGAGGGATTCGGTTGCGTCGGTGGCAGCGAGTCCGACCCGGAAGGATGGAGCCGTGGGTAGGCAGGTCGACTTCTTCAAGGTCCGACTCGAATTCGTCGAGTCTGGTGGTGTTCTCGCCGAACAGATACCCGTCGGTGCCGAGCCGGAGTCGACGCTACAACTCTGTTTGGAAACGGACTTCACCAAGCGCGCGCATCTGCCTCCGACCACGGTCGCCGGTTCGCTGAGGGCGCATGTGGCGGCTCAACGAGACGCAAGCGAGGCGCGACGGTACTTCGGGCACGCACCCGACGCGGAGGACGATGAGCGCGCAGTCTCCAGCATGATCGCCGTCCTTGGCACAAGGGCATGTGACGGGGGTCAGAAGGAGGAACGGTCGCGGACAGCGATCTCTGCGCACACGGGTGCTCCGACACCGGGGTCGCTTCGTCGTGCAGAGCTGGCGACTGCCGGCACGGCGTGGGATATCTCGTTTCGATGTGATCGTGCCACCCGAGACGACATCGATGACCTGACATCACTGCTGCGCAGTTGGCGGCCGATCATCGGGCGGGGTGCCACGGTTGGACACGGACAAGCGAAGGTGCTGGCGGTGGCGCACGGGAGGCTCGATTTGGGCAACCCTGCCGATCTTCTGAGCTATCTCAACAGCGGTGGGCCGATTCTCGTCGACGACGTCGTCGGCGCCTACGATTTCGACCCCCAGAACGAGGGAAGTGACCCGACAGATGATCCCGCAGAGTTGTACGAGCTCGTATGCGAGATCGTCGGGCCGATCCACGTCGGTGATGGAAGTCGTACGCCTCGGGGCGAACCCTCCCGCATCGTTCGAGTGGACGGAAAACCCATCATGCTCGCCTCGTCCGTCAAGGGTGTCCTGCGTTCGCGGATGAGCTACATCCTTCGCAGTGTCCGGAAAGACGGCGAATGGTGTTCGTGCACGGAGGACGATTACTGCGTGATCTGCCACGCCTTCGGCTTCACCGACCGGCAGTCGCGGGCCTCGCGTGCGCGGTATTCGTATCGTGGGCGTCTGCGCTTCTTCGATTCCCCGATCGATGGGGAACCGAGCGTCCGAATCAACTCTCCAATCGATCGATTCACCGGCGGAGCCGCTCATCAGACGTGGCCGGGCGGGTCCGATCAGGCTGGAGACCATCGGTTCTGGTCTCGCAGCGGACTTCTGCACAGCCTCGAGGTTATGGAGACGGGACGATTTCGGATCCGGATTGATGATCTCGGATTCGACGACCAGCATCATGGAGACGTGTTCAAGGCGCTTCTGCGCTTGACCGTCGAGGACATCAATGACGGCCACGTGACTTTCGGACGGGGCGGAACCCGGGGGTTCGGGCGTGTGAACATCGGTAACGCCGATGATGCGCTCGTGCCGTTGTCCGAAGCGCAGGCAACCTTGCGCACCCTCATCGACCAGGAGGACCGCACGCGTGACGACACCTTGGCCTGACGCTCGTCGACAACTCGCCGACGCGACCTGCCTGTGGCAAGATCTCGACGGCCTGCACTGTACCGAGGCCCCTGAAACAGCCCCGATGACGTCGATTCTGTGGGGGTGGTGGCCCGAGGCGCACGGACAGGTGGTCCGTGTCCGACTGGATGGCGACAAAGCCTACGTTGCGGTTCGTTCGTGGCCCACGAACGGTCAGCCGACCGTGCCCTGGTCACGAGACGACCGCCGGGTTGCGGCGGCCGTCCGCGCCAACATGACCGTTGACATCACGCAGAAATATGCGGTCGCCGTCATCGACGAGATGACATTCATCCGCCCGATCTAATGCCCCACATCGTCGAGACACCAATACTCGAGCAGGAGGGACCGCATGGCGGAGTGGATCGTGCTTGCTTGTTTCGCGACAGTTCTCGTCGGCACAATTTCGCTGGCCTTGGCCGGCGGTACTCGGGATCGATGGCTCGAGCGGTACTACGTGCCGTGGGTGTCGACAGCGGCGATCTCTGTTCTGGGCACCGTCGCGATCGCCCTCGTCGGTCTTGTGGTTGAGGACTGGCTCCCAGCGCCGCCTCCAGATACGTCGACATGGCAAGTTCGTGCGAGTACGAACTGGATGCGCGTGTCCATCGCGGCAGGAACTCTTGTCGTTCTAGTGCTGGCGATCATCGGACGCACCCTGCGAGAACGACGCACTGGAACCCTGTACTACGTTCGCCTGCAACCCGCAGGCCAAACCGACTGGCACACTGCATCGGTGCGCCGTGCGTCCAACTCATTGATGGACTACCGGAGCGCATCCGCCAGCTACGACCTCGGGGGCGAGGGTGCGATCGACGCGAGGAAACAGGTCGAACGTGTGTCGGTCGAACTCGAAAGAGCCGCAAACGATGACCGTCCGGACTCCGGCTCAAAGTTTGCGCCCAACATCGTCGCCCCGGCGGCGTTGGCCTTGGGGTATGACTGGCTAGCACCACCGAAATCCACGTTGTTGGATCTGAACCACCCGGCCGTCGAGGACAAGCCAGGCAGCGGCGACTTCGAATTTTCTGTCGAACGTGACAGCCCGTTCAGTGTCCAGCAGCTGGCGGGTGCCCTGGTGCTCGAGGATCGCCGCTTCGACAACTCCTTGCCAGGGGGCATAGGGATCCTGGATATCCACCTCACCAACCGACAACCCACCGATCAGCCACACTTCGAAGTCGACTTCTTGCGAACGGTCGGTCTCGCAAACCCGCAGGGCGCTGTGGGCGCAGCCATGGTTGAGCCGCAATCACGAGCGTTTTGTCCTGCGGTCGACGGCCAACCCAACATCGAGCGCGGTGTTGACCTCCAACTGGCCTGCGCTGCTGCGGCCTACCAGATCAGACGTGCGCTGACCGACTTCCCCAATACCGTCATTATCTTGCAACTGTCGGTGCCGAAGACATTCTCGTTCGGTATCGGATGGTACTTAGCAAACGATCCGCTGCCGGACGAGATGGCTTCTGCGGTCTCGCCTTGGAGGAGGATCGTACCCGTCGCGTACGTCCGTCGCACGGGTGCTATCCCCGTTTTCCGGCCGATGTGGGTGCGATGGGATCAAGAGGATCCGTCAGCTCTTCTGCGAAACGTGTGACCTTCAATTACTCTGCGCGAAGGCGACAACCGGTTATGCAGGCAAGGCCCAGTCGGCATTGTGTTTCAATTCGCACTTCAGCGAGACGGTGAAACTGACCAGACCTCACCGACACCGTCGAGGGACGCTTCGGGTTTCAATTCGCACTTCAGCGAGACGGTGAAGCTGACGCGGTTATCGTCATGGACTACATGAGGTATGTGCGCAAGTAGTTTCAATTCGCACTTCAGCGAGACGGTGAAACTGACTCGACGTCGCGTTCGCACTCTCCGTCCTCATGTCACATGTTTCAATTCGCACTTCAGCGAGACGGTGAAACTGACACGAATCCACTCAGTCCGACGACAAATCGTCGAGTTTCAATTCGCACTTCAGCGAGACGGTGAAACTGACTCTGGAGGGACAGCAACTCCTACCTCGAGGGTGACCTGTTTCAATTCGCACTTCAGCGAGACGGTGAAACTGACCACTTGCGCGCTCTAGGCACACGGTGTGCCTAAGGGGTTTCAATTCGCACTTCAGCGAGACGGTGAAACTGACAAGCTGGTGGTTGATACAGGCCTGTTCATCATCTACGTGTTTCAATTCGCACTTCAGCGAGACGGTGAAACTGACAGACGATGATGCGAGATCTCGGCGACAGACGCCGTGTTTCAATTCGCACTTCAGCGAGACGGTGAAACTGACTTTGCCTCTAACTGAGTAGGCCCTCCCCTTCGCGCGTTGCGGTTTCAATTCGCACTTCAGCGAGACGGTGAAACTGACTCGAGAACCCGACCGGCTTCCAGTCCCTCGTCGACCGCGGGTTTCAATTCGCACTTCAGCGAGACGGTGAAACTGACGGTATCACCCCTAAGTTCGACCCTCCGCCCCACCGCGTTTCAATTCGCACTTCAGCGACTCGGTGAAACTGACCTGCGCGTGGATGATTTCAACCGAGGACAGCTGGAGGGTTTCAATTCGCACTTCAGCGAGACGGTGAAACTGACGTTGAAGGTCTGGTGGGCTATCTCACCTACCATCGGGGTTTCAATTCGCACTTCAGCGAGACGGTGAAACTGACCTGATCTGGCTTCTGTTCCAGGCCGGGAAGGCGTAGTGTTTCAATTCGCACTTCAGCGAGACGGTGAAACTGACATGTCTTGTCTCAGCTTTGCCCCGCGGACGACGGTTTCAATTCGCACTTCAGCGAGACGGTGAAACTGACTGTTGGACATGAACGTGAACGTCTATGACGTTGTTTCAATTCGCACTTCAGCGAGACGGTGAAACTGACAAGCCGCGTGACGGCAAGTCCAAGACGCGCGTTGCGTCGTTTCAATTCGCACTTCAGCGAGACGGTGAAACTGACTGGCATCGCACTCGCCATCAGCATACTGGTGGTGGTTTCAATTCGCACTTCAGCGAGACGGTGAAACTGACCCTCAAGCAAGAAGGGTTCTACGGTCGCATGATGGAGTTTCAATTCGCACTTCAGCGAGACGGTGAAACTGACGCGGAGTTTAACCCCGCCTACGGCGAGAATACGATGTTTCAATTCGCACTTCAGCGAGACGGTGAAACTGACCCTATCATCCAAACGACCCGCCTGACCAGCGATGATGCGATCGGTTTACACACACCTCCGGAAACACCCTCCTAGATTGCGGACAACTACTGTCCCTAATTGCCATCGTCGCAGGTCAGAGCACTACACACACCTCGACCTTTCGGCCGCTTCGTGCACCGGGTATGGCGACTCCTACGGACGACCATCACCACGCCTCCCAGAACAGTTCCTCACGAGGCGGCTCGCCTTGCCCGAGCGTCACGAGAGATCCCCAGCAGGTCTTGCACTGCCGCACGATGAACACCGAATCCTCGTCGTAGTCCAAGATCTTGCCCACCTCGGTACGCAGTGTCTCCACCTGTTCCTCGCCGACCGTGCAAATGAATGTCATTTGCCACCGCTATGGGGCCACCTGGATTGCCACGAGCATGGGACCACCTTGGCGCGTTATTGAGGATGCTCTGCGGGGTTGGGTCGGTC
>NZ_JBITWL010000030.1:0-59054 GCF_044543825.1 Gordonia sp. NPDC062954 | reverse complement strand
CGCAATGCTCGCACCCGCACGTAGCTCAGCCCAGAACAACTCCCGATCTTCGAGCGTGGCGCGCCGACGTCGAGCCCGCCCCGAGGGCAACGGCTGACCCGCTGCAGCCATCCACACATACCCCGAATACGCCGACACCCCCGCCACACGGGCGGCCGCAGCCACCGAACTACCCTCCCCGAGAGCTACCCAAAACCGCTCACGCTTCACCGCGGGCACACGATTGTTCGCCACCAGCAACCTCCAACAGACAGGCTGTTGCGGTGACCACTTGAGCCCAAGGATGCCGTCGACGAAAATGAGGGTTCTCTCGGCGAATTTTTGGGTTCTGTCGGCCTCCGTGCTGGGCGCGTTCGGGAGGTGGGGTTGCGCCGCTAGTGCGTGGGCTTGGAGGCGCCCACCAGCCACATCGAGAAGTACTGCGAGCCACCGCCGTAGGCGTGACCGAGGGCCTTGCGGGCGTCGGGGACCTGATGGTCGCCGGCCTTGCCCATCACCTGGATGGCGGCCTCGGCGAAGCGGATCATGCCCGATGCGCCGATCGGATTCGACGAGAGCACGCCGCCGGACGCATTGAGCGGGATGCGGCCACCGATCTCGGTCTCGCCGGCCTCGGTGAGCTTCCAACCCTCCCCTTCGGCCGCGAACCCGAGGCTCTCCAACCACATCGGTTCGAACCACGAGAACGGCACGTACACCTCGGCGGCATCAATCTCTTCGACCGGGTTGTCGATACCTCCGGCCTTCCACAGGGCGGCCGCCGCATCGCGGCTGGCCTGCGGGCTCACGACGTTGCGGTGGGCGAACGACAACGGTTCGGTGCGCATCGCGGTGGCGTGAATCCACGCAACCGGGTTGCCGGCTGCCACCGCGGCGTCGGCCACGTCCTCGGCGCCGATCACCACCGCGCAGGCGCCGTCCGACGACGGGCAGGTCTCGTCGTAGCGGATCGGGTCCCACAACATCTGACTACCCATCACCTTCTCGACGGTGAGGTCGGATTGCTGCAGATGGGCCAGCGGGTTGAGTGAGCCGTTGCGCCGGTCCTTGGCGGCCACCATCGCGCCGATGTGCTCGGGGGCGCCGGACTGCCGGATGTAGGCACGCACGTGCGGTGCGAAGAAGCCGCCCGCGCCGGCACCGACGGGTTTGGTGAAGGGCACCGGAATCGACAACGCCCACATGGCATTCGACTCCGACTGCTTCTCCCAGGCGACCGCCAGCACACGCTTGTGTACCCCCGCGAAGACCAGCGACGCGGCGACGTTGGCGGTCGATCCGCCGACCGATCCGGCGGTGTGCACGCGGATCATCCGCTTGCCGACCGCGCCGAGGGCCTCGGCCATCGCCAGTTCCGGCATCATCGACCCCTCGAACAGGTCGGGCGCCTTGCCGATCACGATGGCGTCGACATCGTCGATGGATACCTGGGCATCGGCCAGGGCGGCGTCGATGGCCTCCCGGCACATGCCGGCCATCGTGACGTCGTGACGCTTGGCGACGTACTTGGTCTGGCCGGTGCCCAGGACTGCTGCGCGATTGTTGTGTGCCATCAGTTCTCGTCTCCTGCCAGGGTGACCACCATGTTCTGCTGCAACAGCGGGCCGCTCGATGCATGGGCCAGCGCGGTACCCGCGTTACCGGTGAGGATCTCGTGGGCGGCGTAGCCAACCCGCTGTAGTCCGGCGGAGAACAGCGAATTGCCCGCCAGTGAACCGCCGGACGGGTTGATCCGCACGGACTCCGGGAGGTCGAGTGCGTTGCGCACGATCAGCTCCTGATGGGTGAATGACGCGTTGATCTCGGCTACGTCGACCGCACGGTTGCGATCGCCGAACGCGGTGTCGCCGGCGAGTTTCGTCGACGGCGAGATCGTCAAATCCCGTGCACCGAAGTTGGGTGTGTCGATGCGATGATCCCAGCCGGTGACGAAGGCGGGGTTGGCGACGAGCTCTTTCGCCTTGCGCTCGCTGGCGATGATCACCGCCGCGGCGGCATCAGTGTAGGGCGCAATGTCGTGTGCTCGTAGCGGATCGGCGACATACTCGGAGCTCATGAGTTCGTCGACCGACGCTCCGGAGGTGCGCGCGGCCACCGCCGCCATGTCCTCTTCGGACCAGGTGCCGGCGTCGATCCCGGCGCGGGCCTGCAGGGCGCCCAGCGAACGGGCGTCGGGCCACAGCGGCCCGACGGTGTACGGGTCGAGCTGCAGGGCGAGGGTCTGATCCATGTTGCCGGCGGTGGACTTGCCGAAACCGTAGGCCAGGGCGAGGTCGACCTCTCCGGTGGCGATCTTCACCCACGCTTCGTACAACGCCCAGGCGCCGTCCATCTCGACGTGGGATTCATGGATCGGCGGCATCGCGCCGATCGAGTCGATGGCCGAGATGAACGAGAATGCGCGGCCGGCAAGATAGTCGGACGAGCCGCTGCACCAGAATTCGATGTCGGTGCGAGAGATGCCGAGGTCGGCGTAGAGCTTGTTGAAGCACGGGATCAACATCTCGACACCGTTGGTGGTGCCGTGCGTCCCGACGATGTTCGGGCTGTGCGCGAACCCGACGATCGCAATCCGGGGGAGGGTCACTGCAGACTCCTTGATGGAAGTGGTCCGGTCGAAGAATGTTTGTCGCTCAGAGGAACTCGCGATACGACTCGTACTCGGCGTCGGGTTCACCGGTGGGGCGGAAGTGGCTGATGCTGCCCATGGACAGTTCACGTTCCTCCTCGGGCTGCCAGACCGCCTGCACCCGCATACCCATCCGCACGTCGGCGGCCTCGCAGTCGAGGATCAGGTGCAGGAACGGGATGTCGGTGCCGTCGAGCAGGACGTACGCGGCCACATACGGCGGCTTGATCCGCTGCCCCTGGAACGGGACGTTGACGATGCAGAAGGTCGTCACGATGCCGGTGTCGGCCAACTCGACCCGCTCCACCGCGGCCGAACCGTCGGACGGGCTGACTGCTTTCGGCGGGAAGTAGACGCGCCCGGCATCCACCCCGGAGCCGATCCGCGACCCGTACAGCTTGCCGGCCTTGAGACCCTCGAGATACCAGGACTCCTCCTCGGTCGCCGAGTGGATGATCTCGGTGCTGATGGGGGTCGGCATGACGATGAGTTCGTCGTCGGAGTTCTCGGCCTCGTTCGCCGGTGCCGCGTCGGAGGTGTCACCGGGTGCGAAGTAGGCGATGTCGTCGATGCGGCCGATGCGGGCCGCCTTCCAGACGGCGTGTACCCGCAGGCCGGTGGAGATGTCGGCGGGCGAATCGACCGCTACCGCATGCAACATCGCGGTGTCCGCGCCGTCGAGGGTGATCAACGCCCAGGCGAAAGGCTTGTCGAGGGGTTGAGGCGTCAGCGGGTGCGGCTGCCACGACCAGGTGAGCACGGTGCCCACCGAGGCGACGTCGACCAGCTCGGTGGTCTTCGCGCCGCCGATCGGGTCGAACTCACGAGGCGGCACCGATACCGTGCCGTCGCTGCTCTTCGATCCGATGATGCGGCCGTCGCGGAGAGCGAGGGCGAACTGGCTCAGGACGGGTCCGAGCGAGCGTGTGTAGTCGAAGGAGTTCTTCAGCGGCGCCGACAGGATCTCCGACTGGGGCGCGGGGACCTCGGCGACCGGACTCGCCGGGGCAGGGCGGGGTGCAGTTGTGCTGGTGCTCACCCATCGAGTAGAACACGTTCTAGTATTGAGGCACAAGATGCACGTCACAGACCCGCGGAGGATGCACACGTGAAGCTCGGACTGCAGCTCGGATACTGGGGTGCCGGCCCCATCGACAATGCTCCGGAGCTCATCGCGGCTGCCGAGGAGGCTGGATTCGACGCGGTGTTCACTGCCGAGTCGTGGGGGTCGGACACCTATACCCCGCTGGCCTGGTGGGGTGCGGCGACCGACCGGATCCGGCTCGGCACGGCCGTGTCGCAATTGTCGGCGCGGCCGCCGACGTCGCTGGCGATGGCGGCGTTGACCCTCGACCATCTCTCCGGTGGCCGCCACATCATCGGTCTCGGTGTGTCTGGGCCGCAGGTGGTCGAGGGCTGGTACGGGCAACCTTTCGGCAAGCCGTTGGCGCGCACTCGCGAGTACGTCCAGGTGGTCCGGGACGTACTCGCCCGTGAGGGCAAATTGTCCAACGCGGGCCCGCATTATCCGTTGCCGTACCCGCCCGATGCGCCCGGATCGACGGGACTCGGCAAATCACTCAAGCCGATCACTCATCCTTTGCGAGCCGACATTCCGATCTGGCTCGGCGCCGAGGGGCCGAAGAACGTGGCGCAGACCGCGGAGATCGCCGACGGATGGCTTGCGATCTTCTACAGTTTGCGTCTGGCCGATCAGTACGAGGCCTGGCTGGCCGAAGGATTCGCGCGCCCCGGGGCCCGACGCACTCGTGACGACTTCGAGGTAGCGGCGACGGTGCAGGTGGTGATCACCGATGACATCGCAGAAGCCGTGGAGCGGTACCGACCGTCGACGGCACTCTACGTCGGTGGAATGGGCGCGAAGGAGAAGAACTTTCACGCCGAGCTGTATCGGCGCATGGGCTACGGCGACGCGGTCGACGAGATCGGCGCGCTGTTCCGCGAGGGCCGCAAGGCCGAGGCGATGGCTGCGGTCCCCGACGAGATGGTGCGCGAGACGATGATCGCCGGCACCGCCGATGAGGTGCGTGCTCAGATCAAGCAGTGGGAGGCTGCGGGCGTGAGCATGTTGATGGTTACCGCGCGCGACGCGGAGACGATCCGTCAGTTGGCGACGCTGGTGTGACCGTCGGCAAAACTCTCGCGCGCCCAGCAACCAACCGCGCGTGCAGTTTCACGCGCGGTTGATCGGCGGGCGCGCGAGGACCAGGCGACCTACCGCACCCGGGCCAGGAGTCGTTGTCGGGTGTGGTGACTTGTTCGACGCAGCTTGCGCTTTCGTCGTCGAGTACGTGCGGCGAGTCGTGCCGGCGAGATCGGCTTGCGCCGAACCGCCGCGTCCGCAGCCGGTGGTTCGGTTTCGGCTGGTTGTGGGTCCTCGCTGATCGTGCCGCTGCGGAGGTAGTGTTCGAAGAGTTCGCCGACCTCGTGGATCCGGTTGACCTGGGGTGGTCCGGGTGGGCTGCCGTCGAGTGGGTTCAGTGTCCACCCGGCGCGGCCGGCGTCACGGCCGTGGCGGATGATGCGAGTGGTCCATTGTCCGGGTTTGGGGCCGACCATCCGATTGTGTGGTGGGCAGGCTGGTGCGGTGGTGTCGATGTCGGTGGTGCCGCCGTCGGCCCAGTCTTTGTCGGCGTGATGGATTTCGACGATCGCGCTCGGATGTGAGCAGCCTGGTTTGGAACATCCGCTGCCGCCGTCTTGGGCGAAGTGCATCAATCGTTGCGCCTGGTTGGCGAAGCGTTTGGCGGTGCCCAGATACAGCGGTTGGGCGGTGTGGTCTTTGAATACGGCGAGGTGGAATTGCGCCTCGGCGGCCATCTCGATGATGTCGGCGATGGGCAGTTGGGTGCCGGTGGCGGTGTGTCCGAACCCGGTGCGGTCACGCAGATCGGTTTCGTTGACCTTGACGATGATGTGTGGCGGCAGACCGCGGTGGCTCTTGCCGAGCACACCGCCGTCGAGGACCAACTGGAACAGGGTGTGCAGCGCGTCGTGGTTGCGTTGGCCGGTGGATCGATTGTCGCGCCCGGCTGCCTCTTTCAGTTTCTCGATGTCGGCGTCGAGAGTCGCGCCGCGTGGGGAGTCCTTGTCGTCGGGATTGTTCATCCCGGGGGCGGCCATCTTGGCGAGGATCACGTCGAGCATGGCGCGGGTGGTGGGTGTGAGGGCACCGTCGAACTCGCTCATCGATTGATCATCTTGGTCGCCGATGAGTACGGAGCGGCGGCGGGCGCGGTCACGTTCATCGGTCAGGGTGCCGTCGGGGTCGATGCGCCCGAGTAGTTCGGCTCCGGCTTTCAGGATCTGTTTGGGGGTCAGGGTGCGGGCGAATTCGGCCATCATGGTTTCGGCCTTCTCGGCGACGTCGAGTGGCACCGAGCGGGGAATCTTCTTCACCACTTTCAACACGGCATCGACGTGGGCGGGTGTGGCGGCGCCGTCGGCGACCACCGCGGCCAACGCCGCATAGCGTGGGGGGGTGAGTTCGCCCTGCAGGGACCGGAATTCGGTTAGGGCCCGCATGTGTCGCATGCGGCGGCGGTGATCGGGGATGCGTAGATGGTGGGCCATCATCTCGCCGATGTGGCGGTAGCCGAGTTGGCCGGGTACGCCGCGGTCGTTGCAGTCCATCATGCGGCGATGCCCGATCAGACTCATCCGACGATGGGCACGTTCGTGTTGTTCGGCCACATCCAACACCGCGTCATCCATGGCAGGGGTGGTGTCGACGGCATCGATACGGTCGAGCAGGTCATGCAACTGCGCATACAGCTGCTGCACCTCACTGACCTGATCTGTGCCCGACACTGAATCCCCCGACTGTCGTTCGAACGTATCTTCGAGAGTAGCGCCAAACTTTGATGCCTGCAACTGTCAATTTTCCGGGACGTCGGGACAGTCCGGGCGGTCGTGCAGTCGCGCCGCCCTCGCGCTACGAAGAGTCCGTAATCCTGGTGGGAACTTCGGCCAGTATCGCCTCGGCGGACCGTAGGGTGAAGTCGCGCAACCACTCTGCAGGCCGGCCGCGGTCGGGGAGATGTCGTCGTACGGCCGCGTAGGGCAGGTCGACGAGTGCGAACGTGACCCGATCCATCACCTCGGCATCGGATGAGCCGAATCGTTGTCGAGCGTATCCTCGCACCACTTCGCGCGTGCGGCGATTGTGCGTCCGGAGTTCGGCGGCGAGTGTATCGGGCCAGGCGCGCAACAGGTCCCGCTTGTTGTACTGCAGCAGCAGCGCGGACTCCCCGGGATGCGCGGCCGTCCAATCGAAACAGTGCGCGACCGCGGCTCGGGCGGCCTCGTTGGCATCGTTGCGCCGCAAGGCTGTGACGACGCCCTCCTGGTATCGCGCGATGGAGCGTAGCCATAGCCGGGCCATCAGCTCGTCGCGGCTGGCGAAGCGGTGATAGACCGACCCCGACGGTGCCCCGATGCGACGGGCGACGGCGGATACGGTCGCCGCCGCCGGGCCGTCCTCGACTACGAGTTCGAGTGCGGCGTCGAGGATCTCGTCAATGCTGTAGCGCGGTTCTCGACCCGCGGCCCCGGACCATGCTCGTTCCCTGCGCGGCGGCGACCACGCGCCGGGTTCCGTCATTGTCGATGACGCTGATGTCGCACCGGGCAACGGCTTTGGTTCGGCCCGCGTGGACAAGTGTCGCGTGGGTGACCAGTTCACGCCCGTCGCGTGCAGGGGAGAGGTACTCGATCGAGAAGCCGCTGGTGACGATATCCGGACCGAGACCGAGCGCGGCGGCGTAGGTCAGTGCATTGTCGGCGAGGTAGCTCAGCACCCCGCCGTGGATGTAGCCGTACTGCTGACGGAGATCGTCGCGGACGTCGACCGCCAGTGTGACGCCATCGTCGCCGATGTGAGTCAGGCGTGCGCCGAGCATGCGACTGAACGGCTGGGCGTCAAGCACTGTATGTGCCAGATCCAGGTCCATCATTTATCAGAGACTTCTCTCCATTATCGCGCGTGTCAAGGGTGCGCCCGGATAGAATCCATCCGTGGATGGATTGACACGCCTATCCGCCGGGAGCAGGGTCGAACTGTGGTCAGGACGCTGAAGAACGACTGGTCGGGGCAAATCTTTCCGCACGCCGACCGTCGCAAACCGCTCATCGGTGACCTGGGAGTCTCGAGCCCCAGACACCCCATCCTGGATTTGCTTGCGTGGGGCGCCGACCTCGGCCCCATCTTCGAGATGCGGATCTTTCGGCAGAACTTCGTGTTCGTGTCTAGTGCAGAGCTCGCCGCCGAGCTCTGCGATGAGACGCGGTTCTGCAAGGCGCTGCCACCGGCGATCACTGCCCTGCGGCAATACGCCGGCGACGGGCTGTTCACCGCCGAGAACGACGAACCCAACTGGCAACTGGCACACGAACTGCTGATGCCCGCGTTCACCAAGTCGGCGATGCAGTCGTATCACCCGATCATGTTGGCCACCGCCGATGAACTGTTCGCGTTCTGGGAACGGCAGGCCGGACCGGTGGACGTCACGCAGTCGATGACGAAACTGACCATGGAAACGCTGAGTCGTGCGGCGTTCAGCCACGACTTCGGGTCCTTCACCAGTCAGCAACCGCATCCGTTTGTCGGCGCCATGATCCGAGCATTGGAAACCGGGCGTCGCAAGGGTGGTCTGCTGACGGCGCCCGGAGGCGCGCTGCTCGGCAGGCTCATCGATCGGCGCAACGCGGGCCAGCAGGCGTATGTAGATAAGATGCTCGACGACCTCATCGCCGAACGTTCGGCATCTTCCGACGATCACGATCTGCTCGGCATCATGCTCAACACCTCTCACCCGGAGAGCGGGGAGCGACTGTCACCGTTGAACATTCGATATCAGATTCTGACTTTCCTGGTGGCCGGCCACGAAACCACCTCGGGTGCGTTGTCATTCACGCTGTACTACCTGTCGCGGAACCCGCATTGCCTGGCGAAGGCGCAACAGGAGGCCGACGAGATCCTCGGTGACGACTCGGACGCGGTGCCGACCTTCGAGCAGATTCCGAAGTTTCGCTACATACGCCGATGTCTGGATGAGGCACTGCGCATTTGGCCGACGGTGCCGGCCTTCGCCCGCAGCCCGCGGGGCGAGACCATGCTGGCCGACGCCTACCGGATGCGGCCGCAGGACTGGGCGATCATCGTGCTCGGCTTCGTTCACCGAGATCCGTCCGTCTGGGACGATCCGGATGTCTACGACCCGGATCGATTCCTCCCGGCCAACGTCAAGAAGCGTCCCGCGCACAGTTACAAACCGTTCGGTGCCGGGTTGCGGGCCTGTATCGGCCGCCAGTTCGCGCTGCATGAATCGGTACTGGTGCTCGCGCGCATCCTGCATCGATACGACCTCTCCGGTGACCCCGATTACGAACTCGCGGTGGACGAGCGACTCACCATGGTGCCCAAGGGGTTCGAACTCGATCTTGTGCCGCGACGTGCGCCCGCCCTGCTGCGGTGATCCGGCCGCCAGGTCACCAGAAGCGCCAGTGCGAGCAGGATCTCGGCGATGTCACCCCAGTAGTACATGAGCGTGCCACCGGCACGGATCTCTGCGGCCGGGGCGTCGATCGCGACAAACCATCCCGCGTAGAGCAGCTGTGCGATCACGGCGTGTCCGAAGATGGCCACACCGAGTACCACGAGCCGGGTCCGCACGCCGGGCCGGTGTGGCCCGGGGTCGGGTCCGGCGATCATCCAGGCGAACAGGTATCCGACCACGAAGAAATGCACGTGGATCGCGGAATGTACGAGGTTGTTCCGCTCTGAGAGACCGAAGAGGCCGGTGAAGTACAGCGCCGCGAGACCTCCGATGTTGGCTGTCAGCAACACGATCGGATGAGTCATCACACGCGCCGGTGTGGAGCGGAACAGTCGAGTGATCGCGGCGCCCACCGACGGCGGCACAGATCGCAGCAGCAAGGTCAACGGTGCAGACAACACCAGCGCCAGCGGGGCAAACATTCCGATGAGCAGGTGGCCGAGCATGTGGTCGGCGAACCCATCGGATGTCGCCGGCCGGGCGGCGACCAGCAGTAAGGCCAACCCGGTCAGAAATCCGACCGTGCGCCGATGATCCCAGCCGCGGTTCTCACTGTGGCGCCGCCGCGCAGCGAGAACATACGTGGTCCCGGCAAATGCCGCCAGCACCAGGACAGCGATGGTGCCGGTGGGAACTGCGGTCTCGGCGCCATGTGCCAGCGTGTTCATTGTCCTGCGAGTGAGTCGACGCCAGGAACCGGTCGAGCGGTGCGTTGCAGTAACCATCCGCCGACAACGAGTAGCGCGCCCAGGACCAGGAACCCGAGATCCCACAGCAGTTGGTGATCACCGCTGCGGACATGGTGAATCCGCAGGATGTGGTGGTCGATGACTCCCTCGACCAGGTTGAACATGCCCCAGCCGACCAGGACCCAACCCCACAGTGCCCGTGACGTCCACAGCCGGCGGCGGGCGTCGGTGACCCGGCTGTAGAGCAATGCCAGGCCGATGAGCACGGCGAGCCAGGTGAACGTGTGGAACAGCCCGTCCCACACCGTGTTGATCTGCAACCCGTGCACGGTGTCTGCCGAGTAGTAGTCCACACCGAGCCGATCGTCGTCGGTACCGGTCAGCATGTGGTGCCACTGCAAGAGTTGGTGCAGCAGGATGCCGTCGACGAATCCACCGAGACCGACGCCGAGGACCACGCCGGGTAGGGCAAGGCTGCGTGTCGATTGCTCGTGCGCTGCCGGGCCGGCTTCCGGGTCGCCGCGGGTCATGTTTCCTCGTCGAATCCCGGTGTGCGCTGTGCGGCCGCGACCGATCCGCCCGCCTCGTCGGCTGACTGCCCGCCACTCGTGGTGGTGCGACGATCGTCGGTGCCGTCTGGCTGTCGCTCGTCTTCGGCCACAGCGCCCGCCTCGGGTGTATCGCCGAAGTCGGGTTCCTCCTCGGCGAGGCGCTCATCCAGCGTTTCGCCTTCGCGCTGCTCGCGGGCGGTGACCCCGGTGCGGTCGGCGGCTGACCAGCCCTCGGGAGGATCCATGCCCTCCTCGAGCGGGTCGAGCTGCAGCCGGTCCTCATCGAGATCCTCGGCGTCGACCGCGGAGGCGAGTTCGGGGTTCACCGAATCGGCCGGGTCGGGAATGTGCGGTTGGTCGTGTTCTGCTGCCATCGGTACTCCTCTCATCGCTGCGATGAGGGGGATACCCGAACCGGCATGGCGCCAACCATGCCGACGCCGGCGGCTCGACCGCGGTCATTCCCCGGTGAAGACCGGCTTCTCCTTGTTGGCGAACGCGCGGGGACCGACCTTGGCGTCTTTGCTCTTGAACACCGAGATGCCCAGCTTGGATTCGATCTCGAAGGCGTCGAGTTCGTGCATGCCCTCGGTGTCACGCATGGTTTTGAGGATTGCCTGTACGGCGAGCGGGCCGTTGGCGGTGATGGCCTCGGCGATCTCGAGCGCCTTGTCCAGAGCCGATCCGTCGGGAACCGTGTAACCGATGAGGCCGTACTCCTTGGCCTCGGCTGCGGTGATGTGGCGTCCGGTCAGCAACAGGTCGGCGGCGATGGTGTACGGGATCTGCCGAGGCAGTCGCACCGCGCTGCCGCCGAGCGGGAACAGCCCCCATCGGGCTTCGGCCACACCGAACTTCGCGCTCTCGCCGGCCACCCGAATGTCGGTGCCCTGCAGGATCTCGGTACCGCCGGCTATGGCCGGGCCCTCGACCGCGGCGATCAGCGGCTTGGTGAGGCGCCGTCCCTTCAGCAATGCGGGCAGGCTCGCCGGGTTCCAGGTGCCCTGATCGGCGGTGTCCCCGGGGGAGTTCTTGTTCATCGCCTTGAGGTCCATGCCGGCGCAGAATGCGCCACCGGCGCCGGTCAGGATCGCCACGCGGATGTCGGGGTCGTCGTCGACCTGATCCCAGGCCTCGACCATGATCCGCATCATCTCCGCCGACAGTGCGTTCCGTGCCTGCGGACGGTTCATGGTCACGATCAGGACGTGGCCGCGCTTCTCGACGAGGCAGTCGGGAGCGTGGTCGGTGGCGGCTTGCGAACCGGCAACTGTGGTCATCGTCGTTCCTCGCGAATCGGTGCGGATTGCTGCTTGCTCAAAACGATAACACGTTCTAATTTTGAGCCATGGCCTACACGATTGCCGACCTCATCGAGCATGCCGTCGATTTGATGCCCGAGCGCATCGCCCTGGAATCCGGCGACCGCACTCGCACCTACGCAGATTTGGAGGCGCGCTCCAATGCGTTGGCCCACAAACTCCGCGAGCTCGGCGTGCAACCCGGCGACCGAGTGGGTCTGTACAGCCGTAACACCATCGAGGCGGTCGAGTCGATGGTCGCGATCTTCAAGGCCCGCGCGGTCATGGTGAACGTGAACTACCGCTACGTCGAGGCCGAGCTCGAACACATCTTTACCGACTCCGGGATGAAGGTCCTCATCCACGAGCGACAGTTCTGCGAGCGGGTGTGCAACACGTTGCCGAATTGTCCGTCGATCGAGCATCGGATCGCGATTGACGACGGCAGCGATGCTTCGTTGAGTTGCAGCGGTTACGAGGACACCATCCCCTACGACGATGCGATCGCGGAGTCGTCGACCGAGCGCGACTTCGAGAAGCGCACCAACGACGACCTGTACATGCTCTACACCGGTGGCACCACCGGAAAGCCCAAGGGTGTGGTGTGGCGGCAAGAAGACGTGTGGCGGGTCCTCGGAGGCGGGATCGACTGGTACACCAGCGAACCCGTGGCCGATGAGTGGAAGCTCGCGCAGGACGGCGCTGCGGGCGGGCAGCTGGTGCGCTACCCGATCCCGCCGTTCATCCACGGCGGGTCGCAGTGGGCCATCTTCCAATCACTGTTCGCAGGCGGAAAAGCGGTGGTGTACCCGGAGTTCAGCGGCAGCGCCGCCTGGGACATCGTCGAACGTCACGGCGTGAACGTCATCTTCATCACCGGCGACGCGATGGGTCGGCCGATGATCGAGGCGTTGGCGGAAAAGGACGAACACGATCTGTCCTCAGTTGTATCCATCGCGTCGTCGGCATGCCTGTTCTCGCCGACCATCAAGGATCAATTCGTCGACCGGTTCCCCAATGCGGTGATCGTCGACGCGATCGGGTCGTCGGAAACGGGTTTCGGAGGTCTGAGTGTGGTGGCCAAGGGCGCGCCACACAGCGGTGGACCACGCGTGAAGGCGGACAGCGAGACCCATGTGCTGCGTGAGGACGGCACTCCGGTGGAGGCCGGCAGCGGCGAGGTGGGTGTGTTGGCGAGGTCCGGGCACGTGCCGCTGCGCTACCACAACGATCCGGAGAAGTCGGCGAAGACCTTCAAGGAGTTCAACGGGATTCGGTATTCGCTGCCGGGTGACAACGCGCAGCTGGAGGCGGACGGCACCATCACCATGCTCGGGCGCGGCTCGGTGTCCATCAACACCGGCGGGGAGAAGGTCTTCCCCGAGGAGGTGGAGGGTGCGCTCAAGGCGCATCCCGACGTGTTCGACACGGTTGTCGTCGGCGTGACCGACGACCGGTGGGGGCAGCGGGTTGCCGCCGTCATCGCCACCCGTGACGGTGCCCGGCCCTCGATCGCCGACCTCAACGACGTGGTCCGCAAGGAACTCGCCGGCTACAAGTGCCCGCGCAGCGTCTGGTTCGTCGATCAGATCAAGCGTTCGCCCGCAGGCAAACCCGACTACCGGTGGGGTGCCGGCATCACCACCGAACGTCCCGCCGACGAGGCGCTGTAGCGCCGGAGATGAGCTGAGATGCGTACCGAACTCGCCGACCGTTTCGGCATCGACTACCCCATATTCGGATTCACCCCGAGCCAGCATGTGGCCGCCGCGATCAGTCGCGCCGGTGGCATGGGAGTGCTGGGTTGTGTGCGCTTCAACGAGGCCGACGAACTCGACGAGGTCCTCGAGTGGATGCACGAGAACACCGACGGAAAACCCTTCGGTGTGGACATCGTGATGCCCGCGAAAATTCCCACCGAGGGCAGCCAGGTGGACCTGGACTCGATGATCCCGCCCGAGCACAAGGCGTTCGTGGAACGCACCCTCGATGACCTCGGTGTGCCACCGCTGCCCAACGGCGAACGGGTCAACGCCGGTGTGCTCGGCTGGCTACATTCCGTCGCGCGATCCCACGTGGACGTCGCGATGGAGCACACGCGAAAGTACGGGCAGATCAAGCTGATCGCCAACGCCCTGGGGTCCCCGCCGGAAGACGTCATCGCGACATCCCATGACAACGGCCTGCTCGTCGCGGCGCTCGCGGGGGCGAAGGAACACGCGCTGCACCATGTGGAGGCCGGGGTCGACATCGTGATCGCCCAGGGCTATGAAGGCGGTGGCCACACAGGCGAGGTCACCTCGATGATTCTCTGGCCCGAACTCGTTGACGCGTTGGGTGACGCGGCGCCGGTGCTGGCTGCCGGCGGTGTCGGTAGTGGCCGGCAGATCGCCGCGGCGATCGCGTTGGGCGCGCAAGGCGTGTGGATGGGCACCTACTGGCTGACCGCCGCCGAATACAAGCTCGGCATGGCCCCGGACGCTGACGGGCCGTCGACGGTGCAGAAGGCGCTGCTGAAGGCGACGTCGCGGGATACCGTGCGTCGCCGCATCTACTCCGGCAAACCCGCCAGGTTGCTGAAGACGAAGTGGACAGACGCCTGGGACGCCGACGGCGCGCCGGACGCGCTGCCCATGCCCTTGCAGAATCTGCTCGTCAGCGAGGCGCACGCGCGGATCTCGGCCGCCGACGATCCGGAGGTGGTGGCGATGCCGGCCGGTCAGATCGTGGGACGTTGCAACGAGATCACCCCGGTCGCCGCACTCATCGAGGATCTGGTTACCGAGTATGAGCAGGCGGTGGCGCGAATGAACACGACGTTGTCGACGCCGGTGAGCTGAACGTCCGTTTCGTCCGTGGGTGGATCGGCTATCTGTAGCGTTGTGCAACCGAAGGCCGATAAGCCTCACCCCGAGCGAAACGGACACCGATGACCCACCATCAGGCCAAGCAGACCGTCGACCGCGTCACCGACAGCCCGTGGTTCGAGCGGGCAGCGCGCGCCGGTTACCTCGTGACCGGTCTGCTTCACCTGCTCATCGCCTACATCGTGATGCGCATCGCCTTCGGTGGAGGCGGCAGCGCCGACCAATCTGGGGCGTTGGCGGTCTTCGCAGGTGAGCCCGGCGGGCAGGTGGTGCTCTGGGTGGCTGCGGTGGCCTTTGCCGCGCTGGCATTGTGGCGACTGGCCGAGGCGATCCTCGGTGGCAAGGCCAACGACCCGGATTCGTCGGACGGCGGTCTGAGCGAGTGGTTCGACCGCGGAAAGGCGCTGGCGCTGTTCGTCCTGTACCTGGGCCTGGCATGGTCGGCGATCAACTTCGCGACGGGCGGCGGGCAGTCCAGTGGGCAGCAAAATGCGGGCATGAGCGCGCGACTGATGCAGCACACCGGCGGCAAGGTGGTCCTGGTGATCGTCGGCCTGATTGTCATCGGCGTGGGCGCATACTTCATCTACAAGGGAGTCACCAAGAACTTCCTCGACGATCTCCGTCGTGGTGGTGGAACCGCGGTGACGACGACGGGGGTCATCGGGTACACGGCCAAGGGGGCGGTGATCGCCGGCGCGGGAATACTGGTGATCGTCGCAGCACTCCGGGCCGATCCGTCGAAGGCTGCCGGCATCGATGCGGCGATCAAGACCCTGGCGGGCCTGCCCGCGGGCCAGATCCTGTTGATCCTCGCCGCCGTTGGCCTGGCCGCGTACGGGGTGTATTGCTTCGTCATGTCGCGTTGGGCCCGGATGTGATGGTCACGCTGTATCCGGCTGCAGGTTCAGCGAGCAGCGGCGGCAATCATTGCGGTGCCGACACTGTGGCGCCGCAGAGATTTCGTCGTCCTACGGCGAGGCGTCAGCGGTGACCGCGTACCTCCCGCCATGTCGAACCCAGGTGGGCGGGCCGGCTGATTCCCGGAGTTGACGTTTGACCGTCTTGAAGGTGGCCGTGTCCGGTAGTTCGCGGGTCAGGCGCACGCGGTGCGGCCACTGTTTGGGTCCGAGATCGCTCTGGCGGCTCAGGAAGTCGGTGAATTCGTCGGCGTCGAGGCTCCGGTCGACCACCAGCACCGCCTCGATCTCGTCGCCGATCTCCACCGCCACGCCGTATACCGCTACCTGACGAACCATCGGATGCCTCAGTAGGATTCGTTCGATCGGTCCGGTGCCCAGGTTCTCGCCGTCGACGCGCAGCCAGTCGCCGAGCCGCCCGGCGAAGTGTAGGTAGCCGGCTTCATCGACCCAGGCGAGGTCTCCGGTGTGATAGACGCCGCCGCGCATCCG
This sequence comes from Gordonia sp. NPDC062954, assembly GCF_044543825.1. Lineage (NCBI taxonomy): Bacteria > Bacillati > Actinomycetota > Actinomycetes > Mycobacteriales > Gordoniaceae > Gordonia > Gordonia sp. NPDC062954. The sequence continues at coordinate 43,027 of NZ_JBITWL010000030.1, read as the reverse complement.
GTCGGCGGATGCGTCCGGATCGTTGTAATAGCCGCTGAACAGGCCTGGGCCCGAGGAATTCACGATCTCACCGACCTCGCCGACGGGTACCGGATCGCCGGATTCTGGGTCGACGACGGCAGTCGGCGCCCGCAGCGGACCCAACGCGTCCGGGGGAGTGTCGGGCGTGCGGGTGATGGCGACTCCACCCTCGGTGGAGCCGAATCCGTCGACGACCCGACATCCGAATCGGTCGGCGAAGCAGGCGCGGTCGGCTGCTGATGCCTCGTTGCCGTACATGATGCGAAGCGTGTTGTCGGCGTCGTCGGATCGTTCGTCGGTGGCGAGAATGTAATTGAGCGGCTTGCCGACATAGTTCGCGAAGGTGACGCCATATCGTCGGACATCGCGCAGGAAACCACTGGCGGAGAAGCGATTGCGCAGCGCGATCGACGCGCCACCGGCGAGGGCCACCGACCAGCCGGCGATGACCGCGTTCGAATGGAACATCGGCATCGACAGATAGATGACATCGTCTCGGCCGATGTCGAAACGGTCGGCGAGCATTCGGCCACTCTCGGCGAACTTCCGCTGGGTGCACCGAACGGCCTTTGGATCGCCGGTTGTCCCGGATGTGAAGATGAGCATCATCATGTCGTCGGGTGCGGGGGTCTCGACGTCGCCTGGGTCAACCCGGCGGTTGGCCTCTCCGCCGAACCGGCGGTGCGGGTCGTCGATGACCGGGATCCCCACGTCGACGCCGTCGAGGAGGTGGCGGCTTGCGCTGTCGGTCACCACGATCTGGCAGTCGGCACGAGCGATGTCGGCGGCCAGGGACTCGCCGCGGCGAGTCGTGTTGAGACCTACCAGTACGAAGGAACCCAGCGCGGCGGCGCCGAGGAGAACACTGAACTCGGGGGTGTTCTCCATCAATACCCCGACGTGCGGGGGTGCGTCGTGCGGCAACAACTCGCGCACCGCAGTTCCCCACGACCGTGATGCGGCGACATGGTCTCGCCAGGACATGAACCCGTCGTCGTGGTGCAGGCCGCGGTCGTCGACGTCGTCGACCGCGTGGAGCAGGTCGGCGAGGGTCACGCCGGGGTGGCGGCCAGGTCGGCGCCGATCGCGGCAAGCACCACCGGTGCCGAACCGAGGGTGAACTCGTTCTGCTTGGCGCGTAGGAAGTACCGATGTACCGGATGGCTGGTATCCAGGCCGACGCCGCCATGCACGTGCACGGTGGTGTGCGCGATCCGATGTCCGGCTTCGGCGGCCCAGAACTTGGCGGTCGAGATGGCGGTGCGCAGATCGGTCTCGCTGCCGGTGGGGGCGTCGGAATGGAAGTTGGCGAGCATCCACGCCGCCTGGATGGTGGTCAGCGACAACCCTTGGGCATCGATGTAGCCGTCGGCGAGCCGCTGGGCGACTGCCTGGAACGAGCCGATCGCGCGACCGAATTGTTCGCGTTCCCGGGCGTATTCGGCGGTGAGTTCCAGGGCGCGGGAGATGATGCCGGACTGTTCGGCGCAGACGGCCAAGGTCAGGCGTTCGGCGACATCACGTACGGCGGCCACCCCACCCTCGAGTACCCATGCGGTGTCGACGACTGCTTCGGTGAAGTCGACCTGACCGGTGGGGATCTTGCCGGTGGACGACTCGGCGCGGACGGTGACACCGGCTGTCTCGCGGGGCACAAGCACCGCCAGCGGTCCGTCGGGCCCGGCCGCGTTGACCACGAAGACGTGCGCGGCCTCGGCGTAGGGCACGTTGATCTTGGTGCCGGTGATCGTGATGCGTGCGTCGTCGACCACCGCGGTGGCCGTGGGTGCGGCCACGTCGACGCCGAGATCCTCCTCGAAGGCAACCGTGAGGATCTGTTCGCCACCGGCTGCCGGGCCGATCACCGAATCACGCAGCGCCCGAGAGCCGCGGTTGGCAGCCACCGGTAGGGCGGCGCAGGCGTGCGCGGCAAAAGGCACCTGCGCGATCGCGCGGCCGAGTTCCTCGGCGACGACGGTGTTCTCGATGGCGCTCAGGTCGCCGCCGCGTTCGCCCGCCAGCGAGGATGCGACCTCGAGGCCGAGCAACCCGGCCGCGCCGAGCTCGCGCCAGAGCTCGGCGTCGACCGGGGCGCCGGATTCCTCCAGCGTGGCGACCCGTTCGGGGGTGCTGATCGTGGTGACGATGTCGCGAGTGAGTCCGCGGACGTCGTCGGCGGTCTCGGGGTAGGTGAAGTCCATGGTGGGGGCCTTCTTTCGGGAGGGTGAGTTCAGCGCCGAGCGGCGGGGAGGCCCAGGGCGAGCATCCCGATGATGTCGCGCTGGATCTCGTTGGTGCCGCCGCCGAAGGTGAGGATGAGCGAGGTGCGCTGGAAGCGTTCGAGGCGGCCGTTGAGGTGAGCGCCCGCGGACCCCTGACGCAGGGTGGCCGCGGGCCCGACCACCTCCATCAGCAGTCGATAGGCCTCGGTGGCGAACTCGGTGCCGAACACCTTGGTCGCCGACGCGTCGGCGGGACTCGGCGACCCGCCGGAGGCGGCGATGGAGGCGATCTTCCAGTTGATGAGCTTGAGGAACTCCACCTTGGCGTGCACCCGCGCGAGGTTGGTCTGCACCCACGGCGAGTCGATCACGCGCTGACCGTCGCCGGTCTTGGTGTGCTGAGCCCACTCGATGGTCTCGCGTAGCGCGGTCTGGATCGGTGCGGCGCTACACAACGCGACACGTTCGTGGTTGAGCTGGTTGGTCACGAGCGGCCAGCCGCCGCCCTCGTCGCCGACGCGGGCGCTCGTGGGCACCCGCACGTCCTGGTAGTACGTGGCGCTGGTGTCCACGCCCGACATCGTGTGCACCGGCGTGTAGCTGAACCCCTCGGCGGTGGTGGGGACGATGATCATCGAGATCCCCTTGTGTTTCTTTCCGCCGGGCTCCAGGGTGGCGGGATCGGTGCGGCAGGCCAGCCAGATGTAGTCGGCGTAGGGGACCAGACTCGTCCACATCTTCTGTCCGTTGATGACGTAGTCATCACCATCACGGATCGCCGTCGTACGCAGCGCGGCGAGGTCAGTGCCCGCGCCTGGCTCCGAATAGCCGATGGAGAAGTGCAGCTGACCTGCGGCGATCTTCGGCAGGAAGAATGCCTTCTGCTCCTCGGTGCCGTAGTGCATGATGGTCGGCGCCACCGAGTTGATGGTCAGGAAGGGCACCGGCGCACCAGCGATCGCGGCCTCGTCGGTGAAGATCAGTTGATCCATCATCGAGCGGTTCTGCCCGCCGTACTCGGTGGGCCATCCCAGCGCGAGCCAGCCGTCGGCGCCCATCTGGGCGACCACGTCGCGATAGGCGTCGCCCTCACCGAGTTCACCGCCGTCGCCCCCGCTGAGCGCGGCGCGGCGTTCGTCGGTCATCAATCCGGCAAAATATGACCGGAGCTCCCGGCGGAGGTCGGCCTGTTGATCGGTGTAGGCGATACGCATCGGGGTCTCCGTGTCATAGTGGACAGCCGTGTGGCGGCGGGCACATGCTCGCCAACTTCTGAAACACGTTCTAACCTGTAGATCACAACCCGTCAACCAGACGAAGAGTCGGGAGAAGGAGTTCAGTATGCGAATCAAGGCAGATTTCGACCTGTGTGAGTCCAACGCCGTGTGTGTGGGTATGGCGCCGGACGTCTTCGATCTCGATGACAACGACTACCTGGTGATTCTCAAGGAAGAAGTCACGCCCGAGCGTGAGGAGGAGATGCGCCAGGTGGTGGCCAGCTGCCCCAAGTCCGCACTGTCGCTCGAATGAGTTCGGCTGGGCAATTCTGACCAACCGGTTCCGGTTGCCACGCGTTCGTGCTAGAACAGGTTCTAGTTTAAGAAACCTTTGGGGAAAGGGTGAGGCGTGAGCCGGTCGTTGGACGGACGTGTGGCGGTGGTGACGGGTGCCGGTGGCGGACTCGGGCGCGCGGAGGCCATCGGCCTCGCCGCCGAGGGGGCGACGGTGATCGTCAACGATCTCGCCGCGTCGCTGGACGCCAGCGACGTGATCGACGTGATCGGCTCTGCCGGTGGACGCGCGGTTCCGGTGACCGGTGACATCGCCGACTCGGCGACCGCCACCGAGATCATGCGCACCGCCACCGGTGACCTCGGCGGTCTCGACATCGTCATGAGCAACGCGGGCATCACTCGCGACAAGATGCTCTTCAACATGACCGACGACGAGTGGGACCTGGTGATCCGGGTGCACCTGCGGGGGCATTTCCTGCTCAACCGCAACGCCGCAAGCCACTGGCGCAGCGCCTCCAAGGCGTCCGGTGCGCCGGTCTACGGTCGGCTGATCAACACCGCATCCGAGGCCGGTCTGCTCGGCCCGGGCGGGCAGGCGAACTACGCCGCCGCCAAGTCCGGCATCATCGCGCTGACCGTCTCCGCCTCGCGGGCATTGGCCCGCTACGGGGTCACGGCCAACGCCATCTGCCCGCGCGCCCGGACGTCGATGACGTCGGATGTGTTCGGCGACGCCCCGGCCGACGGGGTCGACCCACTCGGACCCGAGCACGTCGTCACCTTGGTGAAATATCTGGCCGGGCCCGACGCCGCCAACATCAGCGGGCAGGTCTTCGTCGTCTATGGCGGCAAGGTGATGTTGATGGCCGCCCCGACGGTCGAGGAGACCTTCAGCGCGGTCGGTGATGCGTGGGATGACGCCGACCTGACCAAGACTCTGACCAGCTACTTTTCCGGTCGAGACGCGGCACGGTCGTTCTCGGCGAGTGAACTGGTCGACTGACCAATTATCTCGCGCAGTGCGTGATAGGTTCGCGGTGTTCGACGGGGCGGGCACTTTCGGCGGGTAGCAACCCGGGGGGATAGGAGTGTTGGTGTTCGAGAAGCTCGCGACGCCCATGGCAGGCGTTGGAGACTTCGTCGCGCTGGGGGTGGAATCGTCTCGGGAGCTGCTACGGCGTCCGTTCCAGTGGCGTGAGACGGTCGAGCAGTCCTGGGCCATCGCGCGGGTCTCGATGGTGCCGACGCTGCTGGTCGCCATCCCGTTCACGGTGCTCGTCAGCTTCACCCTGAACATTCTCCTGCGCGAGATCGGCGCCCAGGACTTGTCGGGGGCAGGTGCCGCCTTGGGCACCATCACCCAGATCGGACCGATCGTCACCGTGCTCATCGTCGCCGGTGCCGGTGCCACCGCGATCTGCGCCGACCTCGGCGCGCGCACGATCCGTGAAGAGATCGACGCGATGAAGGTGCTCGGCATCAACCCGATCCACCGACTCGTCGTCCCGCGCATCATCGCCTCGACCGGCGTCGCGATCCTGCTCAACAGTCTGGTCTGCACCATCGGCATCGGCGGCGGGTTCATGTTCTCGGTGTTCCTGCAGGATGTGAACCCGGGTGCGTTCATCGCGAACCTGACGTTGCTCACGGGCTTCGGTGAACTGATGATCTCGATGGTGAAGGCCGCGCTGTTCGGTCTGTTCGCCGGGATGGTCGGCTGCTATCAGGGCCTCAACGTCAAAGGCGGCGCCAAGGGGGTGGGCGACGCGGTCAACGAGACCGTCGTTTATTCGTTCATGGCGCTGTTCGTGGTGAACGTGGTGGTCACCGCGGTCGGTCTCAAGGCGACGGCGGGCTGAGCGATGGTTCTTCCGTTCACCACCCGCCTGCGCAGTGCCCGCGTTGCGGTCAAACGCGCCGGCGAGGACTGGGACCAGATCGGCGATCAGGCACTGTTCTACTGGGACAGCATCATCGCGATCCCGCGCGCGCTCAAGCAGTACAAGAAGGAGACATTGCGGCTGATTGCCGAGATCTCCATGGGCACCGGCGCGCTGGCGATGATCGGCGGCACCGTGGTGGTGGTCGGCTTCTTGACGCTGTTCACCGGCGGCACCATCGCCGTGCAGGGCTACAGTTCGCTGGCCAACATCGGCGTCGAGGCGCTCACCGGCTTCTTCTCCGCGTTCATCAACGTCCGCATCGCGGTGCCGGTGATCGCTGGTATCGCCCTGGCCGCCACCATCGGCGCCGGCGCGACCGCGCAGCTCGGCGCGATGCGGGTCAGTGAAGAGATCGACGCGCTCGAGACGATGGCGATCTCGTCCATCCCATACCTGGTCAGCACCCGGATCGTGGCGGGGCTGATCGCGATCATCCCGTTGTACTCATTGGCCTCGCTGGCGTCGTTTCTGGCCAGCCGGTTCGCGACGGTGTTCCTCTACGGTCAGTCGCCCGGCGTCTACGACCACTACTTCAACACCTTTCTGATCCCGTCGGACATCCTGTGGTCGTTCGTGCAGGCCATCTGCATGGCGGTCGCGGTGATGCTCATCCACACCTATTACGGCTACAACGCGTCGGGCGGCCCGGTGGGTGTGGGTGTGGCGGTCGGCAACGCCGTGCGCGCCTCGCTGGTCGTGGTCGTGGTGATCACCCTGCTCACCTCGCTCGCCATCTACGGCGTCGACGGCAAGTTCAACCTGGCGGGATAGGGCCGAACAGACATGGCACGACGACAAGAACGCAGCAGAGGTGTTCGGCGTACCGCCGCGGTCATCATGGTCGGCGGACTCGTCGCGATCATCGCGGCCGCGTCGGGACAGTTCCTCGGCTGGTTCGGTTCCACGCAGACGGTGACGGTGCAGGCGCCGCGGGCCGGACTGGTGATGAGCCCCGACGCCAAGGTGCGGCTGCGTGGGGTGCCGGTCGGCCGCGTGGACTCGATCGACACCGGCGGGGACGAGGCAGTCCTGACGTTGAGCATCGACTCCGACCAGATGGCGCAGATCCCCGGCAATGTTGGTGCCGACATCAAGTCCAACACGGTGTTCGGTGCCAAGGCGGTCAATCTGGTGGTGCCGGAGTCGGGGCCGAGTGGTCGGCTCCAACCCGATCAGACCATCACCGCCGACCACGTCGTGGTGGAACTCAACACCGTGTACCAACAGCTGGTGAACGTGCTCGCCGAGCTGCAGCCGGAGAAGCTCAACTCCGTTGTCGGTGCGGTCAACACCGCATTGGCCGGGCACGGCGACGAGGTGGGGGCGGCGCTCGAGCAGCTGTCGAACCTGCTGGCCAAGACCAACAAAGAGCTACCCGAACTCAACGAGCTGATCCGGCAGACCGCGGCCACCACCAATGTGTACGCCGACGCGATGCCCGACCTGATGCGCACCGTCGACAACGTGACCTACCTGGGCAACACCCTGGTCGCCAACTCCGCCAATCTCGATGCACTGCTCATCAACGCGACCGGGATGGCCGACACCATCAACGGCGAACTCGCGCCGTCGAAGCAGACGCTGATCTCCGCACTCACCAACCTGGACCCGGTGTCGCAACTGTTGGGCTATCAGTCACCGGGTGTCGAGTGTTTTCTGACCACGTCGGCGGTGTCGGCGGACCTGGCCAAGCCCTACTTCGGCGGCAAGAACGGCAACCTGTTGCTGTACGCCGGTCTGTTGCCCGGCAAGGAGCCCTACACCTACCCGGAGAGTCTGCCCCGCGTCGATGCGGCGGGTCCGCCGACGTGTGCGGGCGGCTTGAGCGACCCGACCACCAAGGTGCACTCCGACTTCTATGTGACCGACAACGCGCCGGTGCCGTATCAGCCCCGGACCAAACCGAAAGCCAACCGCGAGAAATTGTTCCAACTGCTGTTCGGGGAGCCAGGGCGTGGATAATCGTGCGCGCGCGTTTCGCGCGACCGTCATCAAGCTTGGTGCGTTCGCCATCGTCATGGTCCTGGTGTTTGTCGGGCTCGTGGTGGTCTTCAGCAACTATCGGTCCGGCAAGTCCGACGACTACCGGGCAGTGTTCACCAGTGCCTCGGCGATGAAATCCGGCAGCAAGGTCAAGATCGCCGGGGTGGAGGTCGGCCAGGTGTCGGGGGTGTCACTGACCCGCGACAACGATGCCGAGGTGGAGTTCTCGGTGGACCGCGAGTACCGACTCCCGTCGTCGGTGCGCGCGCTGATCCGCTACGAGAACCTCACCGGCGACCGGTATCTGGAGCTCGAACAGGGCAGTGGGGCCGCCGGTGAGTACCTGTCGCCCGGTGAACAGATCCCGGTCGATCAGACCGAGCCGGCGTTGGATCTCGACAAACTCCTCGGCGGTTTCAAACCGTTGTTCCGCACCCTCGATCCCGATGAGGTCAACGAGTTGTCGGCCTCGATCGTGGCGGTGTTCCAGGGGCAAGGCCCGGCGTTGAACAAGTTGCTGGCCGACACCGCGTCGTTCACCGGCGCGCTCGCCGACCGCGACCAATTGATCGATCAGGTCATCGACAACCTCAACACCACCCTGAGCACCCTCGACGGTGACCGGACCGGCCTCGACAGCAGTATCGATCAACTGCAGCAGTTGGCCTCGGGGCTCGCCGAACAGCGCGGGGTCATCGGGAACTCGCTGACCCAGACGTCGAAGGTGACCAACGGTCTGGCCGACCTGCTGCAGACCACCCGGCCCGACCTCCAGCAGATGGTCGCCAACACCGGCAGCACATCGCAGGAACTGCTCAACGCCGAACCGTATCTGCGGTCGCTGATCCCACGGTTGCCCAACGACTACAAGATGCTGTCCAACCTGGGCTCCTACGGCGCCTGGTTGCAAATCTACTTCTGCCGAATCCGGTTGCTGCTCACCGGTCCCGGCGGCAAACAGTACTTCTTCACGTCCAACGACGTGATGGGGGACACGACCAAGGCAGGCGGGAGGTGCGCGGCGCAATGACCGGACCGTTCGGCAGGCTCTTCAGCAGCCAGCGCAGCGAGTCGACGGAGGCCGAGGTCTCCCGCGAGGCCAAACGTGGCGGACGCAGCCGCGCCGGTATCGGCGTCATCGGCGTGGTGGTGACCACTCTCGTCGTGGTGGTCGCGATGCAGATGGACAACCTGCCCTATCTCCGCCCGATCAGTTCCTACACCGCCTATTTCGACGACGCCGGCGGCCTGGTCACCGGTGACATCGTGACGGTCGCGGGCGTCAACGTGGGCACCGTGCAGAACATCGAACTCGCTCCGACCGACGACGGCACCAAGGCGGCGGTGACGTTCCGGCTGAACGACACCGTGGTCCTGGGCACCGAGACGCAGGCGGCCATCAAGACCGAGACGGTGCTCGGTCGGCGGAATCTGACCATCCTGCCGCACGGTACCGGCCGGATCGAACCCGGTGGAGAAATCCCGAACGGCAACACCGTCGCACCCTATTCGCTCACCGATGCCCTCGACGACGCCACCACCACGCTGTCGGAGACCGACACCGACCAACTCAACGAGGCGCTGACCACAGTGTCGGCGGCGTTCGCCGAGACCCCCGACCAGGTGCAGGACGCGGTCGACGGAGTGGGGCGGTTGTCGAAGGCGATCGCCGACCGCGATAACACCCTGCGCGAACTGCTCGCCAAGGCCAATGGCGTGACCAAGATCCTCGGCGACCGCAACCAACAGATCAACTCGCTTCTGGTGGATACGAATTCATTGCTCGGCGAGCTACAGATGCGTCGTGCGGCGATCGCCGAACTGATCACCGGCGCCCGCGACGTGTCCGCGCAGATCAGCGGATTCATCGCCGACAACAACGAACAGCTGACGCCCACGCTGGAGAAACTCGACGGTGTGCTCGACATCCTGAACGACAACGAGCAGAGCCTGCGCGAGACCATCGACCGGATCGGACCGTACGCGAACGCGCTGGGTGAAGCCGTCGCCAACGGCCCGAACTTCGACTCTCTGGTAGGTGTGTCAACCTTCGGCGACTACACCGCAACCTTCCTCAAGGTGCTGCAACAGAAGTACCCGGAGGCGGCGAAGGCGTTCAGCTACAGCGGATTCCCGCTGCTGCCGAACGCCTGGAGCGAAGCGCCACCGGCCGGCAGTCGGCCAGAATCGCCCAAGCCCCCGCCCGCGACCTATCCGACACCACCGCCGACGAGTTCGAGATCAGGAGGCTAGCGCGATGACCAAACGTGTCCTCCAGGTTGTCGCCGGCGTCGTGCTCATCGCGCTCGTCGCGGTCGCCGCCTACCTCGGCTTCACCAAGGCGACGACGAAGTCGGTGACCGCCTACTTCCCATCGGCCACCGGCCTCTACAACGGAGATCCGGTGCGGGTGCTCGGCGTCGACGTCGGCAGCGTCACCTCCATCACACCCCGCGAAGGCGATGTGCGGGTGCAGATGTCGATTGACCATGACACCCCGATCCCGGCGGACGCCAAGGCGGTCGTGGTGGCTCAGAGCCTGGTCTCCGGACGTTTCATCCAGCTGACCCCGGTGTACTCCGAGGGCCCCCAGCTCAACGACGGCGACGCCATCCCGATGAAACGCACCGCCGTCCCGATGGAGTGGGACGACGTGAAAAAGCAACTCGGTGAGCTGACCGAGGCGGTCGGTCCGCAGGGAGCCGAACCGGGCACCGCCGCCACCGCCATCGACGTGTTCGAACAGAATCTCAACGGCAACGGCGCCGCGATCAACCAGTCGATCACCGAATTGTCGGACGTGATGGACACTCTCGCCGCCGGACGCGGAGACCTGTTCGCGACCATCCGCAGTCTGCAGAAACTCACCGATGCGCTGTCGGACAGCCACGAACAGCTCGTGCAGTTCAACGGGCGCATCGCCTCGGTCAGTGATGTGTTGGCCGACAACACCGATGCGCTCGACGGTGCGCTGCACAACCTCGACTCGGCGATGACCGACATCCAGGGCTTCATCGCGCAGAACAAGGATGCGTTGACGACGTCGGTGTCCGATCTCGCCCAGACGACCTCGATCCTGGCCGACAAGGACGAGCAGCTGCGCGGCCTGCTGCATTCAGCACCCAACCAGCTCGCCAACTTCTACAACATCTACAACCCGCTGACCGGGGCGCTCTCGGGTGTGTTCGGCCTCGGCATGGGCCACAACCTCATCACGCTGCTGTGCGGCACCATGGACGCCAACAACCGGCCGGGCCAGAGTCAGGCCGACGTCGAACATTGCGTGGATGTGCTCGCGCCGATGCTGTCGACCATCGCCGTGGCCTACCCACCGTTCATGACCAACCCGGTCACCGGCATCAACGCCACGCCCGATCAGATCACCTACCAGAACGAGAGTGTGAAAGCACGCGCCCAGGCCGGGGTGCGGGCACAGGACGCCCAGACGCGACGAGACAACGGCGGCGGTGCCCTCGGTGACCTCCTCGTCCCGTGGGGAGCCGAGGGATGACCGGGTCGATGATGCGGCAGGTGCGCCTGCTGGTGGTGTTCGCCACGGTGATCGTGGCCGCCACCGCGTGCGGATTCTCCGGGCTCAACAGCCTGCCGGTACCGGGCGCGCAGGGAACGGGCAACGGCGCCTACCAGATCAGCGCGGTGCTGCCCAACGCCGCCGGGCTGGTGAGCAACGCGCCGGTGATGATCGACGACGTCACCGTCGGCTCTGTCGGTGACATCGAGGTGCGGGATTGGAATGCCGAGCTCGACATCCGTCTCGACAAAGGTGTGCGGATACCCCAGGGTTCACATGTGATGGTCGGGATGACCAGCGTCCTGGGTTCGACCCACCTGCAGATCGTCGAACCCGACTCTTATGACGGGTACATGGCGCCGGGGGACCAGATCCCGCTGCCGGCCTGCCCGGAGTCACCGAACATCGCGGCGCCGACGACCGCCCCGCCGGAGCCCGACATCAACTCCGCACAGCAGGTGCCAGGGTGTTCCTATCCGACCACCGAGCAGGTGCTGAGCTCGCTGTCGGTGGTGCTCAACGGTGGTGGGCTCTCGCAGTTCGGCGACGTCGTGCACGAGATGGATGCCATCTTCGGTGGTCGGCAGGAGCAGATCCGCGCCCTCGTGCCGCGGCTGAATGTGCTCGTCGCCGACCTGAATCGGCAGCGAGGCAACATCATCCGGGCGATGGAAGGCCTCGACCGGATGACCGCCGCGATCAACGAACAGACCCCGACGGTGGAGAAGGCGCTTGCGGATGCCCCGGCGATCCTGTCGCTGCTCAATGATCAGCGACAGCAGTTCGTCACCGCACTCGATTCGCTGGGCCGGCTGTCGAAGACCACCAACGACGTGCTCGACGCCAACTCCGACGACATCGAGACCATCGTCGCGAATCTGGACCGGGTGCTCGAGCAGACGGCCGCCGCAGGCCCGGCACTGCCCGGGTCGTTGAAGATCCTGCTGACCTTCCCGTTCCTGGAGGAAGCCATCCCCACGATCGTCAAGGGCGACTACGTGAACTCGGATCTGGTGCTGGACCTGACCTTCGAGAGGCTCAACAACACGATCTTCCGGTCGGTCGGCGCCGTCGGACCCGAGGCCGTCGCCGGCACACCCGCCGGTGCCGCCAAGCGCGGGCTGGACCCGTTCACCTCACCGCTGACCCCGGGCGGGGAGCGACGTCCGGACTCTGACGAGCCCGTTCCCGCGCCGGCCGCCACGCCCAGCGCAACGACACCCCAGCGTGGTTCGGGAGGTGGCAACTGATGAAGATCACGCGGTTCGTCCGCATCCAGCTGATCATCTTCGCGGTCGTCACCGTGGTGGCGATGGTCGCGATGGCGATCTACTACGTACGGATTCCGTCGATGGTCGGCATCGGGCGCTATCAGGTGGAACTCAACCTGCCCAGCACCGGTGGCCTCTATCAGAACGCGAATGTCAGCTACCGCGGCGTCAACGTGGGCAAGGTGGAGTCGGTGCGGCTCACCGAGAACGGCGTGCAGGCGACACTGTCGATCGACAGTGACACCAAGGTCCCGGCGTCGTCGCAGGCATCGGTGCGCAGTGTGTCGGCCGTCGGCGAGCAGTACGTGGAGTTCACGCCGCGTGACGACGGACCGAGTGGAAACCTTCACGACGGGTCTATTCTCACCAGCGACGATGTGCCGGTGGAGATCTCGTCGGTACTCGATCAGGCCAATGCGCTGCTCGACAAGGTCGGGGACACCAAACTGCGCGCACTGATGGACGAGGCGTTCACCGCCTTCAACGGCACGGCCGAGGATCTGCGACGGCTGCTCGACTCGATGATCCTGCTGGTCGACGACGCGGACAAGAACTCCGATGTGACCATCGACCTGGTCCGGCAGGCGGGCCCACTGTTGGCGACGCAGTCGGCGACCGCAGACGACATCCGCTCGTGGACCGCCCATGTCACCGCCGTCACCGATCAGCTGCGCGCCAACAACCCGGAGATCACCGATCTGCTCGAGAAGGGGCCGACGACGGCGTCGCAAACCGAGCAGCTGTTCGCCTCGATGGATCAGACGCTCCCGCTGCTGATCTCGAATCTGGGTGTGGCGTCGAAGACCCTGGCGGTGTATCTGCCCAACCTCCAGCAGATCCTCGTCATCTATCCGCGGCTCATCGACGCCCTGCTCACCTCGCTCAACGCCGGTGATCCGCGATACGGCCCGAGCGTGATGTTCTCACTCGGCTTCCAGGATCCGCCGCCGTGCACGGTCGGCTTCCTGCCGCGCTCGGACTGGCGATTCCCGTCCGCGCAGACGGCGCGGGAGCTCCCGCCGGGCATGCTGTGCCGGGTGCCGCAGGACGCGCAGGTGGCGGTGCGCGGCGCGCGCAACTATCCGTGTGTGGAGTTCCCCGGGCGACGGGCACCGACCCCGGAGGAGTGTCGGACCGGCTACAAGCCGGAAGCCGGCACGAATGATGCCTTCCCGAACGGATTGCCCGGTGTTCGGCTGCCCAACGAACCGGCCGGTTACACCACGCCGGGGACACCGGCCGACCACGAGCCCGGGCCGGCCGTCTACGCCACCAGTTACGATCCCGAGACAGGAGATTTCATCGGACCGGACGGAAAGACCTACAACGCCGGTACCGGACAGAATTCGCAAGGACAAGACAGCACATGGCAGAGCCTGATAACGAAGACCGTCGAGGGCTGACCCCGCCGGCCGGGCAGACCGGGCCGGTGCGTCGCGCACCGCTGCGGCGGCCCCGGCGGCCGGGCGCCCGAGAGACGAAACCCGACGTCGGCGGCGAGAGCCCACCCCCGTCTCCCGATGAGCGCGAAAGTGACCCTCTGGTGCCTGAGGAGCGAGCTGGCGAGCGTCACGAAGGGCCGGCTGGCGAGGAGCGCGAAAGTGGCCCTTTGGTGGCTGAGGAGCGAGCTGGCGAGCGTCACGAAGGGCCGGCCAACGAATTCACTGACCGCGGCGCCGGTGACATCGAGGCCGACCCGACCGAGGTCGAACAGCGTCTCGGCTATCGGGCACGGCGCAAACGGCGACGCTCGGCCACCCGCCCGGCAGCGCCGAGCACGATCGACAGCGTGCGCTATCGCGGTGCCCGGCGTTCGCGTGGCTGGATTGTCGGTGGCGCGGTGGGTGTGGTGGTCCTCGTGGCGAGTGTGGTCGCAGCGGTGGTGTTTGCCGTCGGCATCGGCCGGATCACCGACGAACAGGAACTGCGCCAGGAGTACTCGACGTTCGCCCAACAGATGGTGGTGAATCTGACGTCGCTCAACGCCGACAACGTCGACGACGCGATGGCGACGTTGGAGGACAAGACCAGTGGCCGCGCGCATCAGCAGATGCAGGACTCGATGAAGCAGGCGGTGAGCCTGGTGCGGGATCAGAATCTCGACACCAAGTCCACCGTGATCTCCGACGCCGTGACACTGGCGACCGCCGACGAGGGCACCGTCATCCTGGTGTACGGCTGGCAGATGAAGCCGGAGAAACCCGACGAGCAGACCATCGTGCAGACCTTCCGCTGGCGCGTGCAGATCACGCGGATCAACGATGAACTGAAGATGACGAATTTCGAGTGGGTGACCTGATGCAGCTCACCACACGTAGATTGCTCGTGGCGGCCGCCGTCGTGGTCACCGTCGCATGTGTCTGTGTCGCAGGCTTTCTGGGTTATCGCTACAACGAATTGCGGCTCTCCGAGCAGGCGCGTGATTCCTCCTTGGCGGCCGCGAAGGGATATGCGACGACCATGTTCGGCTACACCCCCGATAACGTCGAAGAGCATGTCGCGCAGTCGAAACAGGTGCTCACCGGAGCAGCCAAACCGACGTACGAAGACCTGGTGACCAAGAACAACCTGGTGTCGGAGGTGCAGAAGCAGTTGGTCGTGTCCGAGGTGACGATCCAAGACGCCGGGGTGGTGACCAACACCGCCGACACGTCGCAGGTGCTGATCTTCATGAACCAGTCGGTGACGCGCGGCGGAAAAGAACTCGTGCGAGTCGATCCCAGCCGTCTGACCTTCGACTTGGTCGAACAGGACGGCCGATGGATGATCACCGGGATCGACGTGATCACCGACGATTCGTTCCGCAGCCGGATCGAGCAGACCGACACGCCACCGCCGGGTGCGGTCCCGTTGCCGGCCCCGAGTGCGCCTGCATCGCCGACGCCGGCGGGCTGACCTTTCGTGTATGACGTGGTTCTCGCGACCACCGGTGGCCGAGTAGGCCGACGCGCTAGCCGAGGTCGTATCGAGGTCACCTGACGTGGTCTCGATACGCGACTCACTCCGTTCGCCGCTACTCGACCATCGGGTTGTGTGTTCGTGGTTTTCTGGTGGTCGAGTAGGCCGACGCGCTAGCCGAGGTCGTATCGAGGTCACGTGACGTGGTCTCGATACGCGACTCACTCCGTTCGCCGCTACTCGACCACCGGCTGTTGCGTTCGCTGCTACTCGACCATAAGGGGTGCGTTCGCCGCTACTCGACCACCGGGGTTCCGCAGCACAACACAGAACCGGGGTCGACGGCCTTGTGGCCGCCGACCCCGGTATCCCCTGTGAGAGATCAGGCTTGCGAGGTGTAACCCATCGGCATGAGGATGGACTTGTGTTCCAGGTAGGACTCGAGGCCTTCGCGGCCGTTCTCCCGGCCGATCCCGGAGTTCTTGTAGCCGCCGAACGGTGACGCGGGATCGATGGCATACCAGTTGATCCCAAGCGTTCCGGTGCGGATCTGCTTGGCCACCTGCACGCCACGCTCCACATCCGCTGTCCAGATCGAACCGGCCAGACCGTAGTCGGAGTCGTTGGCGATGGCGATCGCCTCGTCGACGTCGTCGTAGGCGATCACACTGATGACCGGGCCGAAGATCTCCTCACGTGCGATCGTCATGTCGTTGGTGACACCGGTGAAGATTGTCGGAGTCACATAGAAGCCGTTCTCCAGGCCCGCTGGGCGGGTGCCCTCGAGAACAGCGGTCGCGCCTTCGGCTTTGCCGGTGGCGACGTAGCCCTCCACCTTGTCGCGTTGCTTTTCGGTGATGATCGGGCCGAGCATCGTGCCCTCGGCGGTCGGAAGGCCCGGCGTGAACGTCTTGGCGGTGTCCACCATGGCGGCGACGATCTCGTCGTGCCGTGACCGCGGCACCAGCACCCGGGTCTGGGCGACGCATGCCTGCCCGGCGTTGATCAGGCCGGCGGAGAACACCAGCATGTGAATGTTGGCCGCGAGATCGACATCGTCGAGGACGATGGCCGCCGACTTACCGCCGAGTTCCAGCGAACAACGCTTGAGGTTCTCGCCGCAGCGCGCGGCGATGGCGCGACCGGCGGCCGTCGACCCGGTGAAGGTGATCTTGTCGACGTCGGGATGCTCGACGAGGGCCTTTCCGGTCTCCGGTCCGCCCGGCACCACCGATATCACTCCTTCGGGTACACCGGCTTCGACGAAGAGCTGCGCCAGCAGGTTCGCGTTGAGCGGGGTCTCCGGAGCCGGTTTCAACACGATCGAGCACCCCGCCGCCAGCGCCGGGCCGAACTTGTTGCACAGCAGGAACAGCGGCACGTTCCACGCGATGATGGCGCCGACGACACCGACCGGCTCGCGCGTCACCAGGGTCTCGCCGAACAGGCCGGTGCGTGTCTCCTCCCACGGGAAATCGGTTGCGGCGCCTGCGTAACCCTGTAGCACGCCGGTCGCCGGTAATTGTTGCAGGGTCGCGACGTCGGTGGGAGTGGCACCCATTTCCGCCGAGACCAGATTCGTGATGTCGCCGGTCCGCTCGTTGATCAGGTCGGCGGCGCGACTGAGCACGGCCGCGCGTTCGGCGGGTGCAGTGGCGCTCCAGACACCCGAGTCGAAGGCGGCACGCGCACGGGTGACCGCGGTGTCGACGTCGGTCTCGTCGGCGAGCGGAACCGAGCCGACACGTTCGCCGGTGGCGGGCGAGAACACCTCGAGCGTCTCGGTCGAATGCGGGTCGACCCACTGGCCACCGATGAACAGTTGCGGCTGGTCGCCGGCGCCGACAAGGGCGGATGCCGGACGGGACTCGACGGTCTCGGTCATAGATGTGCTCCTGAGTCGGGTGTGAACTACTCCACACCTGATACTAGAACACGTTCTAACTTTGTGGCCAGGGGCGTCCCAAGCGCATCGGTCACCGACCGAAGCGGATCATCGCGGTCAACCCCTCGACGACGTCGTCGAGCACCGCGAGTTGCGCCGTGACGGTGTCGCATTCGAGCAATCGCTGTCGGTCCGCCGGGCCGATCGGCAACCGCAGTGTCCAGGCGAACAACCCGTGCTCGACGACGTCGTCGACGTCGAAGTGCGGCAGCCCCGCCGCGGCCGCCTCCGGCCGTGTCTGCGCGACCTCGGTGACGAAGTCGGTCAGTCGGTCGCGCAGGTCGATGATGCGCGGATGATCGTCGGCGGTGATGGCGGCATCGGGCAGCGGTTCGGTGACGGCTCGTGGATAAGGGTCGTCGGGCAGCCATTCGGTCACCCGGAACCGCCCGGCTCCGGTGCAGGTCAGCGATGCCTGGCCATCGGCCTGCCGCAGCACATTGTCGATGCGCGCATACGTGCCGACCTCGTGGCGCACGTCGCCGCCACCCACCTCATGGCCGCGCGCGATCAACACCACACCGAAGAACCCGGCACCGTCGGACCGCTCAGCGCGACCCAGGCAGTCCGAGAGCATCTGCCGGTACCGTGGCTCGAAGATCCTCAGCGGCAACGGTTCACCGGGGATCAGCGCGGTGCCCAGCGGGAACATCGGTGTCACCGGCGGGCCCTCCGGCGTCACAGGGCGGCCGTCATCGGTGTGCGAGGTTCGACGCCACCGTCAGGTCGACGGTTTGGCGTCGAGCACGACCTCGAACTCGAGCAGGTCGGCCCCGCTGGCGACGGGCTTGGCGCGCTCGCCGGAGTGTGCCTCGCGGGCGGGACCGGACGCCCACGCCTGAAAGTCCTCCTCGGTCTCCCAGTGCGTGACCACGAAGTAGCGGTCGTCGCCCTTGACCGGACGCAGCAGCTGGAATCCCAGGAAGCCCTTCGATCCGTCGACCGAATGAGCCCGATTGGCGAATCGCTTCTCGAGTTCGGGGCCGGCGCCTTCGGGGACCGAGATCGCGTTGATCTTCACAACAGACATGGCCACACCCTACTGGCATGCTGGAGGACGTCATCAGCAGTTCGTATCGGAGGCGGAGGTTCGTGATGGCGCGGGAGCGATTGACGCCGGGTCCGGAGCATCCCATCACCGTGGCGCGCGCGGATGGGCGGGTCGTGGTGCGCGCGGGTGACGCGGTGGTCGCCGACAGCGTGACCGCGCTGATCCTGCGGGAGGCGCACTACCCGCCGGTGGTCTACCTCCCCTTGTCCGACGTGGATTCATCGATGCTGCGTGAGAGTGCGACCACCACCTACTGCCCGTTCAAGGGGGAGGCGAACTACTACGACCTCGTCGTCGACGGCGGTGTGTTGCCAGATGCGCTCTGGGTGTACCGCGATCCCTACGACGCGGTCGCCACCATCGGCGGTCACGTCGCGTTCTACCCGGATCGGGTGCAGATCGAGACCGGCGTCGCGCGGGTCGGCTAGTTCGTCGCTGCCATACCCTGGAGTTCGTGACGACCGAGTACGTGGCGGGAACGGTGAGCAGGTCGGGCGATGCAGCGCCGGCAGTCCGGGAGACCGGGTTGCGTGATCATGGCGGGCCGGTCGACGTCGACGGACACGATGTTCGTGGAGTCGGTCCGATCGTGTTGCTGCACGGACTGATGGGGCGCGGACGGACCTGGCGTCGACAGATTCCGTGGCTACGTCGCCACGGCCGCGTCTTCACCTTCGACGCGGCCTTCCACACCGGCGCCGACGTCGCCGCACCCGACGATGTCGCCGAACTGAGTACCGAACGCTTTGTGGCCGACCTCGCCGAGATCCTCGTGTGGATCGATCAGGGACCTGCGGTGCTCGTCGGCCATTCCATGGGCGGGCTGCACGCCTGGTGCACGGCGGCGGCGTATCCGGAGATGGTGTCGGCGTTGGTCATCGAAGATATGGCGCCGGATTTCCGTGGCCACACGACGCGGGACTGGACACCGTGGTTCGACTCCTGGCCGGAGCGATTTGGCTCTGTCGAGCAGGCCCAGCAGATGTTCGGTGAGGTAGCGGGGCGCTATTTTTTCGAGGCTTTCGACGACGGCCGGCTGCACGGCGATCTGCAGATCTGGACCGAGCTCGCCGAGGAGTGGGGCCGGCGCGACTTCTGGTCGCAGTGGCGGGCGGTCGACGTACCCAGTCTGCTCATCGAAGCCGGCAATTCGGTGACCCCGCCCGGGCAGATGCGCACCATGCGTTCGCTGCAGCAGTATGCCGACCATCTGTGCGTGGTGGGTGCGGGACATCTTGTGCACGACGACGCCCCGGACGTCTACCAGGGTGCGGTCGAGGCGTTCTTGTCGGCGTTGCCGAGGTGAGTGTTCTGGCGGCGGGTGCTGTGGTCTCGATACGCTGACTCGCCTAGCGGCTCGTCGGCTACTCGACCACCGGAGGGCGCGGGTCGTCGGCTACTCCCTGGATCGAGTAGCGAGATCGACCACCGGAGAGGTGGCTCCAATCGCTGGTCGATCTCGATACGCGACTCACTCCGTTCGCTGCTACTCGATCCAGGGAGTAGTTGCAAGCTGCTAGGCGAGCGACGTATCGAGACCATTCACACCTTCAGCCCGCTTCTCCCGCAAGGCAATACCGGCCATCGTCGGTGAGCTCGACCAGACCGTCGACGAGCAGTGAGTCCAGCGCGCGGTCGCGCTGCGCGGTGTCCGACGTCCACACCTGGTCGAGTCGTGGGCGTTCGACCGGATGGGCGGTGCCCCGCAAGACGTCGAGCAACAGTCCACGCACCTGGCGATCGGTGCCGGCGAACTTCTGCACCTTGCGTTTCGGTCCGGTGTGAGCCGGGCGACCGAGGCGGACCCAGGTGCAGTCGGTGAGCGGGCACTCGTCGCAGCGAGGTGTGCGTGCCGTGCACACCAGCGCACCGAGTTCCATCAGCGCCGCGGAGAACCGGGGCGCGGTGTCGGCGGGGGAGCCGTCTGCTGCGCGGGGCAGCAGAGCGTCGGCGTCGGCGAGATCGGCTCGGGCGGGGTTGCCCGGGTGTTCGCGGCCGTGCACCGCGCGGGCGATGACCCGTCGGACGTTGGTGTCCACCACCGGAACCGGTTGCCCGTAGGCGAAACAGGCGATCGCTCGAGCCGTGTAGTCGCCGATACCCGGCAACTGCAACATCGCGGCCACGTCGTCGGGCACGCGGTCGTGGTGATCGCGGGCCAGCACCGTGGCGCATTCGTGCAGACGCAGCGCCCGCCGAGGGTAGCCGAGCTTGCCCCAGGCGCGCAGCACCTCGCCCGGGGAGGCGGCGGCCATCGCCGACGGCACCGGCCAGCGCGTCACCCATTCCCGCCACGGTCCGATCACCCGGGAGACCGGGGTCTGCTGCAGCATGATCTCGCTGATCAGGATCTGCCATCCCGATAGTCCCGGCTCTCGCCAGGGCAGGTCGCGTTCGTGGAGGTCGAACCAGCCCAGCAGCGCGGGCGGTGGCACACTATTCGACATGAGCCAACTGACGCCTACCGAAGCCTGGAAGATCCTGCAAGAGGGGAACGATCGGTTCGTCGCCGGGGAGTCTCAACATCCCAAACAGGGTATCGAGGACCGCGAACGTCTCACGTCGGGGCAGCACCCGCACGTCGTCCTCTTCGGGTGCTCGGATTCACGGTTGTCTGCCGAGATCATCTTCGATCAGGGCCTCGGCGACATGTTCGTGGTCCGTACCGCGGGCCAGGTTCTCGATTCGGCCGTCATCGGTTCGCTGGAGTTCGCCGCCGCCGTCCTCGAGGTCCCGCTGATCGCGGTGCTCGGGCATGACAGTTGCGGAGCGGTGAAGGCAACTCTGAACGCGTTGGACAACCTGGAGATCCCCGGCGGCTACATCCGGGACGTCGTGGAGAAGGTGAGCCCCAGCATTCTGGCCGGCCGCAGCGAGGGACTGACCCGTGTCGACGAATTCGAGGCACGCCACGTGCTGGAGACCGGTCAGCAGCTGATGGAGCGTAGCCGGATCATCGCCGATCGTGTCGAGGACGGTCGGCTGGCGATCATCGGGTTGACCTACGAGCTCGGCGAGGGGCGTGCGCAGGTTCGCGGCGTGCTCGGTCAACTCGACGGAGTCGAGACGGTCGACGTCGCGCACGGCTGAGGTCACCGGGCGGGGCTGAACCCCAACTTTAGACTTTCCGCCGGTCAGGCCCGGTTTGCGCGACACGCCGAGCCGGGTCGGACGGTGGTTTCTCGCCTCCCGTTAGCGTGGGGGCGTGATCGAACCGAGCGGCCCGCTACCACCCGAGATCTACTGGCGACGACGCGTCGTCGCGTTCGGTGGCGCCGTCCTCGTGATCGGTCTGATCATCGGTTTGATCATCTGGGCCACCAGCAGCGGCGGCGACGAGCCCAGCAATGCGGCCGCGATGTCGTCGGCCCCGTCGTCGACGATCGCTTACTCGGCCGAATCGTCGGAGCCGTCGGAGAGTGCCGGCGTGTCCGGAGGCGGAACCGGCGGTGGTGTCGCCGGTGGTAACGCGGCCGCCGGGGCACCGAACGACGCCTCGGCGTCCGGGGCAGTGCCCACGCCCGGCGGTGAGTCGGCCACCCCCGGTCCGGTGCCGGCCTCCGGATTGTGTCCGGACGCGAACATCTCCGTGGTGCTCTACACCGACAAACCCACCTATTCCCAGGGCGACCAGCCGGTGTTCACCATCGTCACGACCAACGCCGGCCTGACCGAGTGCACGCGTGACGTCGGCAAATCCGCTCAGGATGTGATCGTCCGCAACCTCGACGGCACGCGCACATTGTGGTCGGCGCGCGACTGCTCGCCGCTGCAGACCCCGAACAACGTGAGCCTCAAACCCTCCCAGCAAGTGCGCGACACCATCACCTGGTCGTTCACCACGAGCAGCCCCGGCTGTGACACGCCACGTGTGCCAGTCCCGGTCGGGGCTTACCAAGCCATCGGAAAAATCGGGGAGAAGGAGTCCGCGCCGATCACGTTCAACGTGGTCGCGCCCGCGCAGGAGCCGTGACCCCCGGTTTCGTAGTACCAACCAGCGAAAAACCGCGGGTTGGTACTACAAAACGGGTCAGGTGGTGGCTCGACCGATGAGCTCGACCGGCAGGCGAATCGTTTCCGGTTCGCGGTCGGCGACCAGGTCGAGCAGGCGGCGAGTGGCAGTGGCGCCGATGTCATGTGCCGGTGATCGCACGGTGGTGAGTGGGACCGGCAACTGCGCGACCACCGGGATGTCGTTGTAGCCGATCAGCGCGAGATCCTCGGGAATGCGCAGACCGAGATCGCGGGCCACGCCCATCACACCGATGGCGATCGTGTCGGAGACCGCGAAAATCGCGCGGGGTCGGTCCGGGCTGTCGAGGAGTTGCCGGCCGGCAACGATGCCGCCATCGACCTCGAAACCGGATCCGACGACCCGACTGTCCGGCAGCGGCACCGATGCCGTCTCGAGGGCGGCGCGGAATCCGGCGGTTCGGTCCGATGCGGTGGTGGCGTGCGGTGGGCCCGCGATCACCGCGAGGTCGGTGTGGCCGCGGTCGAGCAGGTGGCGCGCGGCGAGATAGCCGCCGTGCCGGTCGTCGCCGCCGACGAACGGCAACGACGACCCGGCGTGGCGGGTGACCGCGAGCAGCGGAAGTCGGCCGAGCGCCAACGAATCGACGAACGGATCGCCGGGGGTGTGCAGGCCGCTGATCATCAGTCCGTCCACCTGTCGACCCACCAGCAATTCGATGGCCCGGCGTTGGGCGGCGAGCTCATCGGGCGGGCTGGACAGCAGCACCGAGTACCCGGCTTTCGACGCGGCTTCCTCGATGCCCTGGTAGGTCGTCGCGACCACACCGTCGGTCAGCCGTGTCATCACCACCCCGAGTGTGGTGGTCTTGCGGGTACGCAGGCTTGCCGCCCAGATGTTGCGCTGGTAGCCGAGTTCGTCGGCGACCTGTCGCACTCGTCGGGCCGATTCCGACCAGCCCACCGCGGGCTCCGGCTGGCGCAGCACTCGCGACGCGGTCGAGACGTGCACGCCGGCCCGTTCGGCGATTTCTTTCAGCGTTGGGACCCGATCTGCTTCGGTCACGTGCGCAGCCTCCCCTCGAACGCCGTTGACGAACCGCGTGTGTGCCCCTAGCCTAGGCCATGCAAACGTTCTCGCAAACGTTAGCGAGAACGATCTCTCATACCAAAGCGCAGTAGTCTGAGACTGTTGCCGACGCTGCCATCGGAGGTAGACCACATGTCCCGACCCCAGACTCTCGGTCAGTTGTTCGCGCTGGACTCGCTGCTCGAACCGGAGGAGATCGCGATCCGCGACACCGTGCGCAAATTCGGTGAGGAGCGCCTGCGTCCGCACATCGCCGAGTGGTTCGAGGATGCGCAGCTGCCGGCCCGGGAGCTCGCGAAGGAACTCGGTGAGCTCGGGGCGTTGGGTATGCATCTCGATGGTTACGGTTGCCCGGGCATGAGCGCGACCGCCTATGGCCTGGCCTGCCTGGAACTCGAGGCCGTCGACTCGGGCATTCGCAGTCTGGTGTCGGTGCAGGGTTCGCTGGCGATGTTCTCGATCCATCACTGGGGTAGTGAGGAGCAGAAGCAGGAATGGCTGCCGCGGATGGCTGCGGGCAAGGCCATCGGCTGCTTCGGGCTCACCGAACCCGACTTCGGCTCCAACCCCGCCGGGATGCGCACCAACGCCAAGCGCGACGGCGACGACTGGGTGCTCAACGGCACCAAGATGTGGATCACCAACGGTTCCATCGCCGACGTCGCGGTCGTGTGGGCACAAACCGACCTCGACGACAGTCCCCGCGGCATCCGCGGATTCGTCGTCCCGACCGACACCCCGGGTTTCTCCGCGCCCGAGATCACCAAGAAGCTCTCGCTGCGCGCATCCGTGACCTCCGAGCTGGTGTTCGATGACGTCCGGTTGCCGGCTTCGGCGATGCTGCCGGAGGCCGCGGGTCTCCGCGGGCCGCTGACCTCGCTGGGCGAGGCACGGTTCGGGATCATCTTCGGCGCGATGGGGGCCGCACGTGACTGTCTCGAGGTGGCCGTCGACTACGCGCAGTCGCGCCACGTGTTCGACAAGCCGCTGGCCGGATATCAACTGACGCAGGCCAAGCTGGCCGACATGGCGCTCGAAGTGGGTAAGGGGCATATGCTGGCCTATCACCTCGGCCGGCTCAAGGACCGCGGCGAGATCACCCCTGAGCGCGTCAGTCTCGGCAAGCTCAACAACGTGCGTGAGGCGATCGCGATCGCGCGTGAATGTCGAACCATCTTGGGCGCCAACGGCATCACCCTCGAGTATCCGGTGATCCGACATGCCAACAACCTGGAGTCGGTGCTCACCTACGAGGGCACCTCCGAGGTGCATCAACTCACCATCGGCAAGGCGCTGACCGGGGAGGGCGCATTCCGGTGACGGCCGCACTCGATGGGCTGGTCATCGCCGATTTCGGTCGAGTGCTGGCGGGGCCGTATGCCACGATGCTGCTCGCCGATCTCGGTGCCGAGGTGATCAAGGTCGAGCGGCCGGGTGCGGGCGACGACACCCGCGCCTGGGGGCCGCCCTGGGTGGGCACCGGTGATGATGTCGAGTCGTCGTACTTCCTGTCGGCCAACCGCAACAAGCAGTCCGTCGCACTGGATCTCACCGACGACGACGGGCTCGACGCCGCCCGCGGGCTGGTGGCGCGCGCCGATGTGGTGGTGGAGAACTTCCTGCCCGGCACCATGGATCGCCTCGGCCTCGGCTACGACGCGGTGCGTGAGATCAACCCCGACATCGTCTACTGCTCGGTCACCGGCTTCGGCGGTGGCAATCAGCTTCCCGGCTACGACCTGCTCATCCAGGCCGTCGGCGGCCTGATGAGCATCACCGGCCCCGACCCGGACACACCCACCAAGGTCGGTGTCGCGATGGTCGACGTGATCACCGGACTTCATGCGGCCGTTGGCATTCTGTCTGCGCTGCGGCATCGGGATCGCACCGGTGAGGGGCAGCGGGTCGAGGTCAACCTGCTGTCGTCGTTGCTGTCCGCGCTGGTGAATCAGACCTCGGCGTATGTGACCGCGGGCGTGGTGCCGCACGCGATGGGCAACCGGCATCCCAGCATCGCGCCCTATGAGGTGTTCGGCACGGCGGATCGGCCGCTGGTGCTCGCAGTCGGCAACGATCGTCAATTCGCTGCCCTCGTCGACGCGCTGGGCCGGCCGGAACTTGCTGCCGACGAGCGGTTCTCGTCGAACAAGGCGCGGGTGGCGCATCGTGAGGAGCTCGGCGAGATCCTGAACACGGCGCTCGCCGCGCACACCGCCGACGCCTGGTTCGAGCAGCTCACGAAACGGCGCGTGCCGTGCGGTCCGCTCAACGACATCGCTGACGCTCTCGCGCTCGCCGAGCGGCTGGGGCTGACGCCGGTGGTCGAGATCGCGGACCCGGGCCGAGCCATGTCCGTCCGAACCGTCGCCAACCCGATCCGTCTGTCGGCCACCCCTGCGACCTACCGGTCGGCGCCGCCCCGGTTGGGTGAGCACACGGTTCCGGCCGCAGAAGTCGAGGCCTGCGGGGCGCCGCCTACTCGGCGCGACTACTCGTAGCGTTCGATGCTGCTCTCGGCGAGACGGGAGAGTCCCTCGCGGATGTGGCGCGCCCAGATGCTGCCGATGCCCTCGACGGCCTGCAGGTCGGCGGCACTGGTGGCCAGCAGCGCCTGCAGGGTGCCGAAACTGCGCACCAGCCGGTCGACGTGCGCGAACTGCAGACGCGAGATCCGCGCGAGCAGTCGATAGCCGCGCGGGCTCATCGTGGTGTCCTGCGCGTCGATCGTCGTCGGGTAGCCGAACGCGCCGGCCAGGAGCGTGAGGTCGAGCAGGTCGGCGTCCGACAGCTGCTCGACGGTCTCCAACGTCTGGCGCACCTCCTCGGTGCCCGCGGGTTCGGGGCTGGCGAAATAATCGCGAACCAGCAACTCGCGCATGGTGTCGTTGTCGTTGATCAGTTCCTCGAGCTGCAGGCTCACCTGGCGACCGTTGACGCCGAGCTCGAGGACGTACTCCTCGATCTCGACCGACACCCGGCGCACCATCTCCATCCGCTGCGCGGTGGACATCGCGTCACGCAGCAGCACGTAGTCCTCGATCTCGGCGCGGGACAAGCCGGCGATCACCTCATCGAGCCGCATCTTGTACCGCTCCAGGGTGGCCAGGGCTACGTTGGCGCGCGACAGGATGGGGTCGGGACTCTCGACGACCCGGCGCACTCCGCCGACGTAGACACTCACGATCGACATCGAGGCGCTCACCGAGATGACCGGATGGCCGGTCTGCACCGACGTGCGTTCGGCGGCCCGATGCCGGGTGCCGGATTCCTCGGTCGGGATCGACGGGTCGGGCACCAACTGGACGTTGGCGCGCACGATCCGTTTGCCGTCGGTGGACAACACCACCGCTCCGTCCATCTTGGCGAGCTCACGCAAGCGGGTCGGGGCGAACTCCACGTCGAGGTGGAACCCGCCGTCGCAGATCCGTTCCACGTCGGAGTCATGGCCGATGACGATGAGGGCGCCGGTGCCGCCACGCAAGATGCGTTCGAGTCCGTCGCGCAGTCCGGTCCCGGGGGCGACCCGCGCCAGGGTCTCCCGGGTGAGCTCGGATGTCGCGGTCTCCGCCATGTCGGCCTTCCTACGGCTACGGGTGGGTCTGCCCACCGCGGGCAGGTGCGCTGCGACTAGGGTATCGGGACGTGAAGAGCAGTTTTGTGGTGCCTGCCGACCTCGATGCAGTCCAGCGCCATCCGAAGGCGGCGAAGGCCGGCGAGCGGATGCGGATGCACAATCCGCTTTGCTACGGCTGCGGCGAGGAGTCGGCCGAGGGCCTGCACCTGCAGATGTTCGCCGGCGAGGACTTCGAGGTGACCGCGACCATGGATGTCGCCGCACGCTTCGAGGGCGGTCCCGGGGTGATTCACGGCGGTGTGCTGTCGACGGCGTTCGACGACGTGATGGGCATGATTCCGCTGCTGATCGGGCCGTCGGCGGTCACCGTGCACCTCGAGGTCGACTATCAGCGGCCGATCCCGATCGGATCGCAGCTGCAGTTCACGGCGAAGCTGCTCGGTCGCCAGCGCCGCAAGATCTACGCCGAGGGCATCGCCCACCTCGGTGATCCGGATGAGCCCGTGGCCACCGGCCACGCAATCTTCGTCACCATCGATGTGCGCGAGCATTTCGCCGACCATCTGGCCAACAGCCGGCTCGCCGACGAGTACAAGGCTCGGATGTCGCGCCCGTAGTAGGGGCCGGACGCGCCGGGTTCAAAACGGGGCGTCGACCACGTCGCGCTTGCGCTTCGCCGCGATCGCCTGCGCGAGATTGTCCACGCGGGTTATCCGGATACCGGACGGCAGTTTCTCGTCGGTGCCGGCGGGGATGATCGCGTGGGCGAAGCCGAGTCGTTTCGCCTCGGCCACCCGGCGTGCGACGGCCGTCACCCGGCGGACCTCACCGGCCAGGCCGACCTCGCCGATCGCCACGGTGTTGTGTGGGATCGGTTGATTCTTGACGGCCGAACCGATGGCCAGCGCGATCGCGAGATCGGTGGCGGGCTCGGTGACCCGCATGCCGCCGACCGTCGACACATAGACCTCCTGATCGTCCAGCTTCACGCCGAGACGGCTCTGCAGGACCGCGATGAGCATCGCCACCCGCGCCGAGTCCACACCGGAGACTGCCCGTCGCGGCATGGCCATCGACGATTTGTTGGTCAGCGCCTGGATCTCGCCGACAAGCGCCCGTTTACCGTCCATCGCCACCATCGCCGTCGAACCGCTGACGTCGACGTCGCGTTCGTGACGAAAGATTCCGGAGGGATCGGGGACCTCATGGATGCCGTCGTCGCGCTGTTCGAAGCACCCCACTTCGTCGGCGGCGCCGAAACGGTTCTTGATGCCGCGCACCATCCGCAGCGTCGAATGGCGATCGCCCTCGAACGACAGCACGACGTCGACGAGATGCTCGAGCGACCGCGGCCCCGCCACCGCCCCGTCCTTGGTGACGTGCCCGACCAGGATCACTGCGATGCCGCGGTTCTTGGCCATCGACACCAGCGCGGTGGTGACTGCGCGGATCTGGGTGACGCCGCCGGTGACGCCGTCGGTGCCGGTGGCCACGACGGTCTGTACCGAATCCACGATCACCAGTGACGGACTCACCGCGTCGACGTGGCCGAGGATTGTCGCCAGATCGGTTTCCGCTGCGAGATAGACGTTCTCGTGGACCGCGTCGGTGCGCTCGGCGCGCATGCGCACCTGCCCCGCGGATTCCTCACCGGTCAGATAGAGCGCGGTGCGACCGCCTCGCGCCCAGTGTTTGACGCTCTCGAGCAGCAGGGTGGACTTGCCGACCCCGGGCTCACCGGCGAGCAGGATCACCGACCCGGGCACCACACCGCGGCCGAGCACCCGGTCGAGTTCACCGATCCCGGTGGCGATGGCCGCCGACGAGTCGGCATTGATCTCGGTGAGCGGGCGGGCCGGACTCGTCGGCGCGACCCCGCCGACGCCGTTGGATCGTGCCGGCACCGATGCGACCTCGTCGACGGTGCCCCACGCGCCGCAGTCCGGACACCGGCCGACCCATTTGGCGACCGTGTGTCCGCAGGCGCTGCACCGGAACGTCGACCTCGCTTTTGCCACGCGCCCACCCTAGTCGCGATGCCCGACAACACTTCCGCGCGCGCCCGCAGGCGTACACAAAACCTCACCTGCCGCCCTTTGGCTTCCGCGCAGGAGGCTGGGCAGCAGGTGAGGTTGGTGTTCTGTGTCTGGGACTCCGAGCTCAGTGCTCTTCGCCGGCGTGCTGATCGGCCGGCGGCTCGGCTTGCCGGATCTTGTCTTGGCGAACCATGTAGGTGCCGGCATCGACGGGGGTCTCGACAGTGACCTCGCCGGAGTTCTCGAAGCGGAAGGTGAGCGGCGTGGTCAGTCCGGGGGCGACGGAATCGCCGGCACCGGACAGCGTCACGGTGAGCCGTTCCTGTTCGTCGGTCGCCTCGACGTCTTCGGGCACGAGCAACCCCACCGGCTCGCCGGCACGCAGGGCCTGGCCGGCCGGGATGTCGCGATTGTCACCGGTGATGCTGACGGTGCCGCCCGCAGGGGCGTCGATGCCGAGGAGACGATCGTTCTCGATCGGGTCGATGTTGCTGATGACGAAGGAGACCTCGAAGGGTCCGCCGTTGCCGAACACCTCGTCGGACTTCTCCGTCGGGTACATGATCTGCACGTCGCGCAGTTGCAGCGAGCCGAGGGTGGCGAGGTTGCCGTTCACGGCCGGTTCCATGTTGGCGGTCTGCGAGATCTGACCCGCGCCGCAGGCGGTGGTGCCGAGGGCAAGCGCGATGCCGAAAGCGGCTACCGCCGTGGCCTTCACGGCGCGCCCACCGAAGGCGCGCCCGGTCGTCGTACGTCGAGCGGTTTTGCGAAGCACTGACACCCGTTCCTCCCAGGTCATCGAAGGCGACACGCCACTCGGCGCGAACCCTGCACTACGCAGCGTAGTGGGCGCCGGGCGCAAAAGTCCGATCGGGTGCCCGATTGGTCGGCCGAGGCCCCTGCGCGTCGGGTTGTGCACAGGCTTCCAGGACGGGTTTGTGGGGCCGATCACGGCGTGGTTTATGCAGGTCCGTACGCTCTCCAGAGGGCTGCGTAGGTGCCGCTTCAGGGCGTTGACCTGCACCGTTGGGTGTGCCCTCTCGGACGCCCGTGCTAGACTGGCTGTACTCGAAAGGGGCATGGAACATTGAACTTCAAAGTTGGCGACACCGTTGTCTACCCCCATCACGGTGCTGCTCGAGTCGAAGACATCGTGACTCGGACCATCAAGGGTGAACAGATCGAATACCTTGTTCTCAAAGTCGCCGATGGTGACATGACCGTCCAGATCCCCTCGACGAAGCTCGAATACGTCGGTGTGCGCGATGTGGTGGGTGAAGAGGGTCTCGACCAGGTCTTCCAGGTGCTTCGCGCCCCGCACACGGAGGAGCCCACCAACTGGGCCCGCCGCTTCAAGGCGAATCAGGAGAAGCTGATCTCCGGCGACATCATCAAGGTCGCCGAGATCGTCCGCGACCTGTGGCGTCGCGAACAGGATCGTGGGCTGTCCGCGGGCGAGAAGCGCATGCTGACCCGCGCTCGTCGCGTGCTGGTCGACGAACTGTCGCTGGCGCAGAACACCGACGACGCCAAGGCCACCAGCATCCTCGACGAGGTCCTGGCCGCGGCGTCCTGAGTCGCGTACGTGGCTGACTTCTCGGCTGCCGCGGTTCGTCCCCCTGATCTTCGTTCCTTCTCCGAATACATTCGGGGGAGGATCGAAAATGAGGCGGACGAGCCATGGCTGCGCGCTCGGTGTGGCGAGGGCTCGTCGTGAGCGTCGGCGTCATCATCCCGGCCGCAGGGTCCGGAACCAGGCTTGGCGAGCCGGTACCCAAGGCCTTTGTTGAACTGGGTGCCCGGACGATCCTCGAGGTCTGCGTGGCCGGCGTGCTCGATGCGGGCGTTGCCGACACCGTCGTCGTGGTGGTCCCGGCAGAGTTGATCGACACTGCGCAGCGACTCGTGCCCGAGGCAGTCGTGGTCGCCGGGGGTGCACACCGATCCGATTCGGTCCGTGCCGGCATTGCTGCTGTGCGTACCGCCGACATCGTGCTCGTCCATGACGCCGCACGTCCTCTCACCCCGCCAGGTGTGTTCGAACGAGTAGTCGCGGCCGTTCGCGCGGGCCATCCGGCAGTGGTGCCCGGTCTGCCGGTTGCCGACACCCTCAAACGCATCGACCCTCATCCGGTGGACGGTGCCGAACGCGTGGTTGCGACTGTGGACCGCGAGGTGCTGCGTTCGGTCCAGACGCCCCAGGGCTTCACCCGCGATGCGCTGCAACGCGCGCACGCAGACGACCTCGGTCTCGCCACCGATGACGCCGGCCTGGCCGAACGCTGCGGCATCCCGGTGCACGTCGTCGCCGGTGACCCGTTGGCCCTAAAGATCACCACCCCGTGGGATCTGCGCATCGCCCGCGACGTCGTCGCGGAGCCGAACTCTTCCGCCGGTGACGTGCGTGACGGCCGCAGCGCGGAGCCGTATCGCTCCGCTGGTGCCGTGGGCGGCGGCGGGGACCCGTATCCTTCCGCTGGTGCCGTGGGCGGCGGCGGGGACCCGTATCCTTCCGCTGGTGCCGTGGGCGGCGGCGGGGACCCGTATCCTTCCGCTGGTCGAGTAGGCGACGAGCGCAGCGAGGAGCCGTATCGAGACCACCCGACCCACGATCGGAGCTCCACATGAGAGTCGGCATCGGAACCGACGCCCACCAGGTCGATGCCGACTCGCCGTGTTGGATGGTCGGCCTGCATTTCCCCGACGAACCCGGATGCGCCGGCCATTCCGACGGTGACGTCGGCGCGCACGCGTTGTGCGACGCCGTGCTCTCGGCCGCCGGTCTCGGTGACGTGGGCTCAGTGTTCGGTACCGGTCGGCCCGAATGGGCGGGGGTGTCCGGGGTCGCGATGCTCGAACACGTGCGGGCACTCATCGACGCCGAAGGGCTCAGCGTGGTCAACGCCGCCGTCCAGGTGATCGGTAACCGGCCGAAGATCGGACCCCGTCGCGACGAGGCGCAGCGGGTGCTCGGTGCGGCGCTTGGCGCACCGGTATCGGTGTCGGCGACCACCACCGACGGACTGGGGATGACAGGTCGCGGCGAAGGCGTGGCGGCGGTTGCGACCGCCCTGCTCGACTGACGCGATCGCCCGGGCGACCCGAACGGGGAATCTGACCAGGTAGACTCGCACGTCGTGACCTTGCGCCTGTATGACACCGCAACCCGAGAGGTGCGTGACTTCGTTCCACTGCACCCCGGCCACGCCTCGGTGTACCTGTGTGGCGCCACCGTGCAGGGCATCCCGCACATCGGTCACGTGCGCAGCGGCATCGCTTTCGACGTGCTCCGACGCTGGCTGCAGCACCAGGGCCTCGACGTGCTGTTCGTTCGCAACGTCACCGACATCGACGACAAGATCCTGCGCAAGGCCGACGACGCGGGCCGGCCGTGGTGGGAGTGGGCCGCCACACATGAACGCGCCTTCGACAACGCTTACGACGCTCTCGGCGTGCTGCCGCCGTCCGGTGAGCCTCGCGCCACCGGATTCGTCACCCAGATGGTCGAGTACATGCAGCGTCTGATCGAGCGCGGGCACGCCTACGCCGCCGACGGCAACGTGTACTTCGACGTGCAGAGCCTGCCCGACTACGGTGCGTTGTCGGGTCACCGACTCGACGACGTGCACCAGGGTGAGAGTGCGGGCACCGGCAAACGCGACCCGCGCGACTTCACCCTGTGGAAGGCGGCCAAGCCCGACGAGCCGTCGTGGCCCACCCCCTGGGGACACGGCCGGCCCGGTTGGCATCTGGAATGCTCGGCGATGGCCACGTCGCTTCTCGGCGCAGAATTCGACATCCACTGCGGTGGAATGGATCTCATCTTCCCGCACCACGAGAACGAGATCGCGCAGGCGCATGGCGCCGGTGATCCGTTCGCCCGCTACTGGCTGCACAACGGCTGGGTGACCATGGGTGGCGAGAAGATGAGCAAGTCGCTGGGCAACGTGGTGGCGATTCCCGCGATGCTCGAACGGGTGCGCGCGGTGGAACTGCGCTACTACCTGGGCAGCGCACATTACCGGTCGATGCTGGAGTACTCCGAGGGCGCGCTCACCGAGGCGGCCGCGGGTTACCGGCGGGTGGAGTCGTTCATCAACCGGGTGTCCGCTCGCGTCGGTGCCGTCGGTGCCGTCGAGGCCGGCGACGTCCCGGCCGAATTCGGTGCCGCGCTCGACGACGATCTGGGTGTCCCGGCTGCGCTCGCCGTGGTCCACAACGTGGTGCGTCAGGGCAACACCGCGCTCGAATCAGGCGACGGCGCAGGCGCATTGGCGGCCGCATCGTCGGTGCGGGCGATGATGGGCATCCTCGGGGTGGACCCGCTCGACCCCCACTGGCTCGACGAACAGACCGACGAATCGGCCGCGACCACCGCCCTCGACGTGCTGGTTCGAGCCGAACTGCAGCGGCGTGCACAGGCGCGCGCCGACAAGGACTGGGCGACCGCCGACGGCGTCCGTGACAGACTCGCCGAGGCGGGCATCGAGGTCACCGACACCCCCGACGGGGCGCAATGGTCGCTGAAGGGAACCTCCTGACATGGCCGGAAACTCCAAACGTAAAGGTGCCGTACGCAAGTCGGGGACCAAGAAGGGGCAGACCGTCGGTTCCGGCGGTCAGCGTCGACGTGGCCTGGAGGGGCGGGGCGCAACGCCGAAGGCCGTCGACCGTCCGTATCACCCGGCGCACAAGCGCGCCAAGGCCGCATCGAAATCCACCACGGGACGTCCGCGAGCCAACCGCAAGGACGATGGGCCCGAGTACGTGTTGGGCCGCAATCCCGTCCTGGAGTGTCTGCGTGCCGGCGTGCCCGCGACCGCGTTGTATCTGGCGACCAATTCCGAACCGGACGATCGGGTGGCCGAGGCTGTCAAGATCGCCGGTGACAATGCGATCACCATCCTCGAGGTCGGCAAGCCCGAACTCGACCGGATGGCATCCAACGGCATGCACCAGGGCGTCGCCCTGCAGGTGCCCGAATACAGCTACGCCCACCCGGACGATCTGATGCGCGAGGCCATCGACAGCGGGACACCGCCGTTGCTGGTGGCGCTGGACAACATCACCGATCCGCGCAACCTCGGCGCGGTGATCCGCTCGGTGGCCGCATTCGGCGGCCACGGCGTGGTGATCCCGCAGCGCCGCAGCGCCAGCGTCACCGCGGTCGCGTGGCGCACCAGTGCCGGTGCCGCGGCTCGGCTGCCGGTCGCGCAGGCGCCCAACCTGACTCGCACACTCAAGGATTGGGCCGCGTCGGGGGCGCAGCTCGTCGGACTCGACACCGAGGGTGATGTCACCCTCGACGAGTACGACGGCACCGGGCCGACGGTCATCGTGGTCGGCTCCGAGGGCAAGGGGCTGTCGCGGCTGGTCCGGGAGAACTGCGACTCGATCCTGTCCATCCCGATGGCCGGTGACGTCGAGAGCCTCAACGCCTCGGTCGCCGCCGGTGTGGTGCTCGCCGAATTCGCCCGTCAGCGTCGGCAGGCCTGACTCCGCCCACAGAACCCCGAATCTCGCCGAGAGAACCGAGAATCTCGCCGATGCATCCCGGTCGCGCGCCGACAGAACCTTGGATGTCGTCGATGGACCCGAGATCTGGTCGACGCCACCGGCTTGCCGTCAGGCTTCGGCGTTGCGCGTCGTCACTAGACTGAGCTCATGACGCGGTCGGAGATCATCATCGACCTGAACGCCGACCTCGGCGAGGGGGTCGGCGACGACGAGGCCATGATCGGCGTGGTGACCAGCGCGAACGTCGCCTGCGGATTTCATGCCGGCGATCCGCACGAACTGCTCGCGACCTGTCGGGCCGCCGCGGCGGCCGGTGTGCGCATCGGCGCGCAGGTCTCCTATCCCGACCGCGAAGGGTTCGGTCGGCGGTTCATGGACATCGAACCGGCCCGACTGACCGCCGACATCATCTATCAGATCGGTGCGCTGCAGGCGATCGCACGATCCGTCGGGGCGGATGTCGAGTACGTGAAACCGCATGGTGCGCTGTATAACTCGATCGTCGCACACGAAAATCAGGCGGATGCGGTGATCGACGCCATCGTCGAACTCGGTGTCGACCTACCGCTGATGGGGCTGCCCGGTTCGCTTTCGTTGCGCCGCGCAGAGTGCAGAGGTGTCCGGGTCATCGCGGAAGCGTTCGCCGATCGCGGCTACCGCCCGGACGGCACGCTTGTGCCCCGATCGGAGCAGGGTGCGGTGCTCACGGACACCGATGAGATCGCGCGTCGGGTGGTCTCGATGGTCGAACATCACGAGATTCGGGCCGTCGATGGAACGGTGATGCGCATCGAGGCCGAGTCGGTATGTCTGCACGGTGATACCCCGGGGGCGGTGGAGCATGCCCGGGCGGTCCGTAACGCTCTGGCCGCCGCAGGGATCGGCTTGGCGGCCCGCTGACGATTCTGTTGGTGCCAGATTAGGTTCTGTCGGCGAGATTCTGGGTTCTGTCGGCGGGTGGCGCGGAACCCGGCGTGACGGGGGTCACTCGACGGTGGACCATGCTGCATTATCTTGGGCTATATGACAGCGATCGATAGTAGGGTTACCACGGCCGATGGCATCGTCGAGGGGGTCCGGGGCAAGCGCACCCGGCGCGGCACCATCAGCTGGAAGGGCATCCCGTTCGCGGCACCGCCGGTGGCCGGGCTGCGGTTCCGCGACCCCCAGCCGGTGCATCCGTGGCCGGGAGTGCGCGATTGCACCCGATTCGGCAAGGCGGCCATCCAGGAGAAGATGTACACCGCGGTCGGCCCCGGCCGTTACCAGCCGATGGGCGAGGACTGCCTGACGCTCAACGTGTTCGCCCCGGAGAAGTCGTCGTCGCGGCCTCGGCCGGTGATGGTCTTCGTCCACGGCGGCGCCTACATCCTGGGTACTGCGGCCACCCCGCTCTACGAGGGCTCATTGCTCGCGCGTGCCGAGGACGTGATCGTAGTGACGGTGCAATACCGTTTCGGCCCGTTCGGTTACCTCGATTTCAGCGCCTACAGCACCGACGAGCGCCCGTTCGACTCGAATCTGGGCCTCAAAGACCAGGTCGCGGCTCTGCAATGGGTGCAGCGCAACATCGCCGCCTTCGGTGGTGACCCCGACAACGTCACCGTCTTCGGCGAGAGTGCGGGAGCGTCGGCGGTGCTTTCGCTGATGTGCGCACCGGCGGCGAAGGGACTGTTCGCCCGGGCCATCTCACAGAGCCCGGCGCCCGACCTCACCATCGGCGCCGACGCCGCCCGCGCCTACGCCGACGAGTTCGTGCGTATTCTGCGTGACCCGGATCGTCGCGCCACGCAGCTCGATGACGGGGTCGAGCCGATCTCTGCCGACGAGGTGCAGAACGTGCTCGCCCGCGCCTCCGCTCGCGACATCCTGCGCGCAGGCGATCGACTGATGAAGTTCGCGCAGGTGGCCGGCCTCGGAGACCCGATCCCGTTCGGGCCGGTGATCGACGGCGAGTACCTGCCCGCACTGCCGCTGCAGATGGCCGCGGCCGGGAAAACTCATCCGGTGCCGCTGATCATCGGCAGCAACCGCGACGAGGGGCTGTTGTTCAGCAAACTCTGGAACGTCCTGCCCGATGCCGAGAAGGCCTTGGTGCGTGTCGACGACGAGCAGTCGCGCAGAGAGATCAGCGCGCTGTACAACGGTGGCGACAGCGACCTGATCCGGTTGTCGGCGGATTCGGTGTTCTGGGCGCCGATGGTGGCCTTCGCGGAGGGTCACGCCGCGGTGGCCCCGACCTACGTGTACCGCTACGACTTCCGCAGCCGGATGCTGAAGGCCACCGGCATGGGTGCCACCCACGCCACCGAATTGTTCGCGGTGTTCGGGGCCTTTCGGTCGGCGATCGGTGCCGGTCTCGCGGTGGGCGACTGGCGCTCGACGGGCCGGATGATCCGGTCGGTGCAGGCCCGGTGGGGCGCATTCGCAACGGCGGGTGTGCCCGGGCTGGGCTGGCCCACCTACGATCCGGCCACGCGTAAGGTACTGGTCATCGACAACCCGGATCGTGTGGAAACCGATCCGGACGGGGCGCGCCGTGTGGCCTGGCGCAAGGTGCATGTACCGGCCTGATGTGCCCTTCGGTCAGCGGTAGGGCACCCAATGGTGGGGTGGGTCGGCGGCCAAGAAGGACACCACCAGCGGATTGAAGAGTTCCGGTGCCTCGACCGGCAGGATGTGGGTGCCCGGCAGCACGGCCAGCCGGCCCTTGGGCAGTGCCCGGACCATGTCCAGCACGTGGTCGAGGAGGCCGACGCCGTGATCGGGCGCCACCACCAGCGTTGAAGCAGCGACCCCGGCAAGCACTGACAGGTCGAAGTCGGGTTCGTGTTCCAGCATGGCGAACGTCTTGTCGTAAACGACGCCGAAGTGCTCCGGCCCGTCCGGGGTCACCGCGACATACCCGTCGCGCAGGAACTCCACCGTCGCCGGATGGCGGGACC
The DNA here is from genome assembly GCF_044543825.1 of Gordonia sp. NPDC062954. NCBI lineage: Bacteria > Bacillati > Actinomycetota > Actinomycetes > Mycobacteriales > Gordoniaceae > Gordonia > Gordonia sp. NPDC062954. Next base: position 5,513 of record NZ_JBITWL010000030.1, on the reverse strand, counting down.
GGATCAGGTCCAGGAACTCGGCCGCATCGTGGCCGGTCTGGTTGATGTAAGTCGATGTCGTCACCACACGGCTCACCAGGTCCGGCCGGCTGCGAGCGACGAGCAGCGCGATCACCGCCCCGTCGCTCCAGCCGACGAGGTGCGCCGGCGCGCCCACCGCCCGCTCGAGGTAGCCGATCGTCTCGGCGACCATGTCGTCGAGTGTGAACGGCCCGTCATGGTCGGGCGAATGCCCGTGCCCGCTGCGTTCGGGAGCGAAAATGGACAAGCCGGCGCGGATGAAGTCGCTGAACTGTGCGCCCCAGGTGGACGCCGACCCGAACGCGCCATGCAGCAACACCACCGGCGGCCCGGACGGGTCGCCGCCACAGAAATGCCAGATCCGTCGTCCGCCGACGTCTATGTAGACGCCGCCGTCGACCCGATCACCGATGGTCACGCTCGACACTCCCGCCATCGTTCCAGAATCCGTGGAGCCGTTGGGAAACGGTTGCGACTCGAATGCGCAACGGGGGCCGAAACCGAAACCGATCGCCCGGGCGCCGAAAACGCCGACGGCGGGTCCGTGTCGTTGTCCTGCCACCGAGATCGGTTTCGACTAGGTTTCCAGGTGGAGTTCGTAGGTTGTTCCGGGGTGAGGAGTGCGCGGTGGGGGCCGTGCGTCGTGCGCAGGGAAGGGTTCGATGTACGTTCGCCAGGGGTATGGCCGTCGCGTGCAGGCGATGTCGGTTCTCATCGCGGTGCTGGGCATGGTCGCCGCTTCCGTCGGCCTCGCGGGTGCGGCCTCGGCGGCGCCCGGCGATCCGCCACCACCGATGAGTCTGCGTGACCTCGGATCGTCGACGACCCTCGCGTTCGAGGGTCAGCAGGGTGAGATCAGCTTGAGTCTGCCCGTCACACCTGATCTCACACCGTCGGTTCTGCGTGCCGAAACCCAGGTGCCGGCCTTCGTTACCGGCGGCAGTATCGATGTCCTGCAAGGGGAGCGACTGATCTCGCGCACCCCACTCACCGCCGGTGTGGGTGCGCCGATCTCGCTGTCGCTGCGCGGTGTTCGGGTCGATCAGAATGCCGTTGACCTGACGCTGCGCGCCTACCTGCGCGTCGAGGGGTTCTGCCAGTTCGACCCCGAGAACGCGTTGCGACTGACCAACACGGAGGTGGTCTACACCGGGCGTGAGGCCATTCCGCAGACCGTCGCCGGGTTCCTGCCGCCGACCCTGCGCGGGCTCACCATCTATGTTCCCGACGATGTCCGCGAGGCCGAGGGAGCGGCGGCGGTCAATCTGGCGTCGGCCGTGGTGTCGCAGTACGCTCCCGCGCCGGTCCGCATCGAGACGGTGCCGTTGTCGCGCGGTTCGATGGTGCCGCCGACGGCGGCCGGACCGCTCGAGCGGCAGATCGTCATCAACGGCGACGCCGACCCCGGACTTGCGATCGAAACCTCCCGCGGGTCGTCCTACCTGGTCATCGGCGGGTCCGATGAGGATCTGCTCACCCAGACCCAGTTCCTCACCTCCAACCTCGCGCCGATCGCGCTGAGCTCGTCGGCGGTCGCCGGCGCGCTGCACAACGCGCCCCAGCTGCCGGCGTCGGTGCAGACGCTGAGCGACCTCGGCGTGCCCGATCAGTCGATCACGTCCGCGGCTTGGCCGCGGGTCACCTTCGGCATCGACCAGACCCGACTGGGCTGGTCGGCCACCGGGGTACGAGTGCAGTTGATCGGTGTTCGTACAGCCCCGGACCGTCCAACTCCGGCAACGGGGCCATCGCCGTCCGGGTCGGTGACCGGGTGATCACGACCATCCCGATCGACGGCTCGGGCACCTATAACACCTGGGTCGACATCCCCGATGACGTTTTGCGGCGCTACACCGAAGTGTCGCTGACGCTGGAGCGGGGCAATCTGGGCGAGACCTGTGGCAGCGGTTACCGGAACACGCTCAGTATGTCGTCGGCCGGTGAGATCACTTCCGAGCAGGCCGACCCGCCGCAGCCCGCAGGTTTCGGCTCGCTGCCGCAGGCGCTGATGCCGCGCACCCAGCTCGCGTGGACCAACGGTGACGCGGCCGACGTGGGCCGTGCCGTCGCGATCGTCGCCGGACTCCAGTCGATGTCGGCGGTGCCGCTGGGTATCGACGTGGTCTCGATGGACACCGCGGCGTCGTCGGGCCAACCGGCCATCCTGATTTCCGCCGACGGCGAGGGGCTGCCGGAGATGACCCTGCCGTTGACCTCGGACGGACGCACCCTGACCGTCACGTCGGCAGGGGAGTCGGGGCAGGCGTCCACAGTGACGCTGAATCCCGGGATCGAGTTCGGAGCGTTGGAGGTGACCCGGCAGGGCGGGCGCAGCCTGCTGGTGGCGACGTCCACCGACGACGAACGTGATCTCGACGCGCTTCTGCAATGGCTGTCCACCGATGACCGGTGGCCGGCGCTCGATGGAGATGCGGTGCTGCAGGTCAGCGGTCAGGATCCGGTGTCCGTCGCATCCGACGAGGTCAATGCGCCGGACACCGATTCCGAACAGATCGGACCGTGGGTCATCGGCGTCGCGTTGCTCGCCGCGGTGGTGCTTGCCGGAGCGGTGATCTTCGGCACCCTGGTCATCCGGAGACGACGCGGGCGTCCGGAGTCGTCGTGACCGCGACGGCGCCGGTCCCCGCACCGGCGACACCGCGAGCGGGTCTGCGTGAGCGGATCTCGCAGGACGTGACATGGATCCTGGGTCTGCGGTGGGCGCTGGTGGTGGCCGCGACGATGGTCGCGTTCTGGAACACGCTCGGCGCCGTCGTCACCGAGATGGGCTCGCAGACGATCATCACCTATCTGCCGGCCGTGTTGGTGCTGGTGCTCATCGCCGCGACGGGTGTGTCCTGGCGCCGCGGCGAGGAACGGCCGATCCACGACCGGCAGACCGATGTGATCGCCGGTGTGGTGCTGCTGTTCATCGCGATGACCGTCAAGTTCCTCAACTTGCGTTACACCGACGCCTACCTGGTGAGCCACGTCGATCTGTTGGCGCTGTGGATCTTTGCGCTGGGCAGTTGCGCTCTGGTGTTCGGACTGCGACCGGTGGCCCGCTACCGCTGGGTGTGGTTCCTGCTGCTGATGATCTTCCCGGTGCCATACCGGATGGAGGTGCTGGTGATGCGCGGCGGGCCGGTCGCCGCAGGCGTCGTGATGGTCGCCTTCGCCGCGGCGGCGACCTGGGTGGCCTCCGCTCGCACCTGGCGGCGTGGACTCGTCGGGGCTTCGATTGCCGCGGTCGCCGGCACCATGGCGCTGTTCGTGGTGCGCATGGTCTTCCCGGATGTCCGCCTGTGGGTCTACCAGACCGTGCCCGCCGTGGCGGCTGCGCTGGCAGCCTGCGCCGTGCTGTACGTGGACCGTCGCCGGGTGTCGCATGTCGCGTGGAGCCCGCTGGGGCGCGAGAAGTATCGCCCCGCCGTGAAGAAGGTCGGTCGGCCCGGGATGCTGCTCGCCGCGGTGGCGATCGCGATGGCGTTCATCCCGATCCCGACCTTCGGCGACATCCCTAATCCGCGGATCGACGGCCTCGACACCCGCCCGCCGATGCTGGTGCCGTCCGGTTGGGTGGCCGGGCAGGTCCGGCAGTACGAGTGGGTGTCGCGGATGTACGGCCGCAACGCGGTGATGACCGGTCAGGATCTGTATCAGTCGCAGGGGAGTCTCGAGTTCGACAAGTTCGCCCGGCCCCGCAAGGTCGTGGTGAACACCATCGAGAGCTCGCGACCGATCACCTTCGAGGTGTACCCCATCTTCTTCGTCTACGACCTCGTCGGCGACCGGTTCAGTGACTCGCAGGAGATTCCGCTGCCGCACGGCGTGATCGGGTTTCTGCAGACCGTGGTCGACGACACCAGCTACCTCACCTTCAACCGACTCACGTGGGAGTGGAACAACGGCACCACCACGCAGCGGGTCACCATCGTCTCGGTCGACAATCACGAACCCGACGCGCAGTTCCCGTCGCCGCAGCCGACGGTGGTCCGCAACCTCAACACGTTCATCACCGTCCTGTTCCGCGGCAACTCGGTGGTCACCGACCTCGAACCACAGTTCAAGGACAAAGATCTGCTGATCGACTGCGCCACCGATCTCATCAACGCGCAGGTCGACGCGATCGGGACGACGACATGACACCGCGGGATGGCCGAAGCGTGGCCGAACTCCTCGACGACGCCGACTACCGGGAGGCCGCGCTCTACGACGCCGTCGAGCGGCTGCGTGACATCGATCCGCAGATGTCGGCGTCGGTGCCGTTCAGTCGCGGCCAGAAGATCGGCGGCATCGGCGCGCTGGTGGTCGTCGTGGTCCTGCTCGTGCTGTTCCCGGTGCATACCGCGGCCGGGTTGATCTCCGTCGCGACCGTCGTCTACGTCCTGTCGCTGCTGGATCGGTTGGTGATCTTCCGGCGTGGACTGGTCAACGGCGCCATCCGGATCAGCGACGAGCAGGCACGGGCAATCCCCGACGACGAACTGCCGCGGTACACCGTGCTGGTGCCCGCCTACGGCGAACCTGAGGTGGTCGGCGACCTCATCGCGGCCATGGAGTCGCTGGTGTATCCGCACGCCAAGCTGCAGGTTCTGCTGCTCTTGGAGGCCGACGACGAGCCGACGATCACCGCGGCTCGCGATGTGGGCGACAATGACCTGGTGACCGTGGTGCTGGTCCCGCCCGCGGACCCGCGCACCAAGCCGAAGGCCTGTAACTACGGTCTGCACTTCGCCACCGGCGACATCGTCACCATCTTCGACGCCGAAGACCTGCCCGACCCGCTGCAGCTGCGGCGAGCGGTGGCCGCTTTCCGGCAAGAGGACGACCGGGTGGTGTGCGTACAGTGCGCGCTGAACTTCCACAATCCGCGCGACAACGTCCTCACTGAATGGTTCACCGCCGACTACGGCATCTGGTTCGGCTACCTCCTGCCCGGCCTGATGGTCAGTCGCGCACCGATCCCGTTGGGCGGTACGTCGAATCACTTCCGGCGCGACATCCTCGACGACATCGGCGCCTGGGACCCGTTCAACGTGACCGAGGATGCCGACCTCGGCGTCCGGATCTCCGGTAATGGTTACCGCACCGCGGTTCTCGACTCGATCACGCTGGAGGAGGCCAACGTCGACGCGATCAACTGGGTGCGCCAGCGGTCGCGTTGGTACAAGGGCTACATGCAGACGTGGCTGGTGCATATGCGCCGCCCGGTGGCCTTGTGGCACATCTTGGGGCCGGTGGCGTGGTACCGATTCACACTTCTGATCGCCGGCACCCCGGTCATCGCGTGTATGAACATGATCTTCTGGCTGATCATGGTGGTGTGGATCGCGGGACAGCCGCCGGTGTTCGCCGACCTGTTCCCGGGGCCGATCTACTACCTGTCGCTCATCTTGAGGTTCCCCCCGAACCGTAGAGGCATCGATAATGAGGAGCACGATGCCAGAGAAGCGGAAGAAGTACGACCGGGAGTTTCGTGATGGGGCGGT
>NZ_JBITWL010000029.1:0-61556 GCF_044543825.1 Gordonia sp. NPDC062954 | reverse complement strand
GTCCACCTCGAGAAAGCGTCCTGACCCGAAACCGTCCCGACCCAGCGCCCACGACGCCAGTCAGCGACGCCACCTCACCTAACCTTCCTTACAGATCAGCTGCTGAAGGCCTCGATGGGCGGGCAGCTGCACACGAGGTTGCGGTCGCCGAAGGCCTGATCGATCCGTCGGACCGCGGGCCAGATCTTGGCGCGGGCACCCGCCGACGGGAGGCCGAGCGGATACACCGCCACCTCTCGGGAGTAGGGGTGATCCCAGTCGCCGACCAACGCCTCGGCGGTGTGCGGTGCCCCGCGCAGCGGGTTGTCGTCGGCTGGCCACTCCCCGGCTCCGACGCGGTCGATCTCGGCGCGGATGGCGATCATCGCGTCACAGAACGCGTCGAGTTCGTCGAGATTCTCACTCTCGGTCGGCTCCACCATCAGTGTTCCCGCCACCGGAAAGCTCATGGTGGGAGCGTGGAAACCGTAGTCGGCCAGTCGTTTGGCCACATCGTCGACGGTGACGCCGGTCTCCTTCGTCAACGGCCGAAGGTCGAGGATGCACTCGTGGGCGACCAGACCATTCTCGCCGGCATACAGCACCGGGTAATGATCCCCGAGACGCCGCGCGATGTAGTTGGCCGAGGCGATCGCGGTGAGGGTGGCTCGACGCAGCCCGTCGGCGCCCATCATCGCAATGTAGGCGTAGGTGATCGGCAGGATCGAGGCCGATCCGTACGGCGCCGCCGAGATCGTCGAGTCCCCGGGGAGGTCGTCGGCGAGGGGATGACCGGGCAGATACGGCGCGAGGTGAGACCGCACCGCGACCGGCCCCACACCCGGACCGCCACCCCCGTGCGGGATGCAGAAGGTCTTGTGCAGGTTCAGGTGGCTCACGTCGCCGCCGAATCGTCCTGGACGGGCCACACCCACCAGGGCGTTCAGATTCGCACCGTCCACATACACCTGGCCGCCCGCATCGTGCACGGCCGCACAGATCTCCTCGATGTCGTGCTCGAAGACGCCATGGGTCGATGGGTAGGTGATCATGATGGCGGCCAGCGCATCTCGGTGTTTGTCGATTTTGGCGCGCAGATCGTCGACGTCGACGTCGCCGTTCTCTCGGCAACCGACCACCACCACGCGCAGCCCGGCCATGACCGCCGATGCGGCGTTGGTGCCGTGCGCGCTCGATGGGATCAGGCACACGTCGCGGCCGGTGTCACCGCGCCCGAGATGGTATCGGCGGATCGCCAGCAACCCGGCGAACTCGCCCTGCGAGCCCGCGTTGGGCTGCACGCTCACCCGGTCATAGCCGGTGACGGCGACCAGCCAGTCCTCCAGGGTGGAGATCACCTCGCGGATGCCGACCGTGTCGGCCGCCGGGGCAAACGGGTGCAGGCGCGCGAAGCCGGGCCAGGTGATCGGTTCCATCTCCGCGGTGGCATTGAGCTTCATGGTGCACGAACCCAGGGGGATCATGCTGCGATCGAGCGCGATGTCCTTGTCGGAGAGCGCACGCAGATAGCGCAGCATCGCCGTTTCGGTGCGGTACCTGTTGAACGCCGGATGCGTCAGGAATTCGGTGTCACGGGTCTCGATCGGTTGCGAAAATGCATGTCGGCGAACACCTTCGGCACTGAACGCACGCAGCACCACAGCGAGATCGGCTGCGGTGGTGGTCTCGTCGCACGCGATACCCACGGTGTCGCCGTCGATCCGCCGCAGGTTCACGTTCTCGCGCTTGGCATGTGCGATCACGCTGTCGGCCTGCCCGGGTGCACGAACCACGATCGTGTCGAAGAACGACGAGTGGGCGATGGAAAACCCCGCAACGGTGAGACTGTCGGCCAGAAACACCGCATGTTCGTGGACGCGACGAGCGATCGCCCGCAATCCGTCGGCCCCGTGATAGGACGCGTACATCGCGGCCACCACCGCCAGGAGCACCTGCGCGGTGCAGATGTTGCTGGTCGCCTTCTCACGCCGGATGTGTTGTTCCCGGGTCTGCAACGACAGGCGGTAAGCGAGATTGCCGTCGGCATCCTTCGAAACACCCACCAGACGGCCGGGCAGTTGACGCGCATGCGTCGAATGCACACACAGGTAGCCGGCGTGCGGTCCACCGAATCCCATCGGCACGCCGAAGCGCTGGGTGGTGCCGAAGCAGACATCCGCGCCCAACTCACCCGGTGGCGTGATCAGGGTCGCGGCCAGCAGGTCGGCCCCCACCGCGACCAGAGCCCCGCGCGCATGCGCGGCGTCGATGACGGGGCCGACATCCAGGATGCGGCCCGACGCCCCGGGTGCCTGCATGATCACACCGAAGAAGTCTCCCTCGGGCAGACCGCAGTCCGGCATCGCGGGATGCAGCGAGGCCTCGACGACCTCGATCCCGAGCGGTTGAGCGCGGGTGTCGATCACGGCGCGCGTCTGTGGGAAGAGGTCGGCATCGACCACCAACCGTGGTGATCGGGACTTGCCTGCACGTCTCAGCAACGTCATCGCCTCGGCCGCAGCGGTCGCCTCGTCGAGCATCGATGCGTTGGCGACCTCCATCCCGGTCAGATCCGCGACCATGGTCTGGAAGTTGAGCAACGCTTCGAGCCGACCCTGGCTGATCTCGGGCTGATAGGGCGTATAGGCGGTGTACCACGCAGGGTTCTCCAGCACGTTGCGCAGGATGACCGGCGGGGTATGGGTGTCGTGGTAGCCCAGCCCGATCATGGAGCGGGCGACGGTGTTGCGGTCCGCGAGGTGGGCGAGTTGTTCGTGCACGTCGTGCTCGCTGACCGCGGGCGGCAACGACTGCAGACCGTTGGAGTCCGGCTCATCGGCGATGACCGCCGGGACCACCCGGGCGGCGAGTTCATCGAGAGACGAGATGCCGATCGCGGCGAGGATACGTTCGGTCTCGGTGGCATTCGGGCCGACGTGGCGATCGACGAAGGCGGCAGAGACGGGCGTGGCGGGCATGACAGGTCAACCTCTCGGCGGTCTGCGGCCCTCCCCCTCTGTCATGCCTGTCGATCCGCGAACGGACAGCTGGGCGCCTGAGAGATTCGGCCGGTAGTCGACCTTTCACCGTGGGCGGAGCCGGGTTGCCCCGACTCACTTTCCAGAGACGCCGTCAACATCACGGTCCTGGGTGCCTGAGAGTTTGACGAGGAGGTGTTGCTCCTTCGGCGGCCTCCGCCCATGTGGCGGTGACTCTCTCCCGAGACGCAGCGGCGCGACCTCAGTATACGTGGGCATGACCACGGCGCAGGTCGCCCGTCTCCGGGGTCGGCACAGTGAATCGACCGAAGGGACGGGAGCAGACCGCCGGCGAGGACGCGATCCGGCCCGACAAAACCTGACAGTCGATGTCGTGATTCGCTGATCTACTGGCGTGGCGTCATCACCCACGACCCGAGGAGCGCCCTGATGCCCGCACCGAACCTGTTTCTGATCTACGTCCGCGACGCTGAGGCCGCAACCACGTTCTACTGCGAATTGTTCGATGTACAGCCGAAATTCGTGAGTCCTCGCTATGTCGCCTTCGAGGTCGCACCCGGGGTTCTGTTCGCCCTGTGGACCGGTCGTAGTGACCACGCGGTTCCTGCCACCCCGCGCACGTGCGAGGTCGGGCTGATGATTCCCGGCGCGGCGTCCGCGATCGACGCGATCCATGCGCGGTGGGCGGCGGCAGGTGTCCGAGTGGTGCAGGAGCCTTATGACGACGTCTTCGGCCGAACATTCGTGGCCGCCGATCCGGACGGCAACCTCATCCGGGTTTCGCCGATGGATTGACGCTGCGCCACACTGCGCCGATCGGTCCGGCAGGAGTGCATGGGCCGCTGATGCCTCGGCACCCTGACCGGCCCGAGGGCTCTAGCCGGTCCGACGGGTCCGATTCTTGCGCCGCGCGGCCAGTTCGTCTTCTGGCGCGGTCTCGGTGACACCGCCATCAGCCCGCTCGCCGGGGAAGTCGGCGATGGTTCCGGTCAGTTCACGCATGGCACCGCTGACAGCGATCCCGAAGACGCCCTGGCCACCTTGCAGTAAGTCGACGACCTCTTCCGCCGAGGTGCACTCATAGACCGTGGTGCCGTCGGAGAACAGGGTGATGCGGGCCAGATCCTCCACCCCACGCTGACGTAGGTGGTCGACCGCGACCCGGATGTTCTGGAGCGAGATCCCGGTGTCGAGCAATCGCTTCACGATCTTGAGGACCAAGATGTCCTTGAACGAGTACAGACGCTGGCTGCCCGACCCTGCCGCGCCGCGAATGGACGGCACCACCAGCGACGTGCGGGCCCAGTAGTCGAGCTGCCGATAGGTGATTCCGGCGATCTGGCACGCACTGGGCACGCGATAGCCCACCAGCTCGTCCGGCACGGTGTCGTTGGGAAAGATGCCGGGCGCGATGTCATCGAGACTGCCCTGCGTGGCGGCACCCGAGTTCGACGCCCCGGTGCGGTCGCTGTCGACCTCGCCGTCGGCCGCGGTCACCTCGGTCGGTGACGGCATTTCGTCGTCGAACGGCTGATCGCCCACTGCAGACTCCCTCGCAACGCCAGGATCGACTCGACAGACACGTCAGCTCGAGGTTTCCCTCGAGACTGCTACAACAGTACGCGCCTGACAGACGATCATCCTTCGTCCCCGCTCAATTCGGGCGACGTGTCGACGGTATGCGGCCCGCGAGGGCGGAATCAACGCGACTCGCCCGGTAACCTCAACCTCTACTTGAGATCGAGCAAACAGTGACCCGGCGGTGTCCGTTCCGTGATCTGGGTCGTTCGCCCCTGTTCTCGGCAACCGATCCAGCGTTGGGCGCCATCAACGCGCTACGCCCCGCCGCTCGCCTTGAAGTCGTCCGGCGAGACGTTGTCGAGGAATTCCTTGAACTTCTCGACCTCGTCCTCTTTGGCCTCCGCGGGAGCGTCCTCGTCGCCGTTCTCGTCGGGGATGAGCAGTCCCGCCTCGGTCAGTACGTCTTCGTCGGCGACGATCGGCACTCCCGCCCTCATGGCGACCGCGATCGAATCCGACGGGCGCGCGGAGACCCGCAATTCGTCGGCAAAGACCATCTCCGCGTAGAAGGTGCCCTCTTGCATGTCGACGATGCGGACCTCGCGCAGCGTCTTGCCGAAGTCGTTGATCAAGTTGACGATCAGATCATGGGTGAGCGGACGTGGCGGCTCGATACCCTTCTGCTGCAAGGCGATCGATGCGGCCTCGCTCTGTCCGATCCAGATCGGCAGATACCGTTCACCATCCACCTCACGCAGGAGCAGCACCGGCTGGCTCTGCGGCGGCTCGACCCGAATGCCCACGACTCGCATTTCGCCCATCTCGCACCCGCTTCCTCATGATCGCCGGATGATCGGTCGGTGGCTCCTCGAAGGCAGTCCCTCGCGCCTGCCGATCACTGAACACGACGCTACACCGCATGACCCGACCGTGGCGGCCACCCGAGCCCAGATCGGTCCGGGATCGACAGATCAGTCCAGGACGTCGCGGACCGCGGCCTTGACCAGCTGGGTGTGCAACGTCACCGACAGAGCAGCGATCTCACGGACCAACTCCTCGGCGCGATCCCGCGCCCCGGTTCCCTTGCCCTTGGCGATCGGGTTCGCGATCTGCGCCACCAAGCCGGCCTCGCGGTCCGCGGAGACCTTGAACGCCCGCAGATGCCGCGTCTCCAGACCGTAATTGGCCAGCGCCGCCGCAGCCTCGACCAGTCGCACGGCGTCTTCGTCGAAGAATCCGGCCGGACCGGCCGACAGCAGGCCGTTGCGTTGTAGCTCGGTCACGAATGCCGCATCCACACCAGTGCGCTCGATGAGGGCCTCGCGTGACACCCGATCGCCCCGGGAACCGAAGTCGGTGGCCGGCGCCACCGCTCCGCGAGCCGAGGAGATCAGCCGGGTGGCGCCACCCGGACCGCCGTCGCCGCTGTCGATCGCGTCGAGTTGCTCCTTGATGACCTTCAGCGGCAGGTACCGATCCCGTTGTGCGGTCAGCACGAATCGCAATCGCTCGACATCTGCCGAACTGAACCGGCGATAACCCGACGGCGCCCGCTCGGGAGTGATCAGACCCTCGGATTCCAGGAAGCGGATCTTGGAGATCGTCACGTCCGGGAAATCCTCACGCAACAAGGCGAGGACCGAGCCGATCGACATCGATCCTTCGCCGCGCTGACCTGCCGACGACGCCGTCACGGCGTCAGGCGCCGGCGTGGCCGTCGCGCGGACCGCTCAGGAACACGAGACGGAACTTGCCGATCTGCACCTCGTCGCCATTGCTCAGCTGCGCGGTGTCCACCGGCTCACGGTTGACATAGGTGCCGTTGAGGCTGCCCACGTCGACTACCTGGAACTCGTTGTCACCGAGGCGGAATTCGGCGTGGCGACGGCTCACCGTCACATCGTCGAGAAAGATGTCGCTGTCAGGATGCCGACCCGCCGACGTCGTCGGCTGATCGAGCAGAAATCGCGAGCCGGCGTTGGGGCCGCGCTTGACGACAAGCAGCGCCGTGCCGGGAGAGAGCCTCTCGACCCCGGTATCGGCAGGTTCACTCGAGGTGGTCGCCCCGGCGTCGAGTTCGGAGATGAACTCCTCCCGGAAAACCGATGTGGTCTCCACCGGCGCCTCGAGGTCCTTGTCGTTTTCGCTCACCACTTCTCCTTCGTCTGTTTCGGTGCCCGCGGATCTCGGCGTCACCGGCATGTCACGGCTCGCGGCGACACGCGAGTCGCATGTCCCGCACGCCGACGATGCCGGTCCGTCATCGTCCACCTCGGGCTCCGGTCCGGCCGACGACGTTCGGGTCGGCGGGCCGGATCTGCTGTGAGTAACCGTACCGTGTCGCGGCCTCCACACGGGCGATCGAGTCGATCACGACACCGACGATCATAGTCGTATGCGTCGAGCCGACCGACCGCCGACACCGGCCGCGTCACCGGCTTGTGATTCACCACCACATGTGCGGCGAATCAGCCCTCGATGACCGCGCGATAGCCGTCGGCGTCGAGAGTGTCGGCCAGCGCCGCGTCCAGAGCGGACTCATCGGCGACGCTGATGACGACCAGCCATCCCGAACCATACGGGTCCGAGTTGACCAATTCGGGAGCCGTCTCGAGCTCGCCGTTGACCTCGGACACCGTACCCTCCAGAGGCCCGTAGATGTCCGAGACACTCTTGGTCGACTCGACCTCGGCGAAGGACTCGCCGGACTCCACGGCGTCGTCGACGGCCGGCAGCTGCACGAACACCACGTCACCGAGCGCGTCCTGTGCGAAATCGGTGATGCCCACCCGAACACTGGTCGGCCCGGTCCTCTCCACCCATTCGTGTTCGGCCGTATAACGCAGGCCGGCGGGCACATTGGTTTCGGTCACGGTGCACCTTTCTGGTCTGTCGCACCAACGCGGCGGCGACTCTTCGGAAATTCAGGTTACGTTGCGGCGGCGTTCTGCGGAGGCATCCGTCGGAGCACGAGCACTGTCTGATACCCGTACAGCACAAACGACCACAGATACAGCCCGACGCCCCAGATCATGAACGCCCACCCGATGGGATAGCAGATGGTGCCGATGATCGAATCCAATTGTCCGGCAAGCAGCCACGGAAACGCGCTCATCAAGGCGAAAGTGGCCGCCTTGCCGATGTAGAGCACCGGCAATGCCACCAGGCCACGTGAACGCAACAGCGGTGCCGTGGCGAACAATGCGAGATCGCGCGCGATGATCACCGCGATCAGCCACCACGGCACGAACTCTCGGATTCCGAACGCGATGGGGATGATGACGATGTAGAGACGGTCGGCGGCGGGATCGAGCAATGCGCCGATCCGTGAGGACTGGTCGAGCCAACGCGCGATCTTGCCATCCGCCCAGTCGGAGAAACCGGAGAACAACAGGATCGCGAACGCCCAGCCATCGGCTTCTTCGACCAGCAACAGCCAGATGAACACCGGTATCAGCGCGAGCCGTAAGACGCTCAGTGCGTTCGGAACGGTCAACCATCGATCGTCGGCGACGGTGGTGGCCTCGGCCTGCGCTCGGGGATCACCGCGGCCGTCCGTGTCTCCGGTCACCGGAAGATGCCGATGATGCCCTGCAGGGTCTTCGCGCCGCCCGACGCGAAGAGGTTGTCGTGCACCATGTACGTCCACGTGGTGGTGGAGCGATGCAGATCGGCGGTCCCCAGATCGACACCGTCGTTGGTGATCGTCGCGGAGGTGAAGGTGACGCACGCCTTGTCCACGGCCTCGGTGGGCAGACCGGCGAACTCGTCGAGGATCAGTTTGTGGAACTCGTCGAGCGGGCTCTCCTTGCCGAGCGAACGCAGGTGAATACTCGCCCGGACGTCGGACACGAACGCCAGATGATCGGCCCATGCCCGGTCGAGGTGATACAGCATGATCTCGCGTGCCGCCTGCACGAGGACCTCGCGGTCCACCGGCTCGACCGGCGGCATCGGGGCCGCCTCGGCTGTCGTCCCCTCCGCGGTCGCCGAGCGATCGGGGTTCGACCCTTCAGCGCTCGACCCCTCAGCGCTCGACTCTTGAGGGCTCGACTCTTGAGGGCTCGACTCTTGAGGGCTCGACCCCTCGGAACTCGACTCTTGAGCGCTCCGCTCGGCGGTCTTTGCACCCGTCAGTTGCGCATACCTGTCCGGTTCACGTGCGCTGAGTTCGTCCAGCGCGGTGTCGGTGGTCAGGATCTCCATCCGCCGCGCAACAACGATGTCGCGCTGCTGATTGACGAGTTTGTTGTAGCGCCAGGTGTTGGCGTGCAACTCGAGCATCACACCTTCAGCGACCCGTTGCGCCTGTTCGATGAGGTCTATTCCCTTGGCTCCCATCGAGCCGTCCTCGGACTGGGAGACGGGGTCTCGTTTGAAAGCCAGATTCCTTGTCACGACCGGATCCTCGAGACTGGAGAAGAACACCGAGCGGCCCGGATCACCCTGACGGCCGGCGCGTCCCCGCAGTTGGTTGTCCAGACGCTGAGTGTCATGCCGTCCGGTCCCGATGACACAGAGCCCACCCAACTCCACCACTTCCTCTCGCGCGGCAGCGTCGTCTGCGGAACCGCCGAGCCGGATGTCGGTGCCACGGCCGGCCATCTGAGTGGAGACGGTCACCGCGTTCCGCGCGCCCGCCTCGGCGATGATCTTCGCCTCCTCGGCGTCGTTCTTCGCGTTGAGCACCACCGTCGACACACCTGCCTTGTCGAGGAAGTACGCCAGCTCTTCGGACTCGGCGACGTCGTGCGTGCCGATCAGGATCGGCTGTCCGGTCTCGTGCACCTCTTTGACGTAGCCGACGATCGCCTCGACCTTGTTCGCCTTGGTGTCGTACACGCGGTCGGGTTCATCGACCCGGATGTTCGAGGTGTTCGGCGGGATCTGCGACACGAGCAGGTCGTAGAACTGCCGGAACTGCTCGCCCGCGGCCAATGCGGTGCCGGTCATGCCGCACACCGAGGGGTACCGTCCGATCAGGGCCTGCACCGTGATCGTGTCGATGACCTCGCCGGAATCGGTCTGGCTGAGCCCCTCTTTGATCTCCACCGCGGCCTGAACGCCGTCGGGCCAGCGTTGCAGCTGCGCGACACGGCCACGCGAGGCGTTGATCAGGTGTACGCCACCGTCGCGGACGATGTAATGAACGTCCCGCTCGAGCAGATAGTGGGCGTGCATGGCGATGTTGATGTGCACCAGGGTGGTGCCGACGTGGTCCTCGTCGTAGAGGTTGATACCACCGAGCTCTTCCTCGACGAAGGACGCGCCCTCCTCGGTGAGGGTCACGTTTCGCCCCTCGGTGTCGACCTCGTAGTGCTTGTTCTTCATGCGTGCGACCACATCGTGGATGGCCTGATCGGGTACCTCGGTTTCGGTGGACCCGGCCAGCACCAGCGGGATGAGCGCCTCGTCGACCAGCACCGAGTCCGCCTCGTCGATGATCGCCACGTCGGGTTTCGGCGACACCAGGTCATCCGGCGACAGTGCGAGTTGGTCGCGGAGCACGTCGAATCCGATCTCGTTGACCGAACCGTAGGTGATGTCGGCGGCGTAGGCGGCCTTGCGTTCCTCGTGATCGGAGTTCTCCGAGACCGCCCGGGCCACCAGACCGAACGCCGCGAACAAGGGCGCCATCCACTCCGCGTCACGGGTCGCGAGGTAGTCGTTGACCGAGATCACATGCACTCGATGGCCCTGCAGAACATGCCCGATGGCAGCGATCGCACCGGCCAGTGTCTTGCCTTCACCGGTGGCCATCTCGACCACGTCGCCCTCGAGCAACCGCAGCGCGCCCTGTAACTGAACGTCGAACGGCCGCATGTCCAGCGAGCGATCTGCGGCCTCCCGGACGAGCGCGAGAAACCTCGCACGGTCGGCGGGCTTCGAGCCTATGTCGAGCTGTTGGGCCTGTGCCGCGAACTCATCGTCGGCGAGATCGGCGGCCCAGGAGGTGTGGGTGTCTGCGTCCTTGATCAGTGCGACGGACTTCGACTGATTTCGCGATGACTGGGAGCCCAGAAGGCGCCACATGCTGTTGGTCAGCTTTCCCACCGAACACTTCTCCTGACTCGTGCCTGTCGGGCATGGGTAGCGGTCGGAGCGCCGGGTCTCGATGGCGGCACGCCCGCGGACGCGCGAATCCACCGCGGGGCGGCCCCGAGGTCGCCGTCCACGGTACGCGCCGCGTTCGCCGCTTCGGTGCTCGACACCGGGGCCTTGCGGTGCCCGACACCCACCGGTCGTCTCGCCGACATCACCGGCCGTCACCACCCGCGAACGGCGTCGCGGTTGGGTACCGTGGAACCATGCCACTCATCGGGGTGAAGGCACCATCGGCGACGCGCGGCCCCATCGGTTCGGACGCGGTCGAGTGCACCGAACCGCACCGCGAGCCCCGGGGTCGGCATCGGCGCCGATCTGCGCCGATGCTCCTCCTGTGTAGCGCGATCCTGGCGCAGCCACTCGTCGCCGGGCCGGCCGCAGCGGCACCCGCGCCGGTGCCTCCCGCGCCCATCCGACCGGCGCCGGTGCCGCCGTTGCCGCTCGACGACCCGTATGCCCTGCTCGCCGGTCGCACATATACATCTGTCACCGTGATCGGCGGCACCATCCCGGGTGGTGGCCCCGTGGTCATCGGTTTCGACAACGCGCACCGTGTCGGTATGGACGCCGGATGCAACTCGCACGCCGGCAGCGTGGCCGTCACCGGTGACCGACTCCGGATCGGCCGGCTCGCATCCACGATGATGGCCTGTCCCCCACCCCGTGCCGACGCCGACGAGTGGCTGGCCCGTTTCACGTCGGTCCCACTGGTCTGGCGCGTATTCGGCCCGATCCTCACGTTGTCGAGCCCGGTGCACACGGTGATCCTGCTCGAGGATCGGTAAGTAGCGTCGGGCCACCCGCCGTTGCGTAGGCCATCGACGAATCGCACCCCGCTTGTCCCTCATCAGCCACTGCCCTGATTTTGAGCAACCTTCCTTTGTGAGAACTCTGACGAGAGGACACGATGTCATCGACCACCCCCGCCGTAGTAACCGTGACCGGTGCCGCAGGGCAGATCGGATACGCCGCCCTGTTCCGGATCGCCGCCGGCGCGATGTTGGGCCATGATCGTCCGGTTCGACTGCGGTTGCTGGAGTTGCCGCATGCGGTCTCGGCCGCGGAGGGCACCGCGATGGAACTCGACGACGGCGCTTTCGAGCAACTCGTCTCGGTGGACATCTATGACGACCCGCGGGCCGCCTTCGATGGCGCCGAGTTCGCGCTCCTGATCGGTGCCAAGCCCCGGACCAAGGGGATGGAGCGGGCCGACCTGCTGCAGGCCAACGCCGCCATCTTCGCCGAACAGGGCCGGGTGCTCAACGACGTTGCCGCGCCAGATCTCCGCGTCATCGTGGTCGGCAACCCGGCCAACACCAACGCCGCCATCGCCACGGCGCACGCCCCCGACATCCCACCGGAGCGGTTCACCGCACTCACCCGCCTCGACCACAATCGCGCGATCGCGCAGTTGGCGCGCCGTGCCGGCTGCGCGGCGCGCGACATCAGCCGGGTCTCGGTGTGGGGCAATCACTCCCCCACCCAGTATCCCGACATCTTCCATGCCCGGGTCGCCGGGCGCAGCGGAGCTGATTTCGCGGCCGACCGCGCGTGGCTTATCGACGATTTCATCCCCACCGTGGCCACCCGTGGCACGGCCATCATCGAGGCGCGCGGGGCATCGTCGGCGGCGTCGGCAGCCAGTGCGACCATCGACCACATCCACGACTGGGTGCTGGGCATCGAGGGCGACGACTGGACCTCGGCTGCACTCCCCTCCCCAGGGGTGTATGGAGTTCCGGAAGGTGTGGTGTGCTCATTCCCGGTTCGCCCGGTCGGCGGGCGATGGGAAATCGTCTCGGGGCTCGAGATCAACGAATTCTCACGAGCCCGCATCGACGCATCGGTGGCCGAACTCACCGCCGAGATCTCAGCGGTGGGAGATCTGTTGCCGGCCTGACCGACACCGCACCTGCGGCGCTGGCGCGGTGTCATCGCCCGCGACCGGTGTCCGTGGCATCCTCTGTGAATGGCGAAGAAGGCGAAGGACGACAAGGCCGCGAAAAGGCCGAAGCTCTCCACCAAGGCGTACGAGGCCGAACTGTTCCGGCTGCAGACCGAATTGGTGAAACTGCAGGAGTGGGTACGGGCAACCGGTAGCCGCGTCGTGGTGATCTTCGAGGGACGCGACGCCGCCGGCAAGGGCGGCACCATCAAACGCATCAGCGAATACCTGAGCCCCCGTGTCACGCGAGTTGCCGCTCTGCCCGCGCCGACGGATCGCGAACGCGGTCAGTGGTATTACCAGCGCTACGTTGCCCATCTGCCCGCGCCCGGCGAGATCGTGTTGTTCGACCGATCCTGGTACAACCGGGCCGGTGTGGAGAAAGTGATGGGCTTCTGCACACCGGAGGAGCACACGCGCTTCCTCCGTCAGACACCGATCTTCGAACAGATGCTCATCGACGACGGAATCCTGTTGCGCAAGTACTGGTTCTCGGTGTCCGACGATGAGCAGCTCAAGCGGTTCAAGTCCCGACTCGACGATCCGGTCCGGCAATGGAAGCTCAGCCCGATGGACCTCGAGGCGGTCTACCGATGGGAGGACTACTCCCGGGCCAAGGACGAGATGATGGTCCACACCGACACCGCGACGTGCCCGTGGTTCGTCGTCGAATCCGATGTGAAGAAGCATGCCCGCCTCAACATGATCTCCCATCTGCTCTCGACCATCGACTACGAGGACGTGCCCCGGCCGAAGGTGGAGCTGCCCAAGAAGCCGGTCGACACCGGCAACTACCGGCGTCCGCCACGATCGCTGTCGAAGTACGTCCCCGACCATGTGGCCGACATGCTCGGCAGCGATGACTGACGACCTGCCCCGGTGATCGGAGCGGGTGGGTAACATCCCGTGGGTGCCTGTGCCCGGTGTGCCTGCTGCCATCCGCGATCGCCTCGGTGTCCGCCGCGGACACGACGAGATCATCTATCTCGTCTCTCCGGCCGGCTGGCCGAACTACGGCGACGAACTGATCGCCCGAGGCTGGCTGCGCCACTTGGCCCGCACCCGCCCTCGGGCGAGGGTGGTACTGGATTGTCACAGCCCCGGTCAGGCCGGACTGTTGCTGCGCGACATCCATCCTCGGGCCGTCTTCGTCGACACCCTATGGCAGCTCACGCAGTATGCGTCGAATCGCACGCGCACCGATGGGCCGGATCCCGACACGCCATGGGTCTGGGTAGCCGACGCCGCGACCCGGTTCGGACCGGCGCCCCGCCTCGCCGAGGGCGTCGACGTTTTCCGCCGAGCCTCATCGGTCCACCTCCTCGGCGGTGGATACGTCAATGCCGTATGGCCCCATCATGTCTCGCTGGTGGCAGCGATCGCCGAATTGGCGCGGACCGCTGGCGTCGCGGCCTACGCCAGCGGGCAGGGACTGCTGCCGCGGGCGCCCGAACCGGCGTGGTCTGTGCTCGAGAAGGCGGTGGCTGAGTTCGACGTCTTCGATGTCCGGGATGCCGCGTCTGCCGACGCACTTGCGCCGACGCCCGCGCTGCGACAGACCGGCGACGATGCCTGGCTCACGATCGATGATGCCGGCACGCTGCAGAAACCGGAGTCCATGACGCCCGACGGCGGTGTGACGCTGTGCATCCAGGGTGATCTGACCGACGACTTCGCCTGGCACGGTCACCGTGGTGCGCCTGCGCTCGCGGAGTTCGTGCACGCCACGCTCGACGCCTGGGACGTCCCCGGCGACGCGGTCACCGTGGTCGAAGGAATTCCGGGCCGCGACCGGGACATCGTGGTGCGCCTCGGCGATCGCCTGCACGGCGCCCGCACCGTCCCCTTCCTGGATGTTTGGCATCGGGGTATGCCGGCCGGCCTGGGCAACACGTGGATCAGCACCCGCTTCCACCCCCACCTGGTCGCGGCCGCGGCCGGTGACTCCGGGGTCGCCGTGATACCTCGGCCCGACTATTACGCCGCCAAGCACGGGTCGCTCACCGCGGCCGGCTCACGGTGGACCGTCGTCGCCGATCCGGAGGTCATCCCGGATCGTCCGATCGCCGGAGGGTTCGCCCAGGATGCACGTGCTCGACGCGTGTCCGAGAAACACGCCCTTGCCGAACGCCTGTACCCGCGGCGGCGTGGCTTCTGACCCGGAACTACACTGGCCCCACCATGTGGATCGGTTTCGCCGAGTTCGACTATCTCCTGGGAGATGTGCACTCGCTCAAACACAAGCGGTCGTTGGTGCGCCCCGTAGTCGCAGAGCTTCGTCGCCGGTTCAGTGTCTCCGCCGCCGAGGTCGGCCATCTCGACGCCCACCGTCGGACGCTGATCGGTGTGGGCATGGTCGCCGCCGACCGCGCCCATGTCCTCGAGGTGCTCGACAACGTCGAGCGGTTCGCGGGTGGCCGTCCCGAGATGGAACTGCTCTCGGTCCGTCAGCGACTCATCTCCGCATCGGACATCTGAGCTCCGGTCGGCCGAGTCGGCGTCTGGGGTTTCAGCCGACCAGCCCCGCAGCGCGTGCAGGCGCGGCGTAGGCTGCCGCCAACGAATCGACGGTCTCGTGCGCGTTGAGTCCACTCGGGTTGGGCACCACCCACAGTTGTGCCCCATCCCAGCGCTCCTCTTGCCGGCCCACCACCGCCCGCGGCACGCCGAAAGCCGAACGGTATGCGGTGATACCCGCCACAGCGACGACGACCGGCTGGATCTCTGCGACCCGCTCCCGCAGCCGACGCCCACCGGATGTCAGTTCGTCGGCCGACAATTCGGCCGCCGTCGCCGTGGCGCGAGCCACCACATTCGTGATCCCGACACCGCGGCGGCACAGGAGATCACGATCGTCGGTGGACATGCCGGCCGACGCGTCGATCAACCGGTCGACGATCCCGGCGCGGTACAGCGCGGGATAGAACCGGTTGCCCGGACGCGCGAAATGTGCGCCCACGGCCGCTGTCCACAATCCCGGGTTGATCCCGACGAACAGGAGGCGACAGTCCGGCCCCACCAGGTCGGCGACCTCCTTGTCGCGACAGCGCATCAGCTCTTCGGTGGTGAAACCCATCAGGGCCTCGTCTCGCCGACCGAACAGCGCACGAACTGAGAAGCGGAAACGGACACGGCGCCAGCGTAGTCGGGCAGTTCACCGATACAAGGCGTGGCCACAATTCCCGTCTACACTCGCGCTGATGGCTCGGCTCGCGTACACGGTCCTGGGCGGCCTCGGCGCGCAGATCGATTCCGAGCCCGCCGAACTCGGCACGCGCAAACAACGCGCCATCCTCGCCCAGCTACTGCTTGCCGAGGGCAATGCGGTGAGCGTCGATCGACTGATCGACGGGATCTGGGGTGCGACGCCACCGGATCGGGCCGAGGTGTCCGTCCAGGCTTATGTCTCTGGTCTGCGCAAGGCCCTCGAACCCGGCCGACGGCCGCGCTCACCGTCGACGGTGCTCGTCACCCGTGGCACGGGTTACGTCCTCATCGCCGGCGACGCGGACGTCGACGTCCGCGCGCTCAACGCTGCGATCGCGGCAGCACACGAGCAGCAGCGCCGAGGCGACCTCGAGAGCGCGGCAAGCGATCTGAGGGCTGCCCTGGCCGGGTATCGCCCGCTGCTCCCGGAGTTCGAAGGTCTGACCTTCCGCGATGAGGCCGCGGCGCACCTCGAGCGCACCGTCGGTGAGGCCCGTGAGTTCTCCTATGAGTTGCGGTTGACGCTCGGCGAGCACCGGGCAATTGTGCCCGAACTGGAGCAGGCCGTGCGCCGTGCACCGCTCGACGAGGGCCTGTGGGTATTGCTGGCCACCGCGCGGTACCGCCTCGGGCGTCAGTCCGAAGCGCTGGCCGCCATCGCCGATGCCCGGCGCCATCTCGCCGACGAAATCGGCGTGGACCCGGGCCCACGATTGCGCGAGCTCGAACGCGACATTCTCGACCACGCACCACACCTCGAGTCCGCCCCATCTCGGCGCTCGACCGCCACCCCCGGCATCCGCAGCACCGCCCGCAACTCGGGTGTGCGCGCTCCGCATGGCCGCACGATCACCACCACACCAGCAACACCGGCATCGGCGCCCGCGGCATTGATCGGCCGCGCCGACGAACTCGCGGCTGCCCATCGCACCGTGCTCTCCTCCCTGCAGGGGCCCGGTGGCATCGTCGTTGTGGAAGGTGATGCCGGAGCCGGCAAGAGCGCGCTGATCGCCGAGGCGACCCGGCGCGCCGCCGGTGCCGCCGACGTCACGGTGTTGTGGGGGCGGTGCACCGAAGATGCCGCAGCACCGTCGATGTGGCCGTGGGTGCAGATCCTCGGGGCCGTCCTACCCGAGATGACCGACGATGACCGCTCGGCGCTGCTCGACAACGATCTCGGCCGGATGGTCACCCACGGCACCACGGTCATCCCACCGCCACGCGAGATGCCCGATGCCGCCGCTCGATTCCGGTTCTACGACCAGGCTGCGGACATGCTCACGCGAGTCGCGCTCGATCACCTGCTGATCATCGTCCTCGACGATCTGCACTGGGCCGACAGCGCGTCGCTGGAACTGTTCGCGCACATGGCCGCCCGCGGCACTCCCGGGGTCACCTTTTTCGCGTCGGTGCGGACGCGGGTCCATCGCAGCGCGGTCGTCGATGCGCTCGCGGCGGTGGCACGGTTGCCCGAGCACCGGCGCATCGAGGTGGGCCCCTTATCCGACGACGACATCGCGGCGTTGGTACAGCGGGAAACCCAGGAACGGCCAACGGCGGGCACCGTGGCCACGATTGCGCGACGGACGCGCGGAAACGCATTCTTCGTCCGTGAGTTGGCTCGAATCCTGGCCGACAGAGGCTCGATGGCCGACGGCGCGGTGCCGGCCGGCGTGCGCGACGTGGTCCGCGAACGGCTCGGCCCGCTCCCGGCGGAGACAATACGCGTACTCGAGGTCGCCGCGTTGATCGGACGTCAGGTGGACCTGTCGTTGCTGGCAGGGGCTGCGGAGACAACGCCCGACCGGATGCTCGAATCTCTCGAACCCGCCTATGCCGCCGGGTTGATCGGCGCGACGGCCGACGATCCCTTCACTTTTCGGTTCGACCACGATCTCATCCGGGAGGCCATCGCCGGCGGGCTGTCAACTGGGCGGACATACCGTATTCATCTCGCCATCGCCGATCAGCTCGAGCACGCCACCTGCGCGACCACGGCCACCCAGCGCGCCATCCACCTCTGGGCGGCCGGCCCCCTGGCCGACCGGACCCGAACCGCCCGTGCGCTCCTGGAAGCCGGGCACATCGCCCTGCGCAGCTACAACTTCGATGCGGCGGACCGGAGGCTCACCGACGCCGCACAATTGGCCCGGTCGATCGGCGACGAACCGATGGAACTCGAAGCAATCAGCACGATGCTCGCCGGCGATGTCGCCCGAAACGGCTACTTCGCAGCCGATCGCGAACTCCTACGCCGCGCCCGCGAACTCGGTGAGCGCGCCCACGACGACGCGCTGCTCGCCCGCCTGAACTATGCGCGGTTCGCCGCGCATTCCCAACTCGCCGAGATCCGGCCGGCCCGCCGCTACGCCGATGCCTTGGCAGAACGAGCGCGACACAGTGAGCGGCCCGTGGTGCACCATCTCGCCTCCCAAGCTGCCGCCATCGACCTGTTCGACCGCGGGCACATCGGCGACGCCCACCGACTGCTGGAAAGCCAGATCACATTCGACCGCGCGGTGGACGGGATACAGGCCGATCAACTGATGATCGGCAGCGGTTTCGCAGGGCTCACCGCGACCATGCATGTGGGACCCCGTCACGGCCGTGCACTGTTCGAGCAGATCGACAACGGCCCCGAGGACCCGATGTCGTACCTGGGTACCGCGATCTTCGCCGTCACCGCCGGTGCGCTCGTCGGCGATGCCGACTGGGTCGGCGAGGTGGGCGAACGGCTCGTGGGCTCCTCCGGCCACAGTGCGCTGGAATACCTGCGAATGCCCGCAGAGCGGATCTACTGGTGGTCGCGCGCGGTCAGCGACGCCGACGAGGGCGCGCTCGAACACATCGTGCGGTTGCACGATCCGCGAGCCGAACAGCGCACCGGCGCCGGCCTGTGGTGGGCACTGTATGCAGAGGCACTGGTCTCGGTCGGCCGATTCGAGGATGTGCCGGTGCTGCTCGAGCACGCACAGACCTTTGCCGAACGCACCGGCCAGCGATATCCGGATGCCCACCGGCTGTTGGTCTGCGCCGAGTTCCAGCACGCCACGGACCAGCCGTCCGCGATGGTTCGCGACACGTTGGCCGAGGCCCGCCGGGTGGCGACTCGCCAGCAGAGCACCGCGTTGTGCGAGCGGATCGACGCGTTCGCCATGGACCTCGGCTACTCGCCGTACCCGGGCGACCCCGTGGGTTGATCGGCTGTCGTCCACCACGCTCCCGCAAACTGACCCGCGTGACTTGCGGTCGTCACCCCAAGCCGGCTCCAAGTGTCCCTCAAGGGGCGACGGCGAGAGTTGTGGTCATCCGGAATAACCAGTTCGCCGCACATCCGGCACACAGTGAGGAACCCCGATGACGATTCAGTCCACCCGACCGACCAACCGCGCCGTCCGACCCCGAACCGACGGGCCGACCGAGCTTGCCGACCGCATCGCCGGCGACGTGTACTTTCCCGGCGAGCCCGGCTATGACGAGGCGCGCGCCGGTTTCAATCTGCTGACCGATCACCGGCCGGCGGTGATCGCGGTACCCACCAACCGGCACGACGTCGTCGAGGCCGTCCGGTTCGCCGCGGACGAGGGATTGCGGGTGGCGATCCAGGCAACCGGCCATGGGCCGGGCACACCGGCCCACGACGCACTGCTGATCAACACCTCGACGATGACCGACGTAACCGTCGATCCGGTGGCGCGTACGGCGACGGTTAGCGCCGGCGCCAAGTGGGCCCCTGTTCTCGAACTCGCGCAGCAGCACGGGCTGGCGCCGCTGCTCGGTTCCACCACCGACGTCGGTGTGGTGGGCTACACCCTCGGCGGTGGATTCGGATGGCTCGGCCGCAAATACGGATTGTGCTCTGACGCGGTGCGCTCGTTTGACCTGGTCACCCCGGATGGCAACCCGCTGCGGGTCAGTGCAACGAGTCATCCGGACATCTTCTGGGCGCTACGCGGCGGCGGCATCGGCAACCTCGGCGTCGTCACCGACATCGTCATCGACCTGTTCCCGGTGAGCACCGTCTATGCGGGCAACCTGTTCTATCCGGCCGAGGACGCCGCGGAGATCATGCGGCGTTTTGCCGAGTGGGCACCACATCAACCGGACGACCTGACCTCGGCTATCAGCCTGATGAACTTCCCGCCGCTCGACATCGTGCCCGAACCCCTGCGCGGCAAGAGCTTCACCCTCGTTCGCGGCTGTTGGTCCGGTGATCTGACCGTCGGAGCCGAGATCATCGACGAGTGGCGTCGGTGGAAGACCCCCGAGATCGACATGTGGGCGGAGATGCCGTTCACCGCGGCCGACGCCATCAGCATGGATCCGACCGATCCCATGCCGGCCATGGTCACCACCGAGTGGATGAACGACTTGCCTGATGCAGCCATCGACATCCTGGTGGATCGGGTACTCCCCGCTCCGGGCACCCTGCCGCTGATCCTGTTCGCCGAGATACGCCATGCCGGCGCGGCGGTTGCCCGCGGCGCATCCGCGGCGCCCAATGACCGCGGCCGCGAGGGCACCTTCCTGCTCGAGCTGGGGTCGGTGGTCCCCGACCCGCACGTGGGTCTCGCGGTGGAGTCCGCCCAGCGCCTGACCCGCCAGGCACTGGCTCCGTATGTGACCGGTGCCGCCTACCTGAACTTCCTCGAAGGGGACGAGAAGGCCGCACGGTCGGCGAGTGCATTCAGTCAGACCAACCTCCGCCGACTGAACGCAATCAAGTCCGCTCTCGACCCGGAGAACCGGTTTTGCCACGGGGTCGCTTTCGGACACTGATGTCCCGCGACACTAGATTTACTGGCATGTCCGACCAACAGCTGCCGCTGATCGTCGTCGATGCCGCCAATGTCGTCGGTTCGCGACCCGACGGTTGGTGGCGCGACCGGCACGGGGCGACCGAGCGGTTGCGTGATCGACTCGTCGGCCTCGCCGACACCGGTGTGGCGGGGATGCCCGGACCGGTCGAGGTGCTGATGGTGGTGGAGGGTAAGGCCCGAACCGTCACGTCGGTGCCCACGGTGGCCACCGTCGCAGCGTCCGGTTCCGGCGACGATCGGATCGTCGACCTGGTCGCCACTGCGGTGAATCGGCCGATACTCGTGGTGACGGCCGACCGCGAACTCCGCCGCCGGGTGGGAACACTCGGCGCGAACGTGGCCGGGCCGAGCGTCCTGCATGCGCACGATCAGGCCTGATCAGCGCACACAGCTCCGGACGAGACATCCTCCGCGCGCGGCTGGGTGTCCGGGGCCGGTCAGCGTTCGGGGCGGTCAGCGTTCGGGCGGTGTCGGCCGCTGGGCTGGTCTGGTGAATCGTCGGCGCAGCTCGTCGAGGCCGGTGACCCGGACCTTGCCGGTCACCCGCACCTTCCCGGTCACCCGGATCTTGCCCATCTCGCCACCGTCCTGTCGGTCACCGTGAGGCGCGGCATCCGCCTGCCTACGCGAGGATACCCGGCCACGGGGCACGGATGCGGAATCCGCTGGGCGGGATGCGACCATGGATGCCATGGACACCAGCACGGTCGATGTCGACGGTTACCTCGATCGAATCGGTCACCCTTGCGTGCCCGGGCCCACGGCCGACGTTCTGGCGAGCTTGGTCGCCGCGCACGTTCGGCACATCCCGTTCGAGAACCTCGATCCGCTCACCGGGATCCCGGTGGCCAATCTCGACCCGGAGAGCCTGCAGGACAAGCTCGTTCGGCGGCGACGCGGCGGGTTCTGCTATGAGCACAACGGGCTGTTCCGTGCTGTGCTGTGCGCGCTCGGTTTCCGCGTCGATCAGCTCGCGGGCCGGGTGGTGTGGATGAAGGGACCGGGACCGCTGCCCGCGGAGACGCATCAGCTGCTGGCCGTGACGGTTCCTGATGACGGTAGCCGCCACCTCGTCGACGTGGGTTTCGGCGGGCAGACCCCCACCACGCCACTGCGTTTCACCATCGGCGACGAGCAGCCCACCGATCTCGAGCCCTTCCGCGTGGGAGTGTGGCCCGAGGCTGACCTGCACGTGCTGGAGTCGCGAGTGGCGGGCCGGTGGCAGCCGCTGTACCTGTTCGACGAACGCCCGCGCGCCGCGGTCGACGGTGTGGTCGGCAGCTGGTTTGCCTCGACCCATCCCGACTCCCATTTCCGCGCCACGGTGTCGGCCTGTCTCGTCGTCGACGATGCTCGCTGGAACCTGCGCAACCGTCTGCTGTCGATTCACCGGGCGGACGGGACGAGCACCAAACGAGAGTTGGCGTCGGAACGCGAGATACTCGACGTCCTCGCACACGACTTCGGTATCGACGTGGACACGGTGGATCGCCTCGAGGCGCGTGTACGCGAGGTGATCAGCGACTGAGGCGGCGTCCGAATCAGGTTGCGGCGCGCGAGAATTCGGAAGCTCGTCGCACCTGGTCCGCGGTGATCTCGACTCCCGTGTATCTCTCGAATTGGCGTGCCGCCTGCAGCGCGATCACCTCGGCTCCGGTGATCACCCTCTTGCCCGCAGCGCGTCCGGCGCGGATCAGCGGGGTCTCGGCGGGGAACGCGACCACGTCGAACACGACGTCGGCTGCGTCGATCTGGGCGGAAGCAAAAGACAGGGTGTCCTCGTCGCTGCCGCGCATGCCGAGCGGGGTCACGTTGACCAGGATCGCCGCGCCTGATCCGGTGTCCTCGGACGCGAATCGATAGCCGTACCGGTCAGCCAGTGCGGCACCGGTGTCCGGATTGCGTGCGATCACCGTGACGTTGTCGAACCCGGCACCGCGAAAGGCCGCCACCACTGCCTTGGCCATGCCGCCCGACCCGCGGATCGCCACCGAGGCCGACGTCGGCAGTGCATGACGGTCGATCAGTGCGGCGACGGCCTCGTAATCGGTGTTGGACGCGACGAGGCGTCCCGAATCATTGACGATCGTGTTGACCGACTCGATGGCCGACGCCGACTCCTCCATCTCGTCGACGAGCGGGATGACTGCCTCCTTGAACGGCATCGACACCGAGCATCCGCGGATCCCGAGGGCCCGGACCCCACAGATCGCACCGTCGATGTCGTCGGTGGTGAACGCCTTGTAGATGAAGTTGAGGCCGAGTTCGTCGTAGAGGAAGTTGTGGAATCTGGTTCCGATGTTCGACGGACGTCCGGCCAGCGAGATGCACAGCGTCATGTCCTTGTTCAGGATCGGCATATCGTCACCCTAACGTGTCGTCCCCACGCGTCGGGGTAGCCTCGGAGTGATGAACGACACCGGCAGTCGACACATCTCGGTCGTCGTCTCGAGCTCTCCCGACGAGGTCTACGCCTATGCCGCCGACCCGGCGAATCTTCCGCAGTGGGCCGGTGGCCTCGCCTCCGACGTCCGCCGCGACGGCGACACCCTGGTGGTCCGATCGCCAATGGGCGAGGTACGCGTCGACTTCACGCCGATCAACTCATTCGGCGTCCTCGACCACGAGGTGACACTGCCGGACGGCGCCGTCGTGCACAACCCGTTGCGCGTTCTTCCCCACCCCGAAGGCGCCGAGGTAGTGTTCACGGTTCGTCGACGTGACCTCTCCGACGCCGAGTTCGAGACCGATTGCGCGGCCGTTCTGCGTGACCTCATCGCGCTGCGCGACGCGGTCGCCCTTCGCAGCTGACGGTATTCACCCGGGGAACTGTCAATCACATGGGAAATGGCCTGTGTGGTTGCCAGTTCTCGGTGTAGTTGTTGCGAGACCAGATCGTGACCGTGGGACGTCTTCGATTTCGTCATCCCCTGGGTCACAATTACCCCACCAGTAACACTGATCACATCAGTAACAGACCCATGGACGGGGAGGTCTCGTGCGGCGTCGACTCACGCGCACTGCGCGGCTCGCGATGGTCGGGGCCCTCGCCGTCTCCGCATGCGTACTGGCCACCGGCCATGGGGCCGGCGTCGCCGGCGCCGCGCCCTGCGGCAACGGCGGATTCGGCTCGAGCGTCCCCGATACCGGGTCACTGGGATCGAGCGGTTCCCTCGGTTCCAGCGGTTCCCTGGGCAGCTCGGATATTCCGAACATCGGCCCGCAAGGGCCCCTGCCGCCGTACTTCGGCGTCAGCACCAGATCGATCGCCTGGGTCACCGGCCCCCTGAGCCCCAACCGCACTTTCAGCCGATTCGCGATCAGTGGCACCGATCTCGGTGTCAGTTGGGACAACGGCACCGGGCAGACCCTGATGGCCTTCGGCGACACCTTCGGCAACTGCAATGCGCTGGGTCAGCAGTGGCGCCACAATGTGCTGCTGCGGTCGGATGACCACCGTCTGTCTGACGGGATCCGAGTGCCCGACGGAGTGGCCGGTGACCCGACGTCGGGCACGGTCATCGCCGCCGGCGAACCGAATTACGCCCAGGAACTCATTCCGTCCCTGGGCATCTCCGCAATCGAGGTGACCACGATCCCGACCGCGGCGATCTCGCTGCCCTGGGGTTCGGGACATCGACAGTTCATCAATTACATGTCAGTTCGTTCGTGGGGATCGGCCGGAAACTGGGTGACCAACTTCTCCGCGATCGCACATTCCGACGACAACGGTCAGACCTGGCACACCGACCAGGACACCATCCGGATCAACTCGCCGATCTCGCTGGCGCTACCGGCCGCACTGCCGACCGTGGAGTACAACAACGGCAAGTTCCAGCAGAACGCGTATGTACGCGGTCGGCCGGACGTGGCCGGCGAGAAGGACTACATCTACCAGTTCGGAACTCCCAACGGCCGTTTCGGTGCCGCCTTCCTCGCCCGGTTCAAGCCGGCCGACATCCTCGATCTCGACCGCTACGAGTACTGGGGTGGCGAGGCAGCCGGTTGGGTTGCACTCGCCGACATGCCCGACGTGCAGTCGCAGGTTGTGCCGCAGCCGGTGACCGAATTGTCGGTGGCGTGGAGCCCATATCTCGACAGGTACGTGATGCTCGACGGCGACAACGGCATCCGGATGCGCACGGCCGAACACCCGCAGGGACCGTGGAGCGCACCGCGCTACCTGGTCGCCCCGAACACCATCGTCGTCTACGGCCCGATGATGTTGCCCGACTCCCCTGCGCTCCAGGGCGATTCCCCGGAGCTGTACTTCAACGCGTCACGCTGGAGTGACTACAACGTGATGCTGCTGCGCACCGACTTGCGCCGCGTGCCCGGATAGTGGACACGATTTACGACTCAGCGCCCGAAACCGGCGTCGCGCAACGCCTGCGCCATCGAGCCGTTGGGCTGGGCACGGCTGCCGCGGCCCGAGTCCCGACCGCGCTTACCGGACCGATCGCGCTGGGACCCGTTGCGCTGGGACCCGTTGCGCTGGGATTCGTTGCCCTGGCCCCGCTGAGGCCGTCGTCCACCGGCCTTCTTCGGGGCTGTTTTCCCCGATCCGGCGCCGACCTCGTCATCGAGCCGCAAGGTGAGACCGATTCGTTTGCGGTCCACATCGACGTCGAGGACCTTGACCCTCACCACCTGTCCGGACCGCACCACCTCGTGCGGATCGGAGACGAATCTGTCCGACATCGCCGACACGTGCACAAGCCCATCCTGATGGACGCCGACGTCGACGAAGGCCCCGAAGGCCGCGACGTTGGTCACCATCCCCTCGAGGATCATGCCGGGCTTCAGATCGGCCACCTTCTCCACGCCGGCGGCGAATGTCGCCGTCTCGAAAGCCGGTCGCGGGTCGCGGCCCGGCTTCTCGAGTTCGGCGAGGATGTCGGTCACCGTCGGGATGCCGAATCGATCATCCGCGAAGTCGCCCGGGCGCAGCCCACGCAACGTGCGGGCGTTACCGATCAGTTCGGTGATCCCCACTCCGGCGCGATCGAGAATCCGGCGCACCACCGGGTATGCCTCCGGGTGGACACCGGATGAGTCCAGCGGGTCCTCGCCGTCACGAATCCGGAGAAAGCCCGCACACTGCTCGAACGCCTTCGGGCCCAGGCGAGGCACATCGAGTAGTCCCTGGCGGCTGTGGAACGGCCCGGTGTTGTCACGATGCGCCACGATGGCGGCGGCCAGCCCCGGAGTGACTCCCGAGACCCGCGACAACAGCGGCACCGACGCGGTGTTGAGGTCTACCCCGACCGCGTTGACCGCGTCCTCGACCACCGCGTCCAGACTCCGCGCCAGCGTGCCCGGTGCCACGTCGTGCTGATACTGACCGACCCCGATCGACTTGGGATCGATCTTCACCAACTCCGCCAACGGATCCTGCAACCTCCGGGCGATCGACACCGCACCACGCAGCGAGACGTCGAGGTCGGGCAGTTCGCGGGAGGCGTACTCCGACGCCGAGTACACCGAGGCACCGGCCTCGCTCACCACCGCCTTGGCCGGGGCCCGGCCACCGGCCTTGCGGATCTCGGCGATCAATTCCGTTGCCAGCGCATCGGTTTCACGCGAAGCGGTGCCGTTGCCGATGGCCACCAGGTCGACGTCGTGGCGGGCGACGAGGGCCGCCAACGTCGCCTTGGCCTGATCCCACTGCTTCTGCGGTTGATGGGGATAGATGGCGCAGGTGTCGAGAACCTTGCCGGTGCCGTCGACGACGGCCACCTTGACGCCGGTGCGGAAGCCGGGGTCGAGGCCCAACGTCGGACGCGTTCCCGCCGGTGCCGCCAGGAGCAGATCCTTCAGATTCGTCGCGAACACGGTGACCGCGTCGGCCTCGGCGCGTTGACGCAGGGCCACCCGCGCTTCGATCGAAGCCGACATCATCAGCTTCGTCCGCCACGCCCAGCGCGCCGTCGTCACCAGCCAGGGCGTCGCCGCGCCCGGGTGGGCGGCATCGATCCCCAGGGTCGCGGCCACCATCGCCTCGTACGCGTCGTCCTCGCCCCCGTCGAGGGTCAACGACAGCGCTTCTTCCTTCTCTCCGCGCAGTACCGCAAGCACCCGGTGGGACGGCATCGAGTCCAATGGCTCCGTGAAGTCGAAGTAATCGCGGAACTTCTGGGCGGCCGGCGACGACGCCGCGCTCTCCGAACGTGCCGCGGTCCGCATCGCGCCGTCGGCCCAGAACTTCTCGCGGATGGCCCCAACGAGTTCGGCGTCCTCGGCAGCGCGTTCGATGAGGATGTGCCGGGCGCCGTCGAGGGCGGCGGCGGCGTCGGCGACCTGGTCGTTGCCGAACTCGGCGGCCACCTCTTCGGGAACCAGCCCCGGATCGGCGAGCAGGCGATCGGCCAGCGGCTCGAGGCCTGCCTCTCGGGCGATCTGCGCCTTCGTGCGACGCTTCGGCTTGTAGGGCAGGTAGATGTCCTCGACGCGCGCCTTGGTCTCCGCGCCGAGCAGCGCGGCGCGCAGTTCGTCGGTCAGCTTGCCCTGTTCGTCGATCGACGCGAGCACGGCATCACGCCGCTCGTCGAGCTCGCGCAGATAGCGGAGCCGCTCGTCCAGCGTGCGCAGTTGCGCGTCGTCGAGGCTGCCGGTGACCTCTTTGCGGTAGCGCGCGATGAACGGCACGGTGGAGCCCTCGTCGAGTAGCCGCACCGCGGCGGCCACCTGGCCTTCGGCGACGGCCAGTTCCTCGGCGAGGCGTGCGTTCACGGACTTCACAGCTGGGCTCGCATTCACCCGGAGGACCATACCGAAGCCACCCGACAGGGCAACGGTCGCCGCGCCGCCACCCGGGCACAAGTGCCCTCCGGCCCGGGCCCGAAGCCTCCGGTGTCGGACATGCCGATCTCCTAATCTGATACTTGTCGTGGCTGCATCTGCGACCGCGACTCTTTGCCCGCGCACGGAGAGAAGGTCGTCATGCCAGATGCCCGAACAAGCCCCGTCGTCGTCGGACTCGACGGGTCGCCGTCATCGATCGCGGCCGTCGAGTGGGCGGCGCGCGATGCCCAGATGCGTGGCCGGCCCTTGGCATTGGTCCACGTCATTGCCCCGATCGTGATGCCGGCCGAACCCTGGCCGGAGGGTTTCGCGAATCTCGACGTCGTGCGCTGGCAAGAGGACAACGCCCGCAAGGTGATCGACGATGCGCGCGAGATCGCCCACAAGGCTGCCGCGCCAGGTGAGCTGCAGATCACCACTGAAGTGATGCACGGTCCGGCCGTGCCGATGCTGACCGAGTTGTCCGAGAACGCGGCGCTGGTGGTCGTCGGATGTCGCGGCCAATCACGGGTGGCCGGTGCCGTGCTGGGCTCGGTGAGTTCAGGACTCGCCCACCACGCGCGTTGCCCGGTCGCCGTGATCCACGACGAGGAACCGCCCGAAGGGGTCTCGGATCAGTCCCCGGTCGTGGTGGGAGTCGACGGATCACCGACTTCCGAGCTGGCGACCGGCCTCGCGTTCGAAGAGGCGGCCTGCCGCGGGGTCGAGTTGGTGGCCGTACACACCTGGAGCGACATGAGCCGGCTCAACATCCCGACCCTGAACTGGGCGCCGATCGAGTGGCGAAATCTGTCCGACAAGGCGGCCGAAGTCCTCGAAGAGCATCTGGCCGTCTGGAGACGGAAGTACCCGGAGGTCACCGTACGCCCGGTCTCCATACCCATCGTCGCCAAGTCACCCGCCGTGGGCCTCCTCGATCACGCCCGGTCGGCGCAACTGGTGGTCGTGGGCAGCCACGGCCACGGTGGCTTCTCCGGAATGCTCCTCGGATCGGTGAGCGCCGCGGTGGTCAACGCAGCTCGGATTCCGGTGATCATCGCCCGCTCCAGGGAGAGCGAGGCCTGAATGGCCGCTGTCCGAGTGCCGCCCGCGCACATCTGAACATCTCCGCCATTGTGTGATATCCGTCGCTGTCACGGGCTTTTATATACCCCCCTGGGTATTATTGAGGGCGACCCTGATGCATACACATGGAGGTTTGGACCGTGAACATCGACCGTGGCGTCTTCGCCATCGCGGGCACGATGACCCTGCTCGGCGCGATCTTGAGCGCCGCGTTCTCGCCGTGGTGGCTGCTGCTCGTCGGCTTCGTCGGGCTGAATCTGCTGCAATCGAGCGTCACGGGTTTCTGCCCGGCGGCGATGATCCTCAAGCGGTTCGGGGTCACCAGCGGCTGCGCGTTCCGCTGACCATCGGTTGACCGCCACCCGCTCGCGTCGACGATCAACCGGGCGGGGTAGGCGAGCTGGATTCGATGGGTAGACCGGTACTCACCTGCGCGTCGTCGAGACCGCCGGCGTCGGTGACGTCGGCGAAGCCAGTCGATCTCATGATCTCCACGGCCTGGGCCGATCGATTTCCCGTACGGCAATAGACCACGTAGGGCACGTCGACCGGCAGTGCCGCGATCACCTCGACGAAGTCGCCGGATGCGAGATTGATGTTGCGGGCGCCGCGCAGATGACCGGACTCGAACTCCGCCGGGGTACGCACGTCGATGACCACCGCGTCGTCCGGCATCGTCGATGACGAAGTGCCCGATCCGGCGCCGCCACCCGACGCGCCACAACCGGCCAGAGCCGTCGCCGCGGCGACAAGTGCGAGCATCACGCGCGCGAGAATCCATCTCCGCCTTCCGCGCACACCCCTCCCGTTCCCGCTGCCGTTCGAGCCGGACATCACGACTACGCGTCAGCCGACGGGACTGCGCCCTCGTGCTCGGCCAGGTCCAGGTGCAGTGCGTGGTGGGCATCGAGCATATGCCGGAGACCCGTGTCCAGTGGCCACGGAAACGACAGTTCATGGCCGAACCGGTCGTCGACGGCCGCCATGGAGCCACGCTGCAGCGATGTGGCGTCGACGCGCTCGACCATGGACTCGAACAGTTCGACCGGGGTGGCCAGGTAATAGAGCG
Source organism: Gordonia sp. NPDC062954 (assembly GCF_044543825.1). Lineage (NCBI taxonomy): Bacteria > Bacillati > Actinomycetota > Actinomycetes > Mycobacteriales > Gordoniaceae > Gordonia > Gordonia sp. NPDC062954. The sequence goes on along the minus strand of NZ_JBITWL010000029.1, from coordinate 32,042 downwards.
GTTGGTGCCCGCCCGAAGAACTCATACCCGCTGCATACACCAGTCCGTGCGAGGTGATCACCAGCCGGTCCGACGCGATCACCACCTCGCCGGCGACCTCGGCTCGTCCCCATTCGACGGCGGCCGCCCGGGACTCCTCCACCCGACGCCTGGTGTCGTCGGTGAGCAGCTGTTCCACATGGCGGCGGTCCGTCGTCGTGTCGGAGCTGTACTCGGGTCCGAAATGCCCCCGCAGGATCTCATCGATGAAATCGAACAGCGGGTCGTCTGCCGCCTGCTCCTCACCCATAGCACCGCGCCTTTCGTTCGATTCGCCCTGGCTGCAGCGTGCCCTCGACGTTACGCCGACAGATGCCCGATCTCGGGAGAATGCCGAACTCGTATGTCCGGCACCCGGCCCGCCCGCGGACCGCGGCCGAAACCTTCGATCGCGATGCGCTCGTCTCATATCAGTCTCATAATGACCCACCGTTCATTCGACGTTCTGAGACTCGCGAACGGCATGGTGTGATGTCCTACTAGCGATTCCAGCGAAGAACAACAGACATCTCAAAAACGCCGCGGCGCGTCGCGAGACGGTTTTGAGATATTTTGAGATAGAGTTCGGGCCATGAAGCCGGACGAGGTGAGCGGATACCCAGGCATGCTGCTCGGGTACGCGCGTGCGGGCACCGCAGCCCACACACTGGAATCGCAGATCGACGCGCTGACCGACGCGGGAGTCGAACCGGCGCGGATCTACAGCGACGTGTTCGCTGCGATCACCCGCATGCAGCGGCGACCCGGCTTCACGGCGTTGCTCGATTACGCACGCCCCGGCGATATCACCGTGGTCGTCGGTATCGATCGACTCGGCCGATCCGCACCCGAGGTGATGGCGACCGCGCGCGATCTCACCGAGCGACAGATCGGTCTGCGGTCGCTGCGTGAGGGTCTCGACACCGACGACCCGGCCGGCGCGATGATCGTCGGAGTGCTCGCCTCGCTCGCTGAACTCGACGAGGAACTCCGGCCGGACCGCGCGCCAACCGTTTCGTCCCGACGCAACCGTGGCCCGTCCGTCGGACGACCCCGGGCCCTCGGTGACGACCAGATCGCAGTCGCGGAGCGGATGCGCGCCGAAGGGCAGCCCATGCCGACGATCGCGGCGGCGCTCGGCGTCAGTCGTGCCACGCTGTACCGCACACTGGCCGAACGGCGGTCGGCCTGATGACCCGCGGCGACGAGGATTCGCTCGACCTGGACATCGTCACCCCCCACGGCGTCGTCACCCGCCTGCCCACGTCGTTCCCGATCGTCGACCACGAACTCGACGGGCACCTCGACCCGGACCTCTTTCAGAAGGGCTTCGAGGACGCCAACGAGCGGCTCTGCGGTTTTCCGCCGCCGTGGGCGCGGCACCATGCGTCCTCGACGATGGCGGTCGAACCGGATCCTGACGACGAGGAACCGAGCTATACGCGCGGATATCGCGCGGCCCTGTACGGGTACCTGCGGCACGCGGTCGACTGAGGTGTCCGATCGATACTCCAACAAGGAGATCGCGCGAGAGCTCACGGTCGCTCAACGGCACCGTCACTCATCGCAGACGCGCGAAGAACTCCCGGATGTCACCGGCGACCAGGTCCGGCCGCTCGAGTGAGGCGAAGTGCCCACCTTCGTCGAACCGACTCCAGTGCACGATGTTCGAGTTGTCGCGTTCGGCGAAGACGCGGATCGTCTGGAAGTCGCTGGCGAACACCGCAACACCGGTGGGTGCGGCGTTCACCCGCGGCTCGGCCGACGCCCGCGCGTTCTCGAGGTAGCTGCGGCTCATCCCGGACGCTGCATTGGCGAACCAGTTGACGCTGACTTCGAGCAGGATCGTCTGCAGCGGGACCAGTGAGGTTCCGTTGCCGAACGAGTTGAACAGCTCGCTGTAGGCGAGCAACCCGACCGGCGAGTCGCTGAGACCCACCGCGACGGTCTGGGGCCGGGAGGCGTTCATCGTGTTGTAGCCTCCGACGGACTGGAACCACTGCATGTGTTCGAGGCCGGCGTAGGCGGCCGGCTCGAGCTTCTCAAATTCTTCCGGATCGCCCGAGGGAAACGAGAACAGTTGCAGAACATGTAGTCCCAGAAAGCCTTCGGGGTTGAGAAGCCCGAGTTCTCGCGCGATGAGCGCGCCGTTGTCGGAGCCGTGGATTCCGTAGTTCTCATAGCCCAGGCCACGCATCAGGGTGTCGTACGCGGCGGCCACCCGGGCTGTGGTCCACCCGGCGGCGACCGGCTGCGAGTACCCGAATCCCGGGGCGTCGGGAATCACGATGTCGAACGCATCCTCGGGACGACCGCCATGGGCGACCGGGTCGACGAGAAGGTCGATCATGTCGAGATAGTCGACGCTCGAGCCGGGATAGGTGTGCGCCAGCACGAGTGGGGTGGCGTCCGGCTCGGCGGAACGGACATGGATGAAATGATGATCTGTCCGTCGATCTCGGTGGTGAAGTGCGGGACCGCGTTGATCCGGGATTCTGCTGCGGCCCAGTCGAAGCTGCGCCATGCATCGACGGCCTCGCGCAGGTAGTCATTCGGGGTTCCCGCGTCCCAGTCGTCGGTCGGCGACGGTTGGGGCAGGCGGGTACGGGCAAGGCGATCGTCGAGGTCGGCGATTTCGGCATCCGAGACGGAGACGGTGAACGGTTGGACGGTGAGCGTTGTTGTGGTCATGTCACGACGGTATTCCTCAATTAGGTAGGATATGTTCCTAATAGCGACCCGAGTCACGAGGATTTCTGATGGCCGATCCCACCGCGCGCCTGCTCGGACTCCTCTCCCTGCTCCAAACGCACCGGGAATGTTCGGGTACCGAACTCGCCGACCGTCTCGGCGTCTCGACCCGCACCATCCGGCATGACATCGATCGGCTGCGTGAGCTGGGGTATCCCGTCGACGCGACCCGGGGCGCCGCCGGCGGGTATCGGCTCGGTTCCGGAGGCAGGTTGCCACCGCTGCTGCTCGACGACGAGGAGGCCGTCGCGGTCACTGTCGGACTGCGCGCAGCCGTGGGGATCGCAGGTGTCGAAGAGGCCGGGACCCGCGCTCTGGCGAAGCTGGAGCAGGTTCTCCCCGCGCGGCTGCGGCCCACCATCGACGCGATCCGTACAAGCGTGGAGCACGGACCGGAGAACACCGGCACCGATGCCCCCGACCCGCACGTCCAGACGTCGGTCCTGCAGGCCATCGCCGCGGCCATCCGCGACGTCGAATGGCTGCGTTTCGACTACGACGATCAACCCCGGCTGGTGGAGCCGTACCGCCTGCTGTGCTGGCAACGCCGGTGGTATCTGATCGCCCGGGATCCCCGCACGGACACCTGGACGACGTATCGAATCGACCGGATGGGCCTGCGGATGCCAACGCGACGCCGCTTCGACCCTCAGCCGCTGCCCGGCGGGGACTACACGGCTTTCGCGATGCGCACGATCGCCGAGAGCGGCTGGAACGTGCATGCGCGTCTTCGTGTCGACGCCCCCGCCGAGGACGTTCTGGCGCGGATCAACCCGGCCGTCGGAGCCGTCGAACCCATCGACGAGCACCGTTGTGTTCTGGTCACCGGAGCCGACAGCCTCGACACCGTTGCCGCGTATATCGGCATGCTGATGATGGATTTCACGGTGGAGTCCCCCGCCGAACTCATCCCCCGTCTCCAGCTGATCTCGCAGCGATATGTGAGAGCAGTCGCCGGGTCCGAACAGCCGTGAACGGGCACACCAACAGCTGGTAAAGCGACCTGCCCGACAGCCGACGAAACGCCTGCGCCACGATAGAGGGCACAACGTGACGTCGGCCGATGGGAAATGACCGAGTGAGTGAGACGTATACCGGTGACCTGATCCCGGTTTTCTTCCTCTCGGACAGCACCGGGATCAGCGCAGAGACCATGGGCAATGCTCTGCTGTTGCACTTTCCCGATCATCGCTTCGACCGGACGCTGATCCCGTTCATCACCACCGCCGACGACGCCCGCGAGGTCGTGCGAAGGATCGATGCGGCCGTGGACCGCGGGATGACACCACTCGTTTTCGTCACGGCTGCACTCGACGACGTCCGCGTCGAACTGCAACAGACCCGGGCACCCCTGATCGATTTCTTCGACATGCACATGCAGCAAGTTGAGGCGATCCTGGGAACCCGGGGCGCCCGGACACCTGCCCGTCTGCATGGTGTCGGGGACGTCAAGCGCTACAACGCTCGCATGCAGGCGGTCGAGTACGCCATCGAGCACGACGACGGCCAGAGTGTGCGCACGCTGGACAAGGCGGACGTCATCTTGGTGGCGCCATCCCGGTGCGGCAAGACCCCGACGACCATGTACCTCGCGCTGCAGCACGGCCTGCGCGTCGCGAACTATCCGCTCGTCGACGAGGATCTCGTCAGCACCGACCTACCACGTCCGATCCGGCACCTGCAGGACCGGTGCTTCGGGATCATCACGACCGCGGCCCGCCTCAGCGCGGTCCGGACGGAGCGTCGCCCGGATTCGACATACGCGTCGCTGCGGCAGTGTACGTACGAACTCAAACGCGCGGAGGAGCTCTACCGCACGCACGACCTACCCGTCATCGACTCCTCGGCGAAATCCGTTGAGGAGATGTCCACCCTCATCCTGCAGGTGCTCGCCCGCAGGCCCCACCCTGACAACTGAGGAGTCAGTTCATGAACAGCAATGTCCGGTGGTTCGCCGACCTCGGCCTCGCCGACCTCGAGCAGGTCGGCGGGAAGAACGCGTCTCTCGGCGAGATGGTCCGCAACCTGACCGACGTCGGGGTCCGGGTCCCCAACGGGTTCGCGACCACCGCCGACGCATATCGCCGGTTCGTGAATCAACCCGATGCCGCGGGCACCAGCCTGGCGGACCGCATCAGCGCGCGTCTGGCCGGCCTCGACACCGACGACGTGCAGGCACTTGCCGCGACCGGCAAGGAGATCCGGGCGGCGGTGATGGATCAGCCGTTCCCCGCCGACCTCGAGGACGACATCCGGACCGCGTTCGCCGAGTTGTCGGGTGGATCGGACGAGGCGTCGTTCGCAGTGCGATCGAGCGCGACCGCCGAGGACCTGCCGGACGCATCGTTCGCCGGACAGCAGGAAACGTTCCTCAACGTGCGCGGGATCGACGCGATCCTGCAGGCGATGCGCGAAGTGTTCGCATCGCTGTACAACGACCGCGCCATCGCCTACCGGGTGCACCACGAGTTCGAGCACGACGCGGTCGCCCTGTCGGCGGGCGTGCAGCAGATGGTGCGCTCCGACATCGGCACGTCGGGAGTCATGTTCACCATCGACACCGAGTCGGGTTTCGCCGACGCCGTGTTCGTGACGTCCTCCTACGGCCTGGGTGAAGCGGTCGTCCAGGGCGCGGTGAACCCCGACGAGTTCTATGTCTACAAGCCGGCGTTGCGCGCCGGCCGTCCGGCCGTACTCAAGCGCGGTATCGGGTCGAAGGCCACCAAGATGATCTACACCGACGATCGTTCGGTGGGCCGGACGACCGAGTTCGTCGATGTGGACGCCGCCGATCGCCGCGTCCTCAGCCTCACCGACGCGGAGGTCGAGGCGCTCGCCCGCCAGGCGTTGCTGATCGAGGAGCACTACGGGCGCCCGATGGACATCGAGTGGGGCAAGGACGGCGTGGATGGCGAGCTCTACATCCTGCAGGCGCGCCCGGAGACGGTGCAGTCGCGGGCGGCGGTGACCGGCCAGCAACGGTTCCGGCTGAACGAGACCGGCGATGTCCTCGTCGAAGGTCGGGCGATCGGCGCACGCATCGGCGCGGGAGCCGTCCGGGTGCTGGAGTCGGTGGAACAGATGCACGAGTTCCAGGCCGGCGAGGTGCTGGTCGCGGACATGACCGACCCCGACTGGGAGCCGATCATGAAGCGCGCCAGCGCCATTGTGACCAACCGCGGCGGACGGACCTGTCACGCCGCGATCATCGCCCGTGAGCTCGGTATCCCGGCAGTCGTCGGATCCGGCGGGGCCACGCGGTCACTCGAGGCCGGCCGCGAGGTGACCGTCTCGTGTGCCGAGGGCGACACCGGATACGTCTACGACGGATTGCTCGACTTCGACGTCACCGAGTCGTCCATCGAGGCGATGCCCGAGATCAGCACGAAGATCATGATGAACGTCGGCACACCGGAGCAGGCGTTCGCGTTCTCCCGCCTCCCGAACAACGGTGTCGGGCTGGCCCGCCTGGAGTTCGTGATCAACCGCCAGATCGGAATCCATCCCAAGGCCCTGCTCGATTTCGAGACCCTCGAGGGACCACTCAAAGAGCAGATCGGCGAGGCGATCGCGGCCTATCAGAGCCCCCGGGCGTACTTCGTCGACCGAGTGGCCGAAGGGGTGGCGACGATCGCCGCCGCGTTCGCGCCGCACCCGGTGATCGTGCGCATGTCGGACTTCAAGTCCAACGAGTACGCGAAGCTGGTCGGCGGCGAACTCTACGAGCCCGACGAGGAGAACCCGATGATCGGCTACCGCGGCGCGTCGCGGTACCTGTCGAAGGACTTCGCGGACTGTTTCGCCATGGAGTGTGCGGCCCTGAAGTACGTCCGCGACGAGATGGGCCTGACCAACGTCAAGATCATGATCCCGTTCGTCCGCACGCTCGCCGAAGCCGAAGGGGTGATCTCGCTGCTCGCCTCGCACGGCCTGCGCCGCGGCGAGAACGGACTCGAAGTGATCATGATGTGCGAGGTGCCGTCCAACGCGGTGATCGCCGACGCCTTCCTCGACCATTTCGACGGGTTCTCCATCGGCTCCAACGACATGACGCAGCTGACGCTCGGCCTGGACCGTGATTCCGCGCTCGTCGCCGACTCGTTCGACGAACGTGACCCGGCCGTGAAACACATGCTCGCCGCGGCGATCTCGGCATGCAAGGCGCGCGGCAAGTACGTGGGTATCTGCGGGCAGGGTCCGAGCGATCACGTCGACCTCGCTGAATGGTTACTGGAGCAAGGTATCGAGTCGATGTCGCTGAATCCGGACACCGTGGTCGACACCTGGACGCGGCTGGCGAAGCTCGGCTGACAAGCAACTGCTCCCAACGCCTTTCGCGGGGTCAAAGGCGTTGGGAGCAGCAAGTCGACTCCGGGGTGTCAGCTCACTCCAGCACGAACACCGGGATCCGTCGGTCGGTCTTGGTCTGGTACTCCGCGTACGGCGGATAAGCGGCCACCGCCAGATCCCACCAGTGCTCACGCTCCGCGCCGTCGAGTTCACGCGCGGTGAGTTCTCGCACGGCGGTCCCGTCCTGCACCGTGATCTGCGGATGCGCCTTCACGTTGAAGTACCACGACGGGTGCCCGGGTGCGCCCCCTTTGGACGCGACCATCGCGTATTTGCCGTCCTCCTCGACCCGCATCAATGGGACATACCGCTTCTTGCCCGATTTCGCGCCGGTGGTCGTGAACAGCACGATCGGACGATCCATGATCTGGACGCCGTCCGTGGTGCCCTGTTCCAGGATCTTCTCGGTCTGGTCACGCACCCAGCCCTCGGGGCTGAGTTCTGGTTGATCGCTCATGCCAATCGACAACGTCGGCGTCGCCTTCGTCATTCCACCGGGCGCCGCAGCACGTCAGGACGCGCGGGGCGCGTACATGATCACTGCGACACCCACGAGGCAGATGGCCGCCCCGGCGATGTCCCAGCGGTCGGGGCGATAGCCGTCGAGCGCCATTCCCCAGGCAAGGGAGCCGGCGACGAAGACCCCACCGTAGGCGGCCAGGATCCGCCCGAAGTTCGCGTCGGGTTGCAGGGTGGCGACAAAACCGTAGGCGCCCAGGGCAATGACGCCCAGCCCGGCCCACAACAGGCCGCGGTGCTCGCGCACCGCCTGCCAGACGAGCCACGCGCCACCGATCTCGAGCAGAGCGGCGAGGACGAAGAGCAGGATCGACTTGGTGGCCGTCATGGCTGTGTTCTATCAGCTGCGCGCCGGGAGGCGAGGTGTGGCGGTCTGACCGGTGTCGGCCGAGCATCACCGACAGCGCGGACACCGCTCGACGAGGACGACCTGCATCCCGAGCGACACAGCGGCCTCGACGACCCGCGGCCACATACTCGCGGAGTTCAGGGCGAAGTCCTGAGCCCGACCGTCAGCGGCCGAGACGACCTCGACGTGATCGTCGGTGTTCCACAACGCCAGAGCGCGACCGTTGGAGTGGGCGGCGTGGTAGTAGACACCACGCACCTCCCGACGCGCGACGGGCTGATCCTCGAAGATCGCTCGAGCCCATTCCTGTGTCCGTACGCGCGGATAGTCACCGGTCGCCAGCGACGGAAGAGCGCCGATCCGCATGGCCGCCCCCTCGCCTCGAAGATCGAGCACTGTGATCGACGACGTCGGCTTCACCAGCGCCACCCGGTGATTAGGGCAGACGGCCGCGGCCCGCAGATCACCGAAGACCTCGCCGAATGCCGTGGCCAGAGTGCCGGCCACGTAGAGGATCGATCGATCGTCCGGGCAGTTGCGCGCGCCACCCGACGTGGTCGGGATGTGGTGGTCGAGTCGGTAAAGCGGACCGAACGTCCTGTGCGCGGCACCGTCCGACGTGTGTCCGGACACGTGGTAGATCCGACACCAATACCACGGGTGGGCCGGGGTCGGGTCACGCCATCGCCAAGTCCAGGCCCGTCCCCCGCTGACCGGGCGAACGGGTGCCGCAAGGGCGGCTACCACGCCGCCGAGGTGCTGGTGGCCGCGACCGCGATCACGTCGTCGATCCGGTTGGCGGCCAACGCCTGGGTGGGCGTCGCGCCGTCGAGGTCGACGTTGGGGGTGGCTGCCCACTCGGTCAGCGACACCACACCGCCGGGAAACGAGTTCCGTAGCCGTGCCAGCCCGGGGACGAAGCCGTGGGCGCAGCCGGCGTTGAACTGCCACAGCGGAAGCCGCCACTCCCGGCCCTTCTTCAACCCGAGCAGGTCGCCGGACTTGATGCGGTCGAGTACCGCCTGCTCGGACACCTCGAGCAGGTCAGCTGCCTCGGCACGGGTCAGCGAGTACTCGAGCACCGCCGACCGGGCGGCGAACTGTCGGCGCAGATTCTCCAGCGCCGCCTGCTTGCGTTGCGTCGCCGACGGACCCCGTCCCCACAGGGAACTGTCGAGTTGGTCGTCGCCGGTGACGCTGCGCAGGAAACTGTCGCGGGCGGGTTTGGGAACACTGCTCAGTGTGTCACTCAGAGCCTCCGTGAAAGCGGTCGACGTTGCTCGACCCCGGTGCCCAGCTGACGAATTCTCGGCCCGAGACGCCCGCCGGGTCGTGGTGCGGTCGTCACCGGGCGTGGTCGTGGCAGGCATGCCCTCCATTGTATGGACCTACAAGGGCGAAACAAGTAAAACAAGTTGCGAAAGTTTGGGCGCGATCACGGTGCGGAACGCCGCAGCACCGCAACCAGGAAATCGGATTGCGCTGTGAACGGCCGGACATCCCATGCCGACAGCAACACCTCACTCACCAGACCTCCGGCGGCGGCGTCGGCGAGGAACTCGTCGAACGCGTACCCTCGGCCCGCTCCGAAACCGACCACGACGCGCCCGTCGGGCGCGAGATGCTCGGCGAACCGGGCGAGGACCGTGCGTCGGTCGTCGGGGGCGAGGAAGGTGACGACGTTTCCCGCACTGACGATCATGTCGAACGCGGTGTCGATCCCGGCTGCGGGCAGACCGAGTTCGGCGAGGTCACCGACTAGCCAGGTCGGGCCCGGGTAGTCGGTGCGGGCAGCGTTGATGAGCACCGGATCCACGTCGACACCCACCACGGAATGCCCTGCGGCGTGGAGGTATCCACCGAGCCGTCCGGCGCCGCACCCGGCGTCCAGAACATGCGCGCCGCGCCGTACCATGGCGTCGATCAGACGTGCTTCACCGTCGATGTCCTGGCCACGTGCCGCGAGCTCACGAAATCGCTCGCGATAGCGGTGGGAGTGGCCGGGATCTGCGGCGACGATCTCGCGCCACGTGGTCGGTCGGGAGTTCCCGGGTGTCGACGTCACGTCGGCCGCTCCCCCTCGTAGCGTGCCAACCGTGCGTAGAGTTCGCGCATGGTGGTCTCGACGTCGTCGAGGAATGAGTCGACCTGGTCTTCGTTGTAGCCACGTCGGCCTATGGGTGGCTTGGCGAATGCGACGTTGCGGATGTCGTCCGGGGTGAGCACCCGCCCATTCTGGCAAATCCCGCCGGCCTCACGTTCTATCCGGGCTGGCCGGCCGGACGAGGGTCAGCTGCGCTCGTCAAGGGCGTGCCACACCGGCACCGCCTGCTCAGCGCGGATCCGCGAGGCGGTCGTCTTCACCGGCCCGCAGTTCGGCGTGTAGCAGGGTGATCGTCGTCCGGAGGTCGGCGATCTCCTGCCGTAGTTCGGCCGTCTCCTCTCCGGATAGGGCCGGTGCGGCCGAGGTCGCGGTACCGGCGGCCTCGCTCGACTCGGCGTCGGGATCGTCCCTGCGCTGGATGGCCTGCATCGAGTCGACGATGACGGCCAGGAAGAGATTGAGCACGGTGAACGCACTGAGCACGATGAACGGGACGAAGAACGCCCACGCCCACGGGTAGACCTCCATGACCGGCCGGACGATACCCATCGACCAGCTCTCCAGGGTCATGATCTGGAACAGCGTGTACGCCGAGGCACCCAGATCGCCGAACCACTCGGGGAACTTCTCGCCGAACATGCTGGTGGCCATCACCGCGGCGATGTAGAAGACCAGACCCAGTAACGCGATGATCGAGATCATCCCGGGTACTGCGGCGAACACCGCGGCCACCACCCGACGCATCTGCGGGAACGCCGACACCAGTCGCAGAATCCGTAATGCCCGAATGGCGCGCAGCGCACTGCTCGCGCCGGAGGCGGGGACCAGTGAGACTGCGACCACCACGAAGTCGAAGATGTTCCATCCCGACCGGAAGAACCTGGGCCCCACCGCGATCAGCTTGCAGGAGATCTCGCAGACGAAGATCGCCAGACAGGCGTTGTCCAGCAGGCTGAGGACCCAATGCCCACTCCCCCGGCCCCACGAAGTCGTCAGCGCACCGAGTACCACGGCGTTGAACGCGATCACCCCGACCACAAACCACTGCACGCGCGGTGATTCGATCCACCGCTCCAGCCTCAGTCGCCAGGGGGCGACGTCGAGATCGTCGTCGGAGATGAACCGGGTATCGGGGCGCTCTATGCGTTTTCATGGCCTCATCGAAGAATGCAGCGGCAACGAGGTGCCCTCAGTGCCGGGCTGGGGCTGGACCGGCCGAGCAGAACGCCTGCCGACCAGGGGCGACCCTAGCAAGCGATCCGATGGCGACCGTCACGACGTCATCGGATCGCCTCACCGCCGAGCTGCTCGAACGCCTCGACCGCACTGCGGCGGCCGGCACGACGAAGATCCTCGCAGCCAGTCGCTGGGCCCTACGATGACCAAGGTGAGTTGCCCCCACCGCCGCCGACCGACCCATGGCCTGCTCCGGTGGCTGTGCACACTCGCGGTTGCCGGCGTGGCGACGATCCTCGCGCCGCCGACCACCGCCCAGGCGGATCTGCCGCGGCTCGTCGGCTGTGCGTGGCCGACGAAGTTCGCCACCGACGCCAACAACATCGCCTTCCCGGATTCGGCGGCGTCGTACTGGGCCAGTGTGGTCCGCATCCCCACCGGTGGCCACGTGGAGATCAGCGGCCGGTATCCGCATGCCCGGTACTTCTCGGTCACCACCTATTCGGCCACGACCCAGTCGGTGGACGGGCTGTATGACACCGCTATCGGCCCCGATGACGGTGGGGTCAACCCGTATCTGCCGGGCGCCGACCGTACCTCGGCGCACCGCGACTTCACCGTGCGGCTCGTGGACGGCGCCGCGCCACGGGCCGGGCGCCCGGACAACACCCTCTACACCACAAGCGCCGACGGACTACGTACCTCACCGCCGGGATTGGCGATCGTGGTCTGGCGCGTCTACGTGCCGGACGACGGTGCCGACCAGGCCGGCGGTGTCCCGCTCCCGAATCTCGTCGCGGTGGAGGCCGGCGGCGCGCGCCGCACCCTCGAACCGTGTCCCGGCGCCGCACCCACCGCAGTGGACACCGGCATCTCCGACCTCGGCCGGGCGCCTACTGCCGCGGTGACCGACCCGGCCGGGACCTACGGCGACGATCCGCCGGGCTGGGGAAAGTTCACCGGGCTCGCGCAGGCGGTCGCGGACGGCGTGGCCCGACGCACCGTCGGCGGCCAGGTCATCGGCCCCCTCGCCGACCGCTTCGGGGATGGCGGCTTCTTCGACAACCCCGACAACAAGTACGTCGTCTCCAACGCGGACGCCGGATTCGGCCCGGTACTGGTGTTGCGTGGCCGGGCGCCGACCGCGCCGCGCACCGCCGACGGCACACCGACCATGGGGACCGGCCAGGTCCGATACTGGTCGATCTGCACCGAGGATCTCCCCACCACCGGGTACCTGGGCTGCGCCCACGACGAGGAGATCCCCGTCGACGAGTTCGGCTACTACACGATCGTGATCTCTGCCGTCGACGCCCGCCCGTCGACCGCCACCACCGAATGCGGGGTCACCTGGCTACCGGCCGGTGGCCGTCAGCAGACGATGGTGTTGCTCCGCAACATGTTGCCCGACCCGAGCTTCCCGGCTTCGGTGCAGCGCGCGACCCCCGGACAGGAGAAGGCGACGATGGGGCACTACCTCCCCGTCGGCCGGTACTACCAGTCGGCCGCGGCCTTCGACCGTCTGGGCTGCGGGTCGGCAGGTGTGACGCCGGGCTGGCGGGGCTGACCGCAGCGCGCTGTGGCCCGAGAGACAAGGGGCCCGAGAGACAAGGGGCCCGAGAGACAAGGCCACACAAATACAAAGGAACCCCTCCGACGCTGGTCGAAGGGGTTCCTGATGGTCGGGCTGACAGGATTTGAACCTGCGACCACTTGACCCCCAGTCAAGTGCGCTACCAAACTGCGCCACAGCCCGTTACCCCGCGAGCGGGGCCTTGATGACATTAGCCGACAAGCACCGTTTCTATCCAATCGCCTGGTCAGAGCGCTGCGGAACGATGCTGACCGGATGGACAGATCAGTTTGCCGCGGAGCGGCCTTTGGCGTACATCCAGCCGGCCGTGATCAGGATGGCGCCGACGATGGAGCCGATGATTCCGCTGGCCCGGAAGTTCAGACCGTCACCGGACAGCAGGCTGATGAGCAGGCCACCGACAAAGGAGCCAACGAGTCCGGCAACGATGGCCAGACCCCAGTCGATCCCCTTGGCGCCCTTCCCGAGGATGAGTTGCGCACCCGCGCCGATCAGCATTCCGAACAGGATGATTCCGATGATGAGCACGAGTGGCAGTATCGCATGCCCACCGGCCGTAGCCGTGCACGGTCAGCGTTTGCGGCGTTGCTCGCGCTTGTCGCGCACCCGGACGTTGATCCGCACCGGCGAACCGTCGAAGTTGAACTCCTCGCGCAGTCGACGTTCCAGGAATCGACGGTAGCCGGCCTCCAGAAATCCGGTCGTGAACAACACGAACGTCGGCGGCCGGGTCGCGGCCTGGGTGGCGAACATGACCCGCGGCTGCCGCCCCCCACGCAGCGGTGGCGGTGTTGCGGCAATCACCTCTTTGAGCCAGTTGTTCAACCGGCCGGTGGGAATCCGCTTGTCCCATGACTCCAACGCCCCGTCGAGTGCCGGCACCAGCTTCTGCACGGCACGTCCCGTGCTGGCCGAGATGTTGACCCGCCGCGCCCACGGCACCCGCGCCAAGTCGCGGTCGATCTCCTTGTCCAACTGGTAACGCCGGTCCTCGTCGACGAGATCCCACTTGTTGAATGCGATCACCAGCGCCCGGCCGCTCTCTATGATCATCGACAGCACCCGCAGGTCCTGCTCGGTGATCGGCTCCGACGCGTCGATGAGCAGGATTGCGACCTCGGCCGCGTCGAGGGCGGCGCGTGTTCGCAGCGACGCGTAGTACTCGTGCCCGCTGGCGGTGCGCACCTTGCGACGCAAGCCTGCCGTATCGACGAACTGCCATGTCTCACCGCCGAGTTCGATCAACTCGTCCACCGGATCCACGGTCGTGCCGGCGACGTTGTCGACCACCGAGCGTTCGGCGCCGGCGAGCTTGTTCAGCAACGAGCTCTTGCCGACGTTGGGTTTTCCGACCAGCGCGACACGGCGTGGGCCGCCCAGTGCGGGCGCCTCGCGTGGTGTCGAGGGCAACATGTTGAGGATCACGTCGAGCAGATCCCCTGCGCCGCGGCCGTGTGCCGCCGACACCGGAAACGGCTCGCCCAGTCCCAGCGACCACAGCGTGGCGACATCGGCTTCGGCACGTTCACTGTCGATCTTGTTGGCCACCAGCACCACCGGCGTCTTCGACCGGCGCAGCACCCGCGCGACGGCTTCATCGGTACTCGTGGCGCCGACCGTTCCGTCGACCACCAACACAATGGCGTCGGCAGTCTGCATGGCGTATTCGGCCTGGGTGGCCACCGCCTGCTGCAGCCCCTTGGCATCGGGTTCCCAGCCGCCGGTGTCGACCACGGTGAATCGTCGACCCGACCAGCTCGCGGCATAGGACACGCGGTCCCGGGTCACGCCGGGGATATCCTCGACCACTGCCTCGCGACGCCCCAGAATACGGTTGACCAACGTCGATTTGCCCACGTTGGGGCGTCCGACGATGGCCACCACCGGCACCGGTGTGGCGTCGATCAGCTGCCCGTCGGCACCGAGATCGCCGAGCTCCCAATCGGACTCGTCATTCCAGGTTCCGTCACCGGGAAGGGTGAGTTCCTCCCCCACGCCACTGTGTTCGGTCACGACTGCACTCCGATCCGGTCGCGGACCAGGCCGCCGAGAGTGTCGATCACCTGGTCGAGGGTCAGGTCGCTGGTGTCCACGATCACCGCGTCGTCTGCGGGCCGCAGCGGTGATACGGCACGCGTCGAGTCGAGGTGATCACGCCTATTGACGCTGACGAGCACCTCGTCGTAATCGCTCGGTCGACCGGCCGCGACATTCTGCTTGTGCCGACGGACCGCTCGCGCCTCGGGCGTCGCGGTGAGGAACACCTTCAGATCGGCGTCCGGGAAGACCACCGTGCCGATGTCGCGGCCCTCCACCACGACGAAAGCGCCCTGGGCTTCTCGGCGTTGGACCGCGACGAGTTTGGTGCGCACCGCCGCAACCGCAGATACCGCAGACACGGCGTCGGTCACCCGATCGGTACGGATGGCCGCAGAGACGTCGACACCGTCGAGATAACTCACGCAGCCGTGGTCGGCGATGTCGAGACGGATGTCGGCGCCACGCACCACGTCCTCGATCGAAGGCAGGTCCTGCAGCGACACACCGGCATTCAATACCGCAAGGGTGGCGGCCCGGTACATCGCACCGGTATCGAGGACTCGCGCACCCACCCGATCGGCGAGTGCCTTGGACACCGTCGACTTGCCGGTGCCGGCCGGCCCGTCGAGAGCAATCACACGTGTGCCCGCTGCGTCGCCGTCACCCGGAGCGCCGCCGCGCACCGTTGCCTCGCTCACAGTCCGACCGCCTTGTACAACGCGCCGACCTCGTTCTTCCCGAGCACACGCAGACTGCCCGGGCGCTGCTCCCCCAACGCGACAGCGCCGACGTGAGTACGTACCAGCGCGGTCACCGGGAAACCGACCTCTTCCATCATCCGACGCACGATGCGGTTGCGTCCCTCATGCAATGTGATGCGCACCAACGACTGCCCCTCGTGGACCTCGACCGGCGTGAACGAGTCGACCGACACCGGCCCGTCTTCGAGTTCGACGCCGCCCTTGAGTACGCGGCCCAGCGAACGCGGCACCTCGCCGCGCAGCGTGGCCAGATACGTCTTCGGGATCTCATAAGAGGGATGCATCAGTCGGTGCGCGAGCTCGCCGTCGTTGGTGAGCAGCAGCAACCCCTCGGTGTCCGCGTCGAGCCGGCCCACGTGGAACAGCCGTTGCCCGGCCATCACCCGCTCGGCGACGATGTCGCCGACGCAGGGTCGACCCTGATCGTCGGACATCGTCGACTGCCAGCCCTTGGGCTTGTTGAGGGCCAGGTACTGCTTGTCTTCGTCGATGATGACGCGGGCCCCGTCCACCCGGATCACCGCGGTGTCCGGGTCGATGCGCAGGCCTTGTTCGGTGACGACCTCGCCGTCGACCTCCACGCGCCCGGCGGCGATGAGTTCCTCGGCCCCGCGCCGCGAGGCCACCCCGGCCGCAGCGAGAACCTTCTGCAACCGCACACCGTCGCTGACGTAGGTGGCGCCGGATTCGGTGGCCTGGACGTCGACGTTTTGATGTCGTGCAGGTTTGGCGTTGTTGAGCCGCACCTTGCCCGACGTCACGTCGGGTTTCGACGAACCCTTGCGGTGGGTCTTCTTCGTGGAGCCACCCGCGACCTGCGGGTTTCGTTTGGCCGCACCTTTGGCCCCTGCGCCCTTGGCGCCGGCCTTGCGGGTCGTCTTGCCCGTGTTTTGACCGCGCGCCGACTTCTTGCGCGGGCCCGGTGTGCCGTCTCGGCTAGCGGATGCCATGTCATCGATCCTGATCGTCGGTGCCCGAATCGGGCGCCGACCGGTCGTCGACGTCCGATCCGGACGAGATGTTCTCTGTCGAGTCTGACCGGTGAGCACCGAGTTTGGCGAATCGTGGATCCGACGAGATCTCGTCATCGAGGTCGTCGATGACGTCGACGTCGGGAAGTAGCGGAGCCAGGTCCGGGAGCTCGGACAGCGATGCCAGCCCGAGGCGTTCGAGGAACAATTCGGTCGTCGCATATGTGATCGCACTGGTCTGCGGGTCGGCCCCCACCTCGCTGATGAGGCCGCGGGCAACCAAGGTACGGATCACACCGTCGACGTTGACGCCGCGGATCGCGCTCACCCGCGCTCGGGTCACCGGCTGCCGGTAGGCGACCACTGCCAGCGTCTCCAGGGCGGCGCGGGTGAGCTTCGACCGGGCCCCGTCGAGCAACAACCGCTCGACATACGGCGCGTACTCGGCTCGCGTGTAGTAGCGCCAACCGTCACCGGCGTAACGCAGATCCATGCCGCTGTTGGCAGTGGTGAGCTCCTCTGACATCCGGGTCACCATCGTTCGGACGCGGGCCGGATCCTCATCCACCGCCGAGGCGAGTTCCGCCACGGTCGCCGGGGTGTCGACCACCAGCAGAACCGCCTCGAGGGCGGATCGTAGACGAGCATCGGCGAGCGCGGGTTCGGCGTTCTCGGCGAACAGTGCCTGCTCGGTCGCCGGGTCCGCGGCGGCGTCTGTCTGGTCGGTCATCCGTAGTCCTCTGCGGTGTCCATACTCAATTCCTCCACGGTGCGGTCCCCTGTCCAACTGACCCGCAGGTCGCCGAGGGCCTCGGGTTGCTCGAACGCGACGGCCCGCTCGCGGTACAACTCGAGTAGGCCCAGGAAACTTCCGACCACCTCCAGCCCGTCGGCACATTCGACGGTCAGGTCGTGAAAGGTCAGCCATGCACCGGGGTGGGCGGTGAGCAGATCGGCGATCCGGCGGGCTTGTGCGGGAACCGACACCCGATGGCTGTCATGCAGATGATCCAATCCGACAGTCGGTGTGGGGCGGGGTGTGAACGCGGACGCGGCCACACCGGCGAATCCGCGGACGTCCACCCCGAGCGTGACCTCGGGCAACAGCTCCTCGAACTGCTTCTCGAGCGACACCGAACGCGGATAGCGTTGCAGCGCTGCTGCTTCCAGCTCGCCGAACAGAGCGGCCACCTGCTTGTAGGCGCGGTACTGGAGGAGGCGGGCGAACAGCAGGTCGCGCGCTTCGAGCAACGCCAGATCCTCGGGGTCGTCGACCTCTCCGGACGGCAGCAGCCGAGCGGCCTTGAGGTCGAGCAGGGTCGCGGCGACCACCAGGAATTCGGTGGTCTGCTCGAGTCCCACCTCGGCGCCCAGGTCACGCGTGTAGGCGATGAAGTCGTCGGTCACCTCGTGCAGGGCCACCTCGGTGACGTCGAGGCGATGCTGGCTGATCAGGTTGAGCAACAGGTCGAACGGACCCTCGAAGTTGGGTAGGCGCACCTGGAAGCCGGTCGGCTTCTCCTCGGACCCCTCAGGCCCCCCCGTATCCGGTTGACTGGGCGCCGTTTCCGGTCGACTGGGCAGCCGATCGGCGGCGGCCGGATCGCTGACGTCGGCTGCGATGGTCTCGACCGCGGCCGGGTCGGCACCGGGCGAGCCGTCGGTCATGCCGATTCGTCGTCGCGGGCGATGACCTCGCGCGCCAGCGCACGATACGCGTTCGCGCCCGCCGACTTGGGCGCCCAGGAGGTGATCGGTTCACCAGCCACGCTGGTCTCCGGGAACCGCACAGTGCGACTGATCACCGTGTCGTAGACGGCATCGCCGAATACCTCGACGACTCGCGACATCACCTCACGCGAATGCAGCGTGCGGGCGTCGAACATGGTGACGAGAATGCCGCCCAAGGTCAGTCGGGGGTTGAGCCGGTCGCGCACCTTGTCCACAGTGTCGGTCAGCAAGGCGAGCCCGCGCAGGCTGAAGTACTCACATTCCATCGGGATGATGACGGTGTCCGCGCAGGCCAGCGCGTTGACCGTGAGCAGCCCCAGCGACGGCTGACAGTCGATGAGGACGAAATCGTAACGGTCGAGCACCGGATGCAGCGCACGTCCCAATGACTGCTCGCGGCCCACCTCGGTGACCAGCTGGATCTCGGCGGCCGACAGGTCGATGTTGCTCGGCAACAGATCCAGGCCCTCGACACGCGTACGCATCAGGACATCGTCGGTTGCCGCCTGCGGCGGGACGAGAAGGTTGTAGACGGTCTGCTCGAGTTCGTGATGTGGCACGCCGAGCCCGGCCGACAACGCGCCCTGCGGGTCGAGATCCACCAGCAGCACCCGTCGCCCGCATTCCGCGAGGGCGGCGCCGAGGTTGATCGTCGACGTCGTCTTGCCGACGCCGCCCTTCTGGTTGCACACCGCGACGACCGTGGCCGGACCGTGCCGGTCGAGTGGTCTCGGATCCGGGATCTCCCGGTACGGGCGGCCGGTGGGCCCGATCTCGTTGTGGTGCTCGGCGTCCTCGTCCGAGTCGTGCGACGGCGAGACCGGTATGCGGTACTGCTCGTGGGCGGCTGACCGCGGTGCCCCCGGGGTGCTCACGTGTCCGCAGCTCCCTTCATTTTTCTCGACCGCAACGCGTTCCTGCCAGCCTAGTGGGTCGGATGCCTGATCCTGCGGAGCATCGCCGATGGAAAACAGGGCGTCCTGCCGATCGGCGCTCACCGGGCCCGCGGATGGGCCGTGGCGTACACCTCACGCATGGTGTTCACCGTCACCAATGTGTACACCTGGGTGGTCGTCACCGAGGCGTGACCGAGGAGCTCCTGGACCACACGTACGTCGGCACCACCGTCGAGCAGATGGGTGGCGAAGCTGTGGCGCAGCGTGTGCGGCGACACCGCGGTGTCGAGTCCGGCCCGTTGCGCCGCGTCGACGAGCACCTGCCACGCACTCTGCCGCGACAGCCGCCCTCCGCGCACGTTCAGGAACAGTGCCGGTTCCGATCGGCGGACCAACGTGGGACGGCCACGTACGAGGTACGCCTCGAGGGCCTCGACCGCGGGACCACCGACGGGCACCACCCGTTCCTTGCCCCCCTTGCCGCGCAGCCGCACCGCCCGGGAGTCGGTGTCGATGTCGTCGACGTCCAGCGAGGTCGCCTCCGAGATGCGCGCGCCGCAGCTGTAGAGCAACTCGAGCAACGCTCGATCCCGAAGTCCGCGCGGCTGATCGTCGGCACCGGCGGACTCCAGGATCGCCAGCACGTCGTCGACGGGCAGTGATTTGGGTAGCCGACGCGCGGGACGCGGCGGACGCACCGCGTGTGCGACGTCGGTGGTCACGATGCCCTCGGCAGTCGCGAACTTGTGGAACCCTCGCACCGCCACCAGCGTTCGCGCGATGGAGCTGTCGGCGAGCGGACTGAGCCCGGCGTCGGGGTCACCGCGCCGCAGTTCGACGAGGAATTCGCGGACATCATCAGTGGCCACTTCGTCGAGTCCGTCGATCCCGCGTGCGTTCAGGAACTGCTCGTAGCGCGCGAGATCACGTCGGTAGGAGTTGACCGTGTTGGGCGCCGCCCCGCGCTCCACCGTCAGATGGTCCAGATAACGGGTTACGTGCTCGGCGGCGGTGTCGGTGGGCACGGTGGCAGCACTCACCGCGTGGGCCGGCGCTCGCGCAGCGCCGTCGGTTCGTCCGGCCACGGCGCGGTGACCGCACGCAGCGTGGCGCCGCGCGCCTCGGCGGCGGCGACCGCGAGGATCCCGGCGACACTCGTCGCGTTGACGATCTCTCCGGCGAGCACACGGTCGACCGCGTCGTCGAGCGCTACCCATTCCACCGCCATGTCGGCCTCCTCGTCGTGGCGCTCTGCGGTATCGACGACCCGCACACCCTCGGCGAGGTAGAGCCGCAACGCCTCATCGGTGAATCCCGGGGACAGCGCCAGATCGACGAGCACCTGCCAACGGTCGGCGGCCAGATCCACCTCCTCGGCTAGTTCGCGCTGCGCGGCCTCCAGGGGCGTCTCGTCGGGGCCTGCGTCGAGCAGACCGGCCGGAAGTTCCAACAGTCGCCGACCGATCGGATGCCGGTACTGGCGCACCATCGCGATGCGTCCCTGTTCGTCACGTGCCACCACGGCGACCGCGCCGTAGTGTTCCACCACCTCACGTTCGGCGACACGGCCTCCCGGCATCTGCACGTCGTCGACGCGCAGGGTCACGATCGCACCGTCGTAGACCGTGCGGGTGCCCCGCACGGCGAACTCGTGGCCGCCCGGCGCGTCTGGGCCGTCGGCCGCAGCCCTGCCGCTCAAGCGCTGGGTTCCCGGTCACCGACTTCGTCTGCGCCGGCGAGCTCGGTACCCGATATCTCGTCGATCGCAGCAGCATCGTCGGCCGACTGGTCGTCGTAGTCGCCGAGATCGACAGGCAGACGTTCCTCGGCCTTGTATTTCAGGGCAGCCTCGATGAACGAGCGGAACAGCGGATGCGGCCGGGTGGGCCGGCTCTTGAGCTCCGGGTGCGCCTGAGTGGCCACGAGGAACGGATGCACCGACTTCGGGTACTCGACGAACTCCACCAGGTGTCCGTCCGGTGAGGTGCCGGAGAAAACCAGACCCGCCGCCGCGATCTTGTCCCGATAGGAGTTGTTCACCTCGTAGCGATGACGGTGACGTTCGGATACCTCGGTGGCACCGTACGACCGCGCCACGACGCTGCCCCGCTCCAGGTGCGCCGGATAGGCACCGAGCCGCATCGTGCCGCCAAGATCTGCCTCTCCGGCCACCGCCTCGGTCTGATCGGCCATCGTCGAGATCACCGGATAGGGCGTGTCGGGGTCGAACTCGGCGGAGCTGGCACCATCGAGTCCCGCGCTGCGTGCGGCCTCGATCACCACGCACTGCAGGCCGAGGCACAATCCCAGCAGCGGGATCTTGCGCTTGCGGGCATATGCGATCGCACCGACCTTGCCCTCGATGCCCCGGATACCGAAACCGCCTGGGATCAGCACTGCGTGCACGTCACCGAGCGCGGCCTGCGCGCCTTCCAGGGTCGCGCACTCATCGGAAGGCACCCATTTGATCTCGGTACGTGCCTTCCATGCGAAACCGCCGGCGCGGATGGCCTCGGTGACCGACAGGTAGGCGTCGGGCAGGTCGACATACTTGCCGACCAGGGCGACCGTCACCGTCTCTCGCGGATCGTGCACCCGCCGCAGCAGCTCACCCCATTCGGTCCAGTCGACGTCGCGGAACGGCAAACCCAGTTTGCGGACCACATAGGCGTCGAGCTGCTCCCGGTGCAGCACCTTGGGGATGTCGTAGATCGACGGGGCGTCGGGGGTGGAGATCACACCTTCGATCTCGACATCGCACATCAATGCGATCTTCTTCTTGAGCCCCTCAGGGACCTCCCGATCGCATCGCAGGATCAGCGCGTCGGGTTGGATACCGACATTGCGCAACGCGGCCACCGAATGCTGCGTGGGTTTGGTCTTGAGTTCGCCGGACGGCGCCAGATACGGGACCAACGAGACGTGCAGGAAGAACACGTTGTCACGACCGACGTCGTGACGGATCTGTCGGGCCGCCTCGATGAACGGCTGCGACTCGATGTCACCGACGGTGCCGCCGATCTCGGTGATGACGACGTCGGGGGCCTCGCCGTCTTCCCCGGGCTCGCGCATCGCGAGCACCCGGGCCTTGAGCTCGTCGGTGATGTGCGGGATCACCTGAACGGTCTCGCCGAGATACTCCCCGCGACGTTCCTTGGCGATGACGGTCGAATAGACCTGCCCGGTCGTCACATTGGCCGACTGTGACAGGTTGCGGTCCAGGAATCGTTCGTAGTGGCCGACGTCGAGGTCGGTCTCGGCTCCGTCCTCGGTGACGAAGACCTCGCCGTGCTGAAACGGATTCATGGTGCCCGGATCCACGTTGAGATACGGGTCGAGCTTCTGCATCGTGACGCGCAGGCCACGTGCGGTGAGCAGTTGCCCGAGACTCGATGCGGTCAGTCCTTTACCCAAGGACGACGCGACACCGCCGGTCACGAAGATGTGTTTGGTGCCATCGTGCATATGGCGCAGTGGTCGCAAAATGCGTCTCCCGTCGGCCGATCCAGGCCAGAAAACCCTGATTACCTACGGGACTCCAGGGTAACACCTCGCGGACGGTTCGACTGCCACGACACCGGCTCGGCACCGATCTGCCCTCACGCGGCCGGGCCCGGGGCTGCCCCGACGGTGATCGCCCGGGCGCCTGCCCCGGTGCCATAGGCGCCGGTCTGCCCGTCGGACTCCTGGGCCAGCGCCAACACCGCCGTGATCAGCCCGGTCTGCTGGTCGACGTTGTCCACGGTCGACACCGCGTTGCCCAACGCCGGATCCGAGCGCACCACCGCGATCGGCGACCCACCTTCGGCCGAGCCCGCGCGCCCCACCAGGACACCGCCTTGTCCACGGGCGGCCATGGCCGCCGCGGTCCGGGCCACCAGCTGGCCCTGTGCACCCGCGTCGTCGCCGAGCGCATCGCCGGTCACCACCACGACAAGGTCGGCTCCCGACATCGTCCGGTCGGCTGCGGCGATGAAGCCACCCTCCCGTAGCGCCTGCAATCCGAGCCTGATGTCGGCGGCGTCGGCCGCCGTTCGTCCCTCGGGATGTAACAGCAGTGCACCGAGTAGGTCCCCGACGCGGCCGCCTGAGTCCGTCAGCTCGGCTCGCAGGGTCGTGCCGGCGGGTATGGTCTGATCGACGATGGTGCGCAGTTGTTCCGCGTTCTGATCGGTGACGAGTTCGTCGGTCAATGCGATCTGCCCGGCGAAACGTGCACCCGCCGTCGACAGTGCTTCCTTGACCGCATCGACATCGGTATCCGCGGCGTTCGGTGCGGTCACCACGAGGACCGACTGATCGGCGAGCGCACCGCTGATCAGACGGGGCGCGACCGCCGCGTCGAAGCTGTTGGCGGCGTTGAGCTGTTCGTTCAGGTGATCGCGTTCGGCCTCGAGATCGCCGATGCGGTCCCGGGAGGCGCCGGTCAACGAGTTCACCCGGTCTCCGACGAATCCCGATCCCAGGAACAGTCCCAACGCCAGCGCCAGAAAGACCGCGGCGAGGGAGATCGCGTGCTGGCGTAGTGAGATCATCGACTACCTGTTCCACACTCCCTGGGCCCAGTCCACGGCCTGGTGGTATTGCGCTACCGACCAGTCGATGATCTCAGGACCCATGTTGGACAACATGATCGCCGCGATCACGGCGATCAGCGCGGCGAGGATCACGCATGCGATGGCCGCACCGGACACCCGGCTGCGATACAGCGTGGCGACCGCCTTCGCGTCAACCAGTTTCGGACCCACCTTGAGGCGGGTGAGGAAGGTCGACGGATTGCTCTCCCGTCGTGAACGGTCGAAGAAGTCGTCGAGCGTACCGCCGTAGCCGACAGTCACGATCAGATCTGCGCCGTGGTAGTCCGTGAGCAGCAATGCGAGGTCGGCTGCACCCCCGGCGGCTGGGAACGTCGTCGCGCCCACACCGAGGTCCTGGATGCGGGCAAGGCCCGGGGCGTGGCCGTCGGTGTCGGCCGGCAGGACAAGCTGGGCGCCCGATTTCAGGGTTGCGGTCTTCATCTCCTCGGGGTCGCCGACGATCAGCGAGGGCTTGTAGCCGGCTTTCATCAGGGTGTCGGCGCCGGCGCCCACCCCGACGAGCACCGGCGAGTACTCCTTGATGAACGGCTTGAGCGACTTGAGGTCGGTGGCGCGGTCGGGGCCGTCGGCCACCACGACCACGTGCCGTCCCGCCAGATTCACATCCACATCCGGGACGCCGACACCGTCGATCAGCAACGGCGATTCACTTCGAATGAACTCGATCGTGTTGCCGGAGAACGCTTCCAGATGATCGACCAGCCCGGTCTTGGCCTCGATCATCATATCGGCGATGTCGTGCTCGGCCAGTTCGGTTCCCATCGCAAGCCTGCGCTCACCGACATAGAGTCGGTTGTTGTCGACGCGCAGCTTCGCGCCGTCCTTCACCCGCTTGAACACCTCATCGCCGACGTTGTCGAGCAATACGATCCCCGAGGCCACGAGAACCTCCGGACCGAGGTTGGGATACCGACCCGAGATCGACGGGGCGGCATTGACCACCGCCACCACATTCGCCTGCACGAGCGCGTCTGCGGTCACCCGGTCGAGATCGATCTCGTCGAGGATGGCGATGTCGCCCGGACCGACACGGTCGAGCAGGCGCCGAGTGTTCTTGTCGATCCTGGCGATTCCGGTGACGCCAGGCAGTTCGGTGGTGGTGCGGGCGAGCAGTGCAGGCATCTTCATGACGCTCATGATCGACACGCAAGACGCCGAAATCGTGGAGGCGCGCCGCAACAATTGCAACTTTTGTCACACGAGCAACATCTGCAACGACTCGCCGGGAGCCGTGGATCGCTACTCCGCGGCGACCGACGTGCGTTCGGTCTCCGCGGTGGCCAGGAGTTCCTCTGCGTGTGCGCGGCCGGTGTCGGAGTCGCCGAGCCCGGCCAACATGCGCGCGAGTTCGGCAACACGCTCGTCGCGATCCAGGGTGCGCACTGTGCTGCTGTGCGGACGGTTCTTGCCCTTGGCCGCGTTCTTTCCGATGACCAGGTGATTGTCGGCGAAAGCCGCCACCTGCGGAA
This sequence comes from Gordonia sp. NPDC062954, assembly GCF_044543825.1. Taxonomy (NCBI): domain Bacteria; kingdom Bacillati; phylum Actinomycetota; class Actinomycetes; order Mycobacteriales; family Gordoniaceae; genus Gordonia; species Gordonia sp. NPDC062954. The sequence goes on along the minus strand of NZ_JBITWL010000029.1, from coordinate 6,715 downwards.
GGTGGGTCACGACGATCACCTGGTGCGCTCGGGCGAGACGCGCCAGCCGACGCCCGATCTCGACTGCCGCACGACCGCCGACGCCCGCGTCGACCTCGTCGAAGACCATCACCGATCCACTGGTCGGGGCAGCGAGTACAACCTCCAGGGCGAGCATGAGACGGGAGAGCTCGCCACCGGATGCAGATCGCGCGATGGGTAACGGCGTCGCGCCCTTGTGGGCGAGTAAGGAGAACTCGACGCGGTCGGCACCCGATGCACCGGCATGCGCTCGTACGCCGTCGATCTCGATCGCCAGTCGATCGTTGTCGGCGGCCGGCTCGGGGGCGACCTCCACGGCGAGCGCGGCGTCACCCATCGCGAGTCCGCCGAGTTCCGCGGAGACCTTGGCGGCCATCGACTTGGCAGCGGTTCGCCGACGGCGCCCCAGTTTGGCAGCGGCCTCGGTGACCTTGTCGCGGGCAGCCGCGGCGGCGGACTCGAGCTCGGTGATGGAGTGCTGGGGATCGTCGATCTCGGCCAGCCGAGTGGCGGCACTGTCACGCCACGCGATGACCCCGTCGATGTCCGGCGCATACTTCCGGACCAATGATTTCAGGTCTGCCTGCCGGGTCAGCAGTTTGTCGAGTTCCTCGGCGTCGGCGGGCAGGTCGGACAGGAACGCCGACAGCTCCTCGCCGACATCGGTGATCACGGTCAGCGCCTCGCTCACGCGCGGAAGCAGGCCGCGCAGCGACTCGTCGCCGGCCGCTTCGAGCAGGCTGCGCACCTGACCGAGCGCGTCGACAACGGAGCCGTCGTCGCCGGCGACGATCGCGTGCGAGTGCGCACCCGTGGTCCGGATGCTCTCCAGATCGGTGAGCCGGTGGATCGTGGCGGCGAGTTCCGCGTCTTCACCGGGTTGCGGGTCCACCGCGGCGATCTCATCGACACCGAACCGGAGCCGATCGGCCTCCTGGGCGAGTTCACGTTCGTCGGTGCGGCGGGCGTCGAGATCATCGAGAATCCCGATCCACGCCTGGCGAGCGGTTCGATAGGCGTCGACGGCACTGCGCACCGGCGACCCTGCAAAGGTGTCGAGCGCCGCGCGCTGGTGTTCGGGCTTCATCAGTCGGAGCTGATCGTTCTGGCCGTGGATGGTGAGCAGCTGATTGGTCATCCGGCCCATCACACCGACGGGCACCGACCGACCGCCCAGGTGTGCCCGCGAACGGCCGTCGGTGCCAACCGATCGGATGGCGATCAGCGTGCCGTCCTCGTCCACATCGGCTCCCGACGCCTCCAGGATCTCGTCGACCACCGGATCCACCGTCGCGCCTCGGTCGGCACCATCCGGCGTCGCGAGGCGAAACCGACCTTCCACGGTGGCCTTCGCATCGCCGGATCGCACCCGCGATGCGTCGGCCCGCGCGCCCGAAAGCAGGTGCAGACTCGTCACGATCATGGTCTTGCCGGCGCCTGTCTCGCCGGTCAGCGCCGTGAAGCCCGGGTGGAATTGTGCCGACGCCCGCTCGATGACGCCGAGGCCTTCGATCGACAGTTCTTCCAGCACGTCAGGCCTGCCTCCCTCGCCAACCCGTCACGGGCAGATCGAATTTGGTCACCAGTCTGTCGGTGAACGGGTCGGAGTCGATGCGCACCCACAACACCGACCGCTCGCTGCGGACCACCTCGACGCGAGCGCCCGCGGAGACGTCGATCCGGCGTCGCCCGTCGCACAGTGCCACACCGGCGCGGCCACGTTTGTCGATCTCGACCGCGATCTGCGATCGCGGGCTCGTCACCAACGGACGGGCGAAGAGCGCGTGAGCGTTGCTCGGCACCACCAGGATGGCCTCGAGATCCGGCCACATCACCGGCCCACCGGCCGAGAACGCATAGGCCGTCGACCCGGTCGGGGTCGCCACCAGCACGCCGTCGGCACCGAACGCGGAGACCGGACGCCCGTCGACCTCCGTGACGAGTTCCAGCACGCCGTTGTTGGTTCGGTTGAGGATGGCGATCTCGTTGAGCGCCCAGGTCCGCGCGACCGGCGCGTCGGGTTGAGTCGGGTCTATCACCGCCACATCGAGGGTCATCCGCGGTTCCACCCGGTAGTCACCCGCGATGAGCTGCTGCATGACGGCATCGACACGATTGGCCTCCGCCTCGGCCAGAAAGCCGATGTGGCCCAGATTGATACCCAGCACCGGAACCTGTGCCGGATAAGCCAGTTCCGCAGCGCGCAGGAAGGTGCCGTCGCCACCGAGGACGATCACCACCTCACAGCCCTCGGCCGATGCCGGTTCCGGTGTGGTCACCCGGACCGCGGCTCCGAGATTGCGCAGGTGTTCGGGATCGACAGGATGACTCGTCGGCCGTTCGCGGCCGGGTTTCGTGGGAGCGGGTTCATCGGCCGCGTGCCGCGTGTCGTAGTCGACGACCCGCAACCGCACATCGGCTGCAGCACAGTGTCGCGCGATGGCATCCATCGTCTGTGTGACGACCTCGCGACCGGTGTGGGCGACCACCAGGAACTCCCGATGCTCCCCCCGGCCGGCGACCTCCTCGTTGGCCACAGTGGTCCCTTCGTCTGTCAGCGCGGCCCGTCCGCGACGGCCCGGGTGATCATCTCGATCAGTGCGGTGTCGATGAGCTCTGGGGCGTCGGGCCCGGACACGATGGCGTCGTCGGCACCATGCGTCACGTCTGTTCGAACTCCGACCCTATCGCCAGCCACCGGGTCGGCGCCGGGCCGGTGGGTGTCGGGTCGGTCGCCGGCTGCGGCAGCTCCGGGTCGCTGCGCATCTTCCCGACGCAACCAGAGGAAGTACTCGACGTTTCCCGACGGCCCGGGCAGGGGGCTGGCGACCACACCGCGGGTTACGAGGCCGAGATCGCGGGCGGTACGCGCCACACCGACAACCGCGTCGACACGCTGTTGGGGATCCCGCACCACGCCACCTGCACCCACCCGGTCCTTGCCGACCTCGAACTGCGGTTTGACCATCGGGACGAGATCGCCACCGGCCCGGACCGAACGAGCGAGTGCCGGCAACACCAGCCCGAGTGAGATGAACGACAGATCGGCCACCACCATGTCGACCGCACCGCCGATGTCCTCGGGGTCGAGATGGCGCACGTTGGTACGGTCGTGCACCGTCACCCGCGGATCGTTCTGCAACCGCCACACCAGTTGTCCGTAGCCGACGTCCACGGCGACGACGTGTTCCGCGCCGCGCCGCAGCAGTACGTCGGTGAACCCACCGGTAGAGGCGCCGGCATCCAGACAGCGCCGGCCACGCACGGTCAACCCGGATGGTTCGAATGCCTCCAGAGCACCCAACAGTTTGTGGGCACCGCGAGACGCCCAGTCCTCACCGACGGTGTCGGCCACCACGATCGGCGTGTCACGGCCCACATTGGTTGCCGGCTTGGCCGCGAGCACACCGTTGACCTTGACCAACCCGTCGGCGATCAGCGTCCTCGCCTGCTCGCGCGACCGGGCCAGACCGCGCCGGACGAGCTCGGCGTCAAGTCGTGCACGTGGCGCCACGGATCAGTGCCTCATCGAGGATCGACATCCTCGAGCGCTGTGGTGAGCACGTCGTGGGCGTGTTCGAGTAAGTCGGCCTGTTGCCCGAGCGCGGCCAGATCGAAGCGATCGCCGGTTGCTCGTCGGATCTCATCGACCTGCTCGAGGATCGCGCCGACGGCACCGGTCACCGACGCAGGATCCCGCGTTTCGCTGGTCTCATCGGCTGCAATCGTGGAGCCGACAGCGCGCGGCATCATGTTCGGGGCCGGGCGGGGCGTAGCGGCCCGGTGTCCGTCGGCGCTCTCCAGGTGGGGTTCGGTCATCGCGGCTCCCAGGCTATCGCACGGCCTTGACTCCGACCGCTTCCAAGACACTCAACACGTCGGAGTCCGGGCTGGTCACGGACAACTCGGAGAGATCGAGCGCCCCTTCGTCGGCAGCCGACCACACCGCCCACGCGAGCGCAGGGAGCACACTGCGGGGCTCACCCCTCCCGGTCGACCTGACCGTGACGACGGTCCCGTTGATCGCAACGTCCCATCCGTCGTGGGCACCGATACGCACGGTGTCCGCCGCTGCGAAAAGGTCCGTCAGATTCCCGACGACATGCGTCGGACGCTGTTCGGGGGGCGCGTTGAGCAGATCGGTCGCCGAGCTCACGCCGGTGAGCACCAGGACGCTGTCCAGGCCGACGGCATGCGCCCCTTCGATATCGGTGTCGAGGCGATCACCGACGACCAACGGCCGAGTCGCTCGGCTGCGGGCGATGGCGTCGGCCATCAGCGGCGCTGCGGGCTTACCGGCCACCAGGGGTTGTTTACCGGTGGCATTGGCCACTGCCGCGACCATCGAGCCATTGCCGACCAGCTTGCCACGTTCCGACGGCAGCGTGGCATCGGTGTTGCAGGCAATCCAGAGGGCGCCGGCGTCGATGGCCAGTGCCGCTTCGGAAAGCTCGGCCCAACCAGTCTGCGGAGAGTGCCCCTGGATCACCGCTGCGGGACGATCGGCCGCACTGCGGGTGACCGCGATACCGACTTCGCGGACCTCTTGGGCAAGGCCGTCGGTACCGATCACCAGTGCACGTGAACCGGGCGCAAGATGTTCGGCCAGCAGTCGGGCCGCCGACTGCGCGCTGGTCACCACCTGGTCCGAGGTGGCCTCGAACCCCAGGTCGGTGAGGTGGTCGACCACCTCGGCAGGGCGGCGACTCGCGTTGTTGGTCACGAAAAACCGTGCGGTGTCGATCTCGCCGAGGGTCTCCCGCGCGCCGGGTAGTGCACGATGCCCCGCGTAGACGGTGCCGTCGAGGTCGAGCAGAAGTGCGTCGTAGCGCGCCACCAGCGAGTCGGCCGCGGGCTGCGATCCGCTCGGCTCCGACACCCCCTCCGTGGCAGGCTGATCCACCGGACCGGCCGCGGCGGCGACCCGCATGTCGGCGGCGACGTCGGGCTCCGCTGCCGCCGACTCGTCCGTCACAACGGTCTCTCCGAGCTCTCCGGCGTGTGACTCGGGAGTGATCAAATCGCCTTGCCGACTGACGACCGCTTCACGCTCGACCTCGCCACCGCCGACCCGGTCGCTGTCGCTCGGTTCCTTCACGGTCTGGACGTCCGGTTGGTCGCCGAGGTCGCCTTCGGCGAGCGCCACCAGCCGCAACTCGGCGTCAGTCACGTCCTCGACGTCTGCCGCAGCTGCGTTCATGAACCAGGTAACTGCGTCGTCGGCGCGATCCGCGGCGAGCAGCGCAGATGCGTAGGCGTAGTACAGGCGGGCGACCGGCGTGCCGGCCCGACCGGGCGAAAGATCCTCGTTTTGCAGGGTGACGACGGCCTTGTCGGCCTCTCCGAGGTCGATGCGCGCGCCGCTCTCCACGATCCGCATCTCGGTGCGATCCTCACCGGTCAATGCCTGCCCGTCGTCGCTCCGAGCGATCTCGATCGCCCGTGACGGTCGACCCAGGCCACGTTCGGCGTCAGCGATCAGCGGCAACAAACCCGGGTTACCGGTGATTCGGCGAGCTGCACGGAGTTCGGAAACCGCTTCCTGCCATTCACCGGCACTGTAGGCGGCGATGCCCAGGGTCTCACGAACCAACCCGACCCGGCCGGCACGACGGCGCGCGGCCCGGGCATGTAGGAGGGCGGCTGCCGGATCGTCGGCGAGCAGACGGGTCACCATCACCAGGTGCCGTGCCACGTTCTCCGCATTCGTCTTGTCCAACGTGAGCAGATCTCGACGAACTTCCGAGTCCAGATCCGACGCGGCGACGTCCTCGGGCAGCGCCGGTTCATCTGGCCGGCCGGCCGAGCCGGTCCCCCGGGTCCCACGATCCGGACGTGCCGAGCCCCGGTTACCGCCGTCCCGTCGTGACGCACCCTGTCGGCCGTACCGATCCTGAGCGGCCTCTCGGCGGGGCGCACCATCGCGACGAGCACCCCCGTCTCGGCGGTCACCCCCGTCACGACGCTGTCCGGCATCACGACGTGGGGTACGGTCACGGTCACTCATAGCCAGCCAATCTATGCCTCGGAGTCTTTCGGGTGGTCGGTTCTCACGGGACCATCCATGTTCGCCGATCCCGCAACGAAAAGAGTACGGATTCGGCGTTCAAACGCCAACGGCCCTGTATTCGAAGTGGTATCGAATACAGGGCCGTAGCTCAAATTGTGCTCGGCGGTGTCCTACTCTCCCACACTGGTTAGGGTGCAGTACCATTGGCGCTGGAGGGCTTAGCTTCCGGGTTCGGAATGGGACCGGGCGTTTCCCCTCCGCTATGGCCGCCGAAACATTGTGAAACCCACACACGACGGGTTTGTTTATTGTTGTGTGTTGTTTCAGAAGTGTCATAGTGGATGCGAGCAACAAATTTTATTACTCAACGTCTTTGTGGTGTTGAGTGTTGTTGTAAGTCCTCGGCCGATTAGTACCAGTCACCTACACCTGTTACCAGGCTTCCAGTTCTGGCCTATCAACCCCATGGTCTGTAGGGGGCCTTAACCACTCATGGTGGTGAGAAACCTCATCTTGGAACAGGCTTCCCGCTTAGATGCTTTCAGCGGTTATCCCTTCCGAACGTAGCTAACCAGCAGTGCCCCTGGCGGGACAACTGGCACACCAGAGGTTCGTCCGTCCCGGTCCTCTCGTACTAGGGACAGGTTTCCTCAAGTTTCTAGACGCGCGCGGCGGATAGAGACC
>NZ_JBITWL010000028.1:0-68155 GCF_044543825.1 Gordonia sp. NPDC062954 | reverse complement strand
TCGACACCCTCCGCGGCCAACGCGCGAAATCGGTAGAGCGCGCCGACACCCGCGCCATGGAACGCTGGAACACACAGAACCCACCACCGTACTGATCGGGGGTCATTCCTGCCCGAATACGGCCAGGCCCAGACCCGCCGCCACCAGCACCGCGACGTATGTGGCTACACCCACCCATCCGAACGCGGAGAACGCCAGCCCGCCCAGCGCACCCACCACCGAACTCCCGAGGTAGTAGTGGAACAGGTAGAGCGACGATGCCTCGGCACGGTGATCGGTGGCGCGCGCCGACACCCAGCTGCTGGCCACCGAGTGCGCGGCGAAGAAGGCCGCGGTGAACACGAACATGCCGACCAGCACGATTGGGAGATTGTCGGGCACGGTCAGGCCGAGACCGACCAGCATGCTCGACACCGCGGCGATCAGTACCGGCCGTCGTCCCCATCGGTCGGCGAACCGGCCTGCGATCGTCGCGGAGAAGGTGCCCGCCAGGTACATCACGAACACGGTTGCGACCACTGCCTCGCTGAGCCCGAAGGGGCCACGCAGCAGGCGGTAGCCCAAAAAGTTGTAGACGGTGACGAATCCGCCCATCAGCACGAAACCGAGGAGGAACAGTGGGAGCAGTCCCGGGTTGCGCAGATGGCCGAGCAGGTTACCGATCGTGGTGGCCGGTGAGATACGTTGCGGGGCAAAGAACTGCGACGCCGGGACGGTCCGCCAGAAGATGATGGCGAAGGCCAGCGACACCAGGCAGGCGATCTCTAGGGCCCACTGCCATGTCACCACGTCGACGGCGAAGCCCGGGATCAGGCGACCGGTCAAGCCGCCGATGGTGGTTCCGGCGATGTAGCGACCCATTGCGGTGCCGAGCGACCCGCCGTCGATCTCCTCGGCGAGGTAGGCCATCGCCACTGCCGGCACCCCAGCGCACAGCACGCCCTGGAGTCCGCGGCCGACCAACAGCAGTTCAATGGTCGGCGCCCACGGCAGCAGGATGCCGACGATCGATGCGGCCAGCGCGGAGATCGCCATGATGCGCACCCGACCGAAGCGCTCCGACAAGACGCTGGCCGGGATGATCGCGACGGCCAGGAAACCGGTCGTCAGCGATACCGACAATGCCGCGGAGGTGGGGGAGACACCGAAATGATCCGACAACTGCGGCAATAGGGCCTGCACATAGTAGAGCGCCATGAATGTCGTCATGCCGGCGGCGAACAACGCGATGGTGGCACGGCGATACCCGGGTGTGCCCGGGGTGTATCCGGTCCTCGCGGCTGTAGAGGCTGTGGTCGTCATCGCTACTCAGGCAAGCACCACATCGCAGATGCGCAAAATGAAGCATGTGCCAGTCTCTTATGCAGATGGGAATAATTGCAGGTAGATTGAGTCTGATGCACGATGAACTGGACTGGTTTATCGCCATCGCAGAGGCGGAGAACCTGACTGCGGCCGGCGAACAGGTTCACGTTTCGCAGCCGACGCTGTCTCGTTTCGTCGCGCGCCTCGAGCTCGACCTCGGAGTTCCGCTGTTCGATCGGCACGGACGGCGACTCGTCCTCAACCGCTTCGGGCGCGTCTACCTCGAGCGCTCCCGGCGCGCCCGGGTCCAACTCGACACCGCGCGACGGGAGATCGAGGACATGACTCGGCCCGCGCAGGGACCGATCCGCTTGGCCTTTCTGCATTCCTTCGGCGTTGCGCTGGTCCCCGATCTGATCAAGGGTTTCCGAGACGCCAATCCCGGGGCCCGGTTCACCCTCACCCAGGATGCGGCGGCCACGGTGGTCGATCACGTGGCCCGTGGCGAGGCGGATCTCGCGATCGTTTCACCCCGGCCGATGCGTACCGACATGGCATGGCTCGCGATAGCACAGCAGAATCTCGCCCTGGTGGTTCCGCGGGGCCATCGCTTCGCCGGGCGTTCGGTCATCGGGCTCGCCGAGGCCGCCGACGAGGAGTTCATCGTGATGCAGCGCGGATACGGGATGCGGCGCATCGTCGACGAGCTCTGTGCCGCAGCCGATATCGCGCCGACCATCGCCTTCGAATCCGCCGAACTGACCACCATCACGGGTCTGGTGGGTGCCGGTTTGGGGATCGGGGTGGTGCCCGTCGATGACACTGCGCTCCGACCGGGCGTGGAGCTGATCCCGCTGGCCGACGAGTCTCGCGAGATCGGGCTGACGTGGTTTCGTCCGAGACCGTTGCCGGATGCGGCGGACCGATTCCGGGACTTCGTGGTCGACCGAGCGCGCGCCGACTGAGCGCGGACGAACCAAGCGCCGACCGGCGCTTTCACTGCCGCGGGCCGGCGCGCAGCGGGGACTCGCCACTGATCGAAGCCGACGATGGTGACACCGAGAACTTTGCCGTGACCTGGCGTTCGCAAGGTCCGCCGACCGGGGGATCCGGTGGTGGAGGTGATGGCCACCGATCGGTGGGCCGTGAGGTGCGGGGGGATCTCGATACGCCCTCGGCTAGCGCCTCGGGCTACTCGATCAGCGAGAAGGGTGAGCCTCGGCTAGTGCCTCGGGCTACTCGATCAGCGAGAAGGGTGAGCCTCGGTAGCGCCTGGGGTTATTCGATCAGCGGAAAGGGGCGGCTTCGGTTGGCGTTTCGGGCTACTCGATCGGCGGCAGGGGACTGTGGCGGGCGCGCACCGGGTGTTTCGCACCACAGCGGGGCCGGGGATTTGCAACTCTACCCTCCCCGAAGGGTAGAGTTCCGAGCTGCGTCCGGCGGTCTGCCCGCCGGCATCTTTCTCGCCGACCGCAACGGTGCGGTCGGTGCCCAGCATCGTCAGGTGACGCGATCACCGTGTGCCGCCGTGCGCGGCCGAAGGAGACGTCCATGTCGTCGACCACCACTGTGGTCTCGCCCCAGCAGGAGCAGTCGGTCCTGGCCGCACTGCGGTCCCCGCGCCGACTGCGCACCGAGGTGCTCGCCGGACTCGTCGTCGCGCTGGCGCTGATCCCGGAGGCCATCTCGTTCTCCATCATCGCCGGCGTCGACCCCCGGGTGGGCCTGTTCGCGTCGTTCACCATGGCGGTCACCATCGCCATCGTCGGCGGCCGACCCGCGATGATCTCGGCGGCGACCGGCGCGGTGGCGCTGGTCGTGGCGCCGCTCGTGGACAGCCATGGCCTCGACTACCTGATCGCCGCGGTGATCCTCGCCGGCGTCTTCCAGATGCTGCTCGGCGGGCTCGGCGTGGCCAAGCTGATGCGGTTCATCCCGCGCAGCGTCATGGTCGGCTTCGTCAACGCCTTGGCCATCCTCATCTTCAGTGCGCAGCTGCCGCACCTGATCGGGGTGCCGTGGCTGGTGTATCCGATGGTCGCCATCGGCATCGCCATCATCGTGTTCATGCCGCGGATGACCACGGTGATCCCGGCGCCGCTGGTGGCGATCGTGCTGCTCACCGCGGTCACCATCGCCGCCAGTCTCTCGGTCCCCAACGTCGGCGACGAAGGCGAACTGCCTGACAGCCTGCCCGCCTGGCTCATCCCCGATGTCCCGTTCACGTGGGACACCCTCACCATCATCGCGCCGTACGCGTTCACCATGGCGCTGGTCGGACTGCTGGAATCGTTGATGACGGCGAAGTTCGTCGACGACATCACCGACACCCACTCCGACAAGTCCCGGGAGGCCGTCGGGCAGGGTGTGGCCAACATCGTCACCGGATTCTTCGGCGGCATGGGCGGGTGCGCGATGATCGGCCAGACGATGATCAACGTGAAGTCCTCCGGCGCACGCACGCGCATCTCGACCCTCCTGGCCGGTGTGTTCCTGCTGATCCTGGTCGTCGGCCTCGGGGATGTGGTGGCGCTGATCCCGATGGCGGCGCTCGTCGCGGTGATGATCATGGTGTCGGTGGGCACCTTCGACTGGCACAGCATCAATCCGAAGACGTTGCGCCGCATGCCCAAGAGTGAGATCACCGTGATGCTCGCGACCGTGGTGGTGACTGTGGTGACCCACAACCTGGCCTACGGTGTGATCGTCGGCGTGATCACCGCGATGGTGCTGTTCGCCCGCCGGGTCGCGCATCTGACCGAGGTCGTCGACGTCGCGCACCCTGACGACGACACACGCGTCTACGCAGTACGCGGCGAATTGTTCTTCGCCTCCAGCAACGACCTGGTCTATCAGTTCGACTACGTCGGCGACCCGCGCAACGTCGTCATCGACATGAGCGACTCCCACATCTGGGACGCCTCCACCGTCGCCACCCTCGACGCCATCACCACCAAGTACGCGGCGAAGGGCAAGACGGCGACGATCGTGGGCCTCAACGACAGCAGCGCGCAGCGTCACGAACGGCTCAGTGGTCATCTGTCCGGGGCACACTGACACCATGACGGGGACCGAGAAACCGGACACGCCGGCGGCCGCCGACGATCTGCTCCAGATCGGGGAGGTGGCCCATCGCACCGAACTGTCCATCAAGACGATCCGGCACTACGACGAGGTGGGCCTCGTCGTCCCGTCGGCACGGTCGGCGGGCGGCTTCCGGCTCTACACGCCCGGCGACATCGACCGACTGTTGGTGATCCGCCGGATGAAGCCTGCCGGGTTCAGTCTCGACGACATGCGCCGATTGCTCGATGCCGAAGCGGTCCTCGACGACCCGGAAGCGTCTGCTGACGACAAGGCAGCCGCCGGTGCCGAACTCGCCGAATTCCATCAACGGGCACAGGAATCGTGCCGAAAGCTGGCGCGGCAGTTGGCCTACGCCGAGGAACTCACCGAGCAACTCGCGGCTCGGGCGGGCGCTCACTCATGACCGAGGTGTAGCCCACCCATCGGTACCTCGCTCATCGGTATCTCGGCGATCGCCACCGTGCCGCCGTCGGGATGCCGCCGCACGGTCAACGACCCGCCCTGGCCTCCCAGCCGCACCCGTCGCGACGCCAGCCCGATGTGTCCGCCGGCCACGCGATCCGACAGTGCGGCCTCGTCGATGCCGACACCGTCGTCGAGCACCACGAGCCGCCCGCGTCCGTCATCGATCTCGACGGTGAGGTCCACCCTCGTCGCCCCGGCATGCTTCACGACATTGGTGAGGAGCTCACGCGCGGTGGCGAACAGAAGCGGGTCGGCTGGTGAGCGGAGGTCGTCCGGCCATCCGACAGCGTCGACGGCGATCGTGAGTGTGGAGCGCTGCTCGACCGAGCGCGCGAGATCCGCCAGCGCCACGGCGAGGCCGGCCTGATCCAGCACGGCCGGATGCAGTTCGCCCAGGGTGGACCGCAGCAGCTGCGCAGCGGATCGCAGTGCCCCGTCGATCCGCGCTATGCTCTCGGCGTCGTACGGGCCCTCGCCGAGCGAAGCCAGCTCCTGACGTGCCCCCAGCACGTACTGCAACGCGCCGTCGTGCAGATGTTCGGCAAGGTCGCGACGCTCACGCTGTTCGATCTGCATCACGTCGTCGAGTAGCCGACGACGTTGCGCGGCGAGCGATCCGATGGTCTCCACCCGGGAGCGCTGCAGCCGCGACAGCAGCACCGCGCCCAACGCGAGAACGACGATCACGAGGGTCTCGAGCGCGATTACCGACCATGGCCGCCCGTTGGGGATGCGGGCGATCACCTGAGCCGCGAAATAGACCACCACCGTGGGGATCACCACCGCCGCGCACACCAGTGGACGCATGCTGATCGCCGCGATCATCGGCACGATCGCGAAACCGGTCACCAGAACGTCTGCAGTCCAACTGATCTGATCCGAACCACTGGCCACCGCGGTGACCGCGACGAGCGCACACAGGTCGACGAGCAGGATCAGCCAGGAAAACCGGATAGCGAGCAGACCGACCCGTGGCGCCAGGATGGCACCCAACGCGCACCATCCGGCGTAGGCCGCGGCCAGTGCGATGCAGAGCGTTGTCGAATAGATCGGCGGCTCCACCGTCACCGACAGCACCACGAAGATCGTGAGCAGCAACCGCAGCAGCACCTGAATCCGGATGCCCTGCAGCGCATGCGCGACCAGGATCGTGTCGATTCGCTGCTCCTCGGCGAGCTCGGCGAGGCCGAGGCGCGGTGGCGGGCTACTCGAGGAGGCCACGGCGCATCGCCTCGGCGACCGCGGCAGCGCGATCGGAGACCCCCAACTTCTCGTACAGGCGCTGCGTGTGGGTCTTAATCGTCGCCGCACCGATGTAGAGCTCCGCGGCGACCTGCGGGATCGACTTGCCGCGGGCGAAACCGTCGAGCACCTGACGTTCCCGCTCGGAGAGCGCAGGCACGTCGGGCTGCGACCGCAACCGTATCTCGCCCACCAGACCGGCCGCGAGCTGCGGCGGAACCACCGTCTCGCCGTTCGCGACCCGGGTCACCGCGCCCACGATCTCGTCGCGGTCGGCATCCTTCGACAGGTACCCGCAGGCGCCCTCCTCGAGGGCGGTGAACACGATCGGGCCGTCGGTCACCGCTGACAACAACAGCACTCGGGTGCGCAGGCCGTCGCGAGTCACCGCGTGAGCCACATCCACTCCGGTCACCCCGGGCATCTGATAGTCCACGACCGCCACGTCGGGCTGCTCGCGGCGGATGAGGTCCAGCCCACTCGCACCGTCGGCCGCCTCGCCGACGACGCGCACCCGCCCACTCTGGGTGAGCCCACGCGAGACTCCATCCCGGAAGAACGGGTGGTCGTCGATCACCACCGCGGTCACCAGCCGATCCATCGGCTCAGGATATGCGCCGAAGCCCTGCGGTCGGACGATATCGCAGTAGGGTCGACCCCATGGCGGGTTGGTTCGATCGCACGATCGTCGAGACGGGTCGGCTGCCGCTGTTCTTCCTGCTGATCGCGTTCGTACTCACCTTCCTGTTCATCCGGTTCAGCGTGCGGATGATTCGCGCCGAGGTGAGCTGGTGGCCGGGCAATGTGACGCCCGGCGGTGTGCACGTGCATCACGTGTTCTTCGGCATGATGCTGATGCTGCTGTCCGGGTTCGGGTTCTTCGCCGTCGACCCGTTCCGCACGCCGGTGGCCGACTGTATTCTCGCGGCGCTGTTCGGAATCGGTGCGGCGCTGGTGCTCGACGAGTTCGCGCTTTTGCTGCACCTGCGCGACGTGTACTGGTCGGAGGAGGGCCGCACCTCGATCGACGCAGTGTTCGTGGCGATCGCGATCGGATTGCTGTTCCTGATGGGCGTGCACCCCTTCGGTGCCAACGATGTGGTCGGCGAATTCCGCGACGCAACCGACAATTCGACCCGTGCCGGTGTGGTACTGGCGGTGACGATCAACGTCTGCTTTGCGATCATCACCCTGCTCAAAGGCAAGGTGTGGACCGGGTTGATCGGCTTGTTCTTCCCGTTCCTGTTGCTGTTCGGGGCAATCCGGGTGGCCCGACCCCGTTCCCCGTGGGCGCGGTGGCGATACGGCAACCGCCCACACAAACAGCAGAAGGCGACCGACCGCGAAATGCGCTACCGGGAACCCATCGTGCGCGCGAAGATCGTCGCGCAGGAGGCGGTCGCCGGTCGGTTCGGGTTGCCGGAGCAGCCGGCGACACCGCCACGCGAACCACACGTCGACCCCGTTGCCGTCGATCGCGCACCCGGCCGGCTGATCACGGCAGTGCGCTGGCGCCGCACCCGTCGCGAACTGAAACGTGAACCGCCGTGGCGACTGCCGACGTTCATGGTGTCGGCGGCGATCGTGGCCGGTTTGATCGCGATCTCCATCGACGATTCGTTCGCCACCTACGTCCTCGACGCCGGCACCACGGCCACCCTGCTCGGCGTCATCGCCGGCGCGATGGCCACCCTCACCGGTCTGGTGTTCACCGCGGTCACCCTGGCGATGCAGTTCGGTGCCTCGCAGATCTCCATCCGGGTGATCCCGATGCTGCAGCAGGACCGGGTGATGCGCGCATCGGTCGGCCTGTTCCTGTCGACGTTCGCGTTCACCCTGATCGTGGCGGTCGATCTGACCACGGTGTCCGACGGGACCGACGCCCCGGCCGTGTCGACCTCGATCGCGATCGCGCTGGCGCTGGCCAGTGCGTTCATGTTCATCGTGCTGATCGGCAAGGTCGGCAGCATCCTCAACTCGACGCAGTTGTTGCGGTGGATCGAATCGCAGGGACGTCTTGCGGTGTATCGGCAGTATCCCGATCATCAGCCGTACCCGGCCGGAGAAGCCGTGGGCGGCACCACCGCCACCGACGACGACCCGCGACCGGTGACCCAGGTGGTGACCCTGCGCGATGCGCCGACGCAGGGACGTGTGCTGCTGGCGATCAACCTCGACCGCATCCAGCGCCTGGCCATCCGATGGGATGTCCGGGTCGACCTGCTGGTGGGGGTCGGCGACTATGTGCCACACAACGTCGGGGTGTTCGAGATCGTCGGCGACGATCGTCACGTGCGTCCCGCACAGCTGTTGTCGTGTCTGCTGTTCGGCGACACCCACCGTCCGTCAGTGAGTCCGGCCGCTGCGTTGCAGGCCATCTCCGACGTCGCGCTCAAGGCGCTGTCACCGTCGATCAACGACCCCAGCCGGGCGGTGCAGGCGATCGATCACGCCGAGGATCTGCTGCTGATGCTGGCCCCACGGGTGGCGGCCGAGGAGCAGCACCGCACGCTGACCCTCATCGGCGGGTATCGGCGCACCTGGGGCGACTATGTGGGTATCGCCACCGACCAGGTCCGGCACTTCGGTCGGAGCTCGATTCAGGTGCAACGACGGCTGCGCGCGCTCTACGACACCCTGTGCGAACAATGCGGTCCCGACCAACAGTCCGCGCTGCGGGAGCGGATGGCCGCGCTCGACGCGGAGGTCGACGCCGACTGGGCGACACCCCTGGATCGGCGCCTGGCGCAGGCCGCCGACCGGCAGGGCTACGGCTCGGAAGAAGGGCGGGTACGCCACCGCCGGTTGCAGATCAACACGACGTCGCAGGGTCAGGCGCCGGTCGACCCCGCCGCGCGGTAGCCGAACAGTCGGCTGAGGTCGGCTGCGGCAGCGGTGACTGTTGTCACGATCTCCTGTGCATCATCGGGATCGAGTCGGTAGCGCGGGCCGGAGACGCTGAGCGCCCACACGAGCTCGCCGGTGTGATCGCGCACCGGGGCGGCGAACGCCACCAGACCGACCTCGAGTTCTTCCACCGCCATCGCCCAGCCTCGGCGCTTGATCGTGCGGAGTTCGTCGACCAGTTCGTCGATGTCGACGATGGTGGATTCCGTGAAGCGCTCGAGCTCCCCGGAGAGCATGTCGCGGAGTTCGGTCTCGGGCAGCTCGGCCAGCAGCACCTTGCCCGAGGACGTCGCGTACGCCGGTGACGCCTGTCCGACCCAGGTCCGCAGCGCGACGCTCGACGAGCCGGCCGCCTCGATGACATTGATCGCCTGCGACTGGTTGAGGACCGCGAGGTTGGTGGTCTCGCCGGTCTGCGCCGCCACCGCGTCGCAGGTTTCCTGACCGCATTTGGTCATGTCGAGCGTCGCCATCGTCGAACCGGCCAGGCGGACGACCGTCAACCCGATGCGATACTTGCGTCCGTCCGGCACCTGTTCGACGAATCCGCGCGCCTCCAGCGACGAGAGGATGCGCGAGACGGTGGACTTGTGCACACCCAGCTCGAGGGCCAGCTCGGTGACCCCGGCTTGACCGGCGGTGCCGATGAGCTCCATGACCTGTAGCGCCCGATCGACGGCACCTACGGGTCGGTCGGTCTCCGCACTCTCCTCAGCCATCGCAGCGCCCAGGGTACCTGTCCGGTTCGTCGGGTCCGGAGCCCCGCCGCGTACGGCCGCGAGATGCGCCCGCCCCGTCATGGCCGGGGGTCCCCGTCTGCCGCGCCGACGGGTGCGCCGTCCGCGGCCACTGTGATGTCGATGGTGGTGTCGATGCGCCGGCGGATCCGCCGGCGAGTGCGTGGTGGCCGCTCGAGCGTCACCGGATCGACCACGACGATCTCGCCGGTCCCGATCTTCTCCGCCTGCGCACGGATGTGTCGATCCACCTGGTCGTCGAGCTGTGAACGCGCCACGATCAACGGGTCGCGACGCAGGTCCAGGTAGAGCGACAGGCACATCCCGATCATCACCACCACGAACGGCAGAGCGGCGATGATGGCCATCTGCTTGATCCCGTTGAGGCCGTCATCGCCGCTCATGGCCAGCAGCAGCGCCGCCACCGCGCCGGTGAGCACGCCCCAGAAGATGGTCACCGATCGGGACGGTTCGTGGGCGCCACGCTCGGACAGTGTGCCCATCACCAACGACGCGGAGTCCGCACCCGAGACGAAGAAGATCGCCACCAGGATCATCACCAGCGCCGAGGCGATTCCCGTCAGCGGCAGATGATCGAGCACCTGGAAGAGTGTGTCCTCGGAAGCGGCGGTGGCCGCGTCGAAACCCATCACGCCGTCGGTTTGCTCCCGGATGGCGGTGCCGCCGAAGACGCAGAACCACACCAGCGACACGGTCGTCGGCACCACCATCACCCCGATCACGAACTCGCGGATGCTGCGGCCCTTGCTGATCTTCGCCAGGAACATGCCCACGAACGGCGTCCACGACACCCACCACGCCCAGTAGAAGATGGTCCAGCCGGCCAACCAGCTCTCCCCGGCGGCGTCGACGGTCGCCGATGACCGCGCCGAGAACGCGGTGATGTCGTTGGCGTAGGCACCCAGGGTGGTGGGCATCAGGTTCAGGATGAACACCGTCGGACCCACCGCGAACACGAACACGGCCAGGACGATGGCCAACACCATGTTGATGTTGGACAGCCACTGGATGCCCTTGGCGACGCCCGACACGGCCGACGCCACGAATGCGGCGGTCAACACGGCGATGATCGCGACCAACAACATGGTGCCCGGGTTGTCGGCCCAACCGACCTTGGCCAGACCCGAACCGATCTGCAGCGCACCGAGACCCAGAGATGCGACCGTCCCGAACAGGGTGGCGAAGATCGCGAGGATGTCGATGATCTTGCCGCCGGCCCCATTGGTCTGCTCGCCCAGCAGGGGAGCGAAGACGGCGCTCATCAGCTGCTTGCGGCCCAGCCGGTGGGTGCTGTACGCCAGTGCCAGACCGACGACGGCATACATGGCCCAGGGGTGAAATCCCCAGTGGGACATCGTCGTGGCCATCGCGGTGCGCACATCGCCTGCCGACATCCCCGGCGGCGCCTCGACGAAGTGATACAGCGGTTCGTAGGAGCCGAAGAACATCAGTCCGATGCCCATCCCGGCGCTGAACATCATCGCGATCCAGCTGATGGTGCGGTACTCCGGCTTCTCACCGTCCTTGCCGAGCGGGATCTTGCCGTACTTGCTCAGCGCGAGACACACCGCGAACACCACGAATCCGTTGGCGGACAGGATGAACAGCCAGCCGAGGCTGCCGGTGATCCACCCGAGAATGCCGGCGCTGACCGCGGACAGGTTGTCGGGGGCAGCCAGACCCCAGATCAGGAAGCCGACCACCAGTGCGGCGGTCACACCGAACACGGTGGGGTCGATGCGGGCTCGGGCAGGGGCGGTGAGGTGGTTGTTCATGCTGCCTCTCGGGTCACTTCCGGATTCGGGTCATCTCGGGGTCGACCACCGGTTCGGAGGTGACGACAGCCGTGTACTGCGTTGTCTGGTAGTAGATCTCGACCTGGCTACCGTCGGCCAGGTCCGCGGGCAGCCACGCGTACGCCAGGCACGCCCCGACGGTCGCCGACCAGCCGGCGCTGGTGATGTAGCCGACGACCGCGCCGTTCACCGCCACCGGTTCCTTGCCGAGCACGACGGCGGCGAGGTCGGTGAACCGCAGGGTGCGCAGTCTGCTCGGCGCGCCGCGTTCGGCCAGTGCCGACTTCCCGAGGAAATCGTCCTTGGACATGCGGACGGCGAAGTCGAGGCCCGCGGCGGCCGGGGTGTGCTCGATGGTCATGTCGGTTCCGGCCGAGCGATACCCTTTCTCGATGCGCAGGCTGTTGAAGGCGATCCGGCCGGCCGCGATGATGCCGTGCGGTTCGCCCGCCGCCATCACGGCGTCCCACAGCGCCCGGCCGTTGGCCGCCGAGGTGTAGATCTCCCAGCCGAGTTCCCCCACATACGACACCCGCATCAGGGTCACCGGCACCGCGCCGACGGTGGTCGTCATCGCGCGGAAGTACCGCAGCCCGTCATTGGTCAGGTCGGCCGGGGTCAGTGGTGCCAGCACGTCGCGCGCCAGCGGTCCCCACAGTCCGAGGCAGCAGGTGGCCGCGGTGATGTCGCGCAAGGTCACCGAACCGTCCGCCGGGAGGTGGCGGGTGATCCAGTCGAAGTCCAGCGGGCCGTTGGCGCCCACCTGGAACAGGTTGTCGGTGAGGCGGGCGACGGTCAGATCCGAACGGACACCGCCCTTGTCGTCGAGCATCAGCGTGTAGGTCACGGAGCCCACGGATTTGTCCATGTTGTTGGTGGTGAGCTGCTGCAGCAGGGCCAGCGCGCCGGGCCCGGAGAGTTCGAATCGGGTCAGCGGAGTCATGTCGTACACGGCGACATGACTGCGGGTGTGCGCCGCCTCCGCGACCGCGATCGGCGACCAGTGCCGGGCGGCCCAGGGATCGCGCTGCGGGATCTGCAGACCGTCGGCGACCTTCTGCTCGAGCAGCGGCCGGTTGGCCTCGAACCAGGCGGGGTGTTCCCAGAGGCCGCTCTCCCAGAATTCGGCGCCGAGATTCACCTCGCGGTCGTGGAAGGGGCTGGTGCGGACGTTGCGCGGCGCCTTCCGCTGATCGTGCGGGTGGACGATGTCGTAGACCTCCACGAAGGACTGCGAACTGGTGGCCAGGATGACGTCGTCGCGCAGCGCCTCGTCCTCGAAGCGGTACAGGTCGGTCTCGTGCACGTCGATCCCGGGGGTTCCGTCGATCATCCACTCGGCCATGGTCTTCGCCACGCCGGCCGAATGGGTGACCCAGACCGCCTCGGCCACCCAGAATCCGGCAAGGTCGCGGTGTTCGCCCATGATCGAATGGCCGTCCGGGGTGAAGGAGAAGATGCCGTTGAAGCCCTCCTCCACCTTCCCGTTGCCGAGTTCGGGCAGCAGCGCGACGGTGTGCTGCCAGGCGTCGTCGAAGTCGTCAGGGGTGAACATGAGTTTCGAGGGCATCTCGTCGAGCGAGATCTTCGTCTCGTAGTCGAGGTTGCCCACATCCGACGGCATCGGGCGATGGCCGTAGTAGCCGATACCGATGCGGTCGCCGTGCTCGCGGTAGTACAGGTCGTGATCCTGATGTCGCAGGATCGGCAGCGACGCCTCGGCCAGAGCGGAGTTGACCCCGCGGCGGGAGTCGATGGCGGTGGTGATCGCGTACTGGTGGGCCATCGGCACCAGCGGGATGGTGAGCCCCACCCGGCGGCCGAACTCGCGACCCCAGAAACCGGTGCAGCACACCACGATGTCAGCGTCGACAACTCCGGTCGTGGTCCGCACGCCGCGGACCTCACCGTTGGCCTCGACGACGTCGATCACCTCCTGCTCGCCGCGGAACACCGCACCCCGCGACATGGCACGAGCTGCCTGGGCCTCTACTGCGCGCATCGCCTTGGCGAGACCGTCGTTGGGGGTGTGCAGTCCGCCGAGGACGAGATCGCGGTCGATCAGCGGGTACATGGCGGCGCACTCCGCGGCGTCGACGAGCCGATGCTCGACACCGCGCGCGGCCGCCCAGCCGGCCTTGCGGTGCAAGTCTTCCCAGCGCTCCGGGGTGGTGGCGAGTTCGAGCCCGCCCAGCGGGTTGAAGCACCAGCCGTCGGGGTGTTCGAGCGAGGAGAACTTCTCGATGGTGTACGAGGCGAGTTCGGTCATCGTCTTGGACGGGTTCGTCGCGAAGACGAGACCGGGTGCGTGCGAGGTGGAGCCGCCGGTGGCGAACAGCGGGCCGCGGTCGAGGACCGTGACGTCGGTCCAGCCGCGCGCGGTGAGCTCGTCGGCGAGGGAGGTGCCGACGATGCCGGCGCCGACGATCACGACTTTCGGTGCAGCCATGGGAATCTGTCTTTCTCGGGTGGGGTTCTGGGTCGGTAGCACGGGTGCGGGTCAGGTGAAGACGACGGTGCTGGTGCCGTTCATCAGCACCCGGTTCTCGCTGTGCCAGCGCACGGCACGCGACAGCGCCAACGCCTCGGCGTCGCTACCGGCAAAGGCCAGTCGCCGGGGGTCGTGGGTGTGGTCGATACGGATGACCTCCTGCTCGATGATGGGTCCCTCATCGAGGTCGGGGGTCACGTAGTGGGCGGTGGCGCCGACGTACTTCACCCCCCGCTGGTGCGCCTGGTGATACGGCTTGGCGCCCTTGAAACCCGGCAGGAAGGAGTGGTGGATGTTGATGGCGCGGCCACGCAGGGCCGAACAGGTCTCGTCGGAGAGGATCTGCATGTAGCGCGCCAGCACCACCAGGTCCACGTCGTAGGTCGACACCAGATCGAGCATCGCGGTCTCGGCCTGCGCCTTGGTGTCCGGTGTCACCGGGATGTGATGGAACGGCAGCCCCGCGGATTCGGCCATCGGCGCGAGCTCGGTGTGGTTGGAGGCGACCGCGACGAGGTCGCCGCCGAGGGTGCCCGATCGCCACCGGAAGATCAGGTCGTTGAGGCAGTGCCCCAGACGCGACACCATCACCAGGATCCGCTGCGGCGTCTGGTCGTCGATCGAGTACTCCGCGTCCAACCCACTGGCGAGATGGTCGAAGGCGGCTGACAGTTGCTCCGAGCCGGACTGGCGGGCCGACGCGAACTCGGTCCGCACGAACAGGGTGTGGGTGATCGGGTCGTCGAACTGCTGGTGGTCGAGCACCTCGCAGCCGTGGCTGTAGAGGAACGAGCTGATCGCGTGCATGACACCGCCGCGGGACGGGCACCGCAGGGTGAGGGTGAATCGGTCGGACATGGGTTCCTCTACGGGGTGGGGATGGAAGGTGGATCAGGGGGTTGTGGCGACGTACTCGGTGGCGGCGTCGACGAGCCACCCCGCGAGATAGTCGGCGAAGGAGCTGCGGACGAAGATCGCGAACCCGCCCGGGACGCGGTGCATGATCACGCCGGCCTGCGCGAGTTGTGTCTGCACGACGTCGTCGTCGCCGAACCCGTTCGGGGAGAGGTCGAGGGCACATCCGTGGGCGAGGATGGTTTCGGCGTGGGGCCCGCCGAGTACCAGTCGGGTGCGCTGACCCGACATGTCGGCCACGTACGCGCTGTCGCCGGCGCGATCGCCCAACGTTGCGGTCAACGCGTGGGGTGCGACGCCGGCCGTGTAGACCAAGAACTCGTCGGGCCCCAGCCAGAGTGTCGTCTCCGGGCCGCTGGACCGCATCCGGCAGACCCCGGGCAGCTCGAGTCGCGCACTCGCCGCGGGCCCGGTGGGACGCACCACGGCCTGAGCAACCGGGGTCTCGGCCAGCAGGATCGCCGGGGCGAGGGCGGCGAACCGTTGCGACCAGTCGCGTAGCGGCGGGGTCGGCTCCAGATCGGGAATGGTGGTGTCAGCCATCGCGTCGCGCTCCTTCTGCATCGACGAAAACAGTTGAGGTGATCTCCACTTCGCACAGTGTGTCGCCGACCGGGACGTCGAGTCGGGTGCCGATCAGGTCGCGTCCACCCTTCACCAGCGCCAGCGCGAACGTCCGGCCCAGTTCCGCGCTGCGGTAGCTCGACGTCACATGACCGAGCATCGGCACCGGCGGAGGCGGCAGCGTGCGGTCGGTCCGGTGGGAGATGATCTGTGATCCCTCCGGCAGCCAGGTGGTGCCGTCGGTCGGCAACAGGCCCACCAGATGTTTGCGGTCGGGCGCCGTCGCCGAGGCACGTGCGAAGGACCGCTTGCCGACGAAGTCGGGCTTCTTCTTCGACACCGCCCAACTCATCCCCAGGTCGTGCGGGGTGACGGTGCCGTCGGTGTCCTGACCGATGATGGGGTAGCCCTTCTCGGCACGCAGTACATGCATCGTCTCGGTGCCATAGGGGGTGATGCCGTACGGTTCACCTGCCGCGATCAGCTGCCGCCACAGGGCATCGGCATAGTTCGCGCCGACGTTGACCTCGTAGGCGAGTTCACCTGAGAAACTGATGCGGCCGACGCGGACGGGCACCCCGCGGTAGGTGGTGTCGCGCCAGCCCATGAATTCGAAGGCCTCGGTCGAGACGGCGAGGTCGGCGAACACCGCCCCGACGACGTCGCGGGAACGGGGTCCCACCACTGGGAAGGTGGCCACCTGGTCGGTCAGCGATGTCATCCACACGCGCAGATCCGGCCACTCGGTCTGGTGCCACTCCTCCATCCAGTCGAGGATCGCGGCGGCGTTTCCGGTGGTGGTGTAGACGGTGTAGCGGTCGGCGGCGGTCCGCATCACCGTACCGTCGTCCTTGACCATCCCGTCCGCGCCGCACATGACGCCGTAGCGCACCTTGCCGACCGGCAGCGTGCTCATCATGTTGGTGTAGAGCAGATCGAGGAAGGCCGGGGCGTCGGGCCCGGCGACGTCGATGACGCCGAGGGTGGAGCCATCGAGGATGCCGACACCCGTTCGGACCGCGGCACACTCGCGCAGCACGGCATCGTGCATGTCCTCGCCGCCGCGTGGATAGTACCGCGGTCGCTTCCACTGTCCGACATCTTCGAAGACGGCGCCGCGCTCGACATGCCAGTCGTGGATCGGCGTTCGTCGCACCGGGTCGTAGCCGTCTCCGCGGTCGCGGCCGGCGAGGGCGGCGAAGGTGACCGGGGTGTAGGGCGGACGGAACGTGGTGGTGCCGGCGTCGTTCACGGGGATGCCGAGCATCTGCGCGACGATCCCCGATGTCACGATGCCCGATGTCTTGCCCTGGTCGTGACCGGTGCCGATGGTGGTGTAGCGCTTGACATGTTCCACCGACCGCATGCCCGCGCCCAACGCCCGGGCGATGTCGGCGACGGTCGCATCGCGCTGCAGGTCGACGAACGAGGTCGAGTCCGCCGTGTCGGGATCGGGCACATACCAGCAGACGGCGGGCGCCGCCGGTGTTCGTTCGGTGACCCGCGGGACTGCGCGGAACTCCGGCAGTGGCCGGCCGAGCCCGTTCAGGCTCGCGACCGCACCGCGTCGACCGCTCGCCAGACATGCCGTCAAGGTCGTGAGACCGGCTGCAGCGCCCACGATCTCGGTGTTCGCCACGGTGCCGGTGGGCAGGAAGGCCGCGGCGTGGTCGTCGAAAGCGATCGTTCCCCGCAGCTGGCTCCACAGGTGCACCGCCGGGTTCCAGCCGCCGCTGACCAGGACGGTGTCACAGGCGATAGAAGTGCCGTCGCTCAGGTCGACCGCGGTGACCGCATCGGTGCCGTGCGCGCGGGTCACGGTGGTGTCGGCCAGGATCGGGACGCCGCGGCGCTGCGCCTTCTCGCGTAGGTCTGTGCTCACCGTCTCCCGGACGTCGACGATGGCGGGCACCGACATGCCGGCGTCGATCAGAGCGAAGGCGGCCGCATAGGCTGCGTCGCAGGCGGTGAACACCACCGCCGAACGCCCCACCCGCACCCCGTACCGCTTCAGGTACTCGGCGCCGGCACCGGCGAGCAAGACGCCGGGCAGATCGTTGCCGCCGAACACGATCGGGCGTTCGTGGGCGCCGGTGGCGATGACGATTCGACGGGCCCGGATGCGGTGCACACGTTGCCGCGAGATGTGTGTCGGCGCGGCAGTACCGAGGTGGTCGGTGCGGTGCTCGACGGCGAGCAGGAAACCGTCGTCGTAAGCGCCGAACGCGGTGGTGCGGGTCAGGCGCGTGACGTGATCATAGGAATCCAGTTCGGCGACGGCGTCGCTCACCCATCCGGCGCCGGGTGTCGCGCCGCCCGCCTCGCCTCGCTCATCGACGAGCAACACCCGCGCACCTGACCGCGCGGAGATCAGGGCCGACATGAGACCGGCGGCACCCGCCCCCACCACGAGGACATCGGGATGGTGGTGCAGGGCGTCGTAGCGTGCGTCGTCGACGGTGGTGCTCAGCTTGCCCCAGCCGGGGACGCCGTGCGCGACGAGTCCGGGACACAGGGCGACGGTGGTGGCGGGGATCATCGGCTCCACGAAGGGTGCGTCGACACCGACCTGTGCGGTCGCGTCCTCGGCCCATGCGCCGGTGATGCCGCGCGGTCGGCCGAGGTTGACACTGCTGGTGACGACCCGTACGCCGTTGGCGAGCAGCGCCGAGGCGAGGGTGTCGCCCGCGTAGCCGTGGTAGGTCACCCCGTCGAAGACGAAGTCGATGGGACGGGATCGGTCGATGCGTCCGCCGGTCCCGGTGCGGAAGGGTTGGGATTCGGCGTGGGTGGGGGTCGACGTGAGGTCGGTACCTTCTTCGCTGGTCGTGGTCCCGTTCTGCTGATTGAGTAACCCCGAGCCGCTAGGCGAGGGGTGTATCGAAATCAGCCCACCGTCGGGCGTATCGAGAGTGCTTGCGGTGGGACTGGTCTCGATACGTTCCTCGCCTAGCGGCTCGGAACTACTCCTTGGATCGAGTAGCGGCGAACGGAGTGAGTCGTGTATCGAGATCGACCAGCGGTTGGGCCGGCGGGTCTCGCCATCCACGAACTCGTACGTCACCGTGTCGCGCTCGAGGGTGAACCACTGGCGGCAACCGGCGGTGTGACACCAGCGTTCGACCATCGCACCCTTGGGATTCGGGCGGAAGAACAGGTAGTGCGCCCAGTGGGTGTCGTCGAGCTCGGCGGGCTGCTCGGGGTAGGAGATGCCGGCGGCGGCGCCATAGTGGAACTCGGTCTCTTCGCGGGGCCCGCAGTGCGGGCACGGGATCATCTGCATGGTGGTGTCTCTGTACTCGAGGCGGTGGCGGGGATCAGTGGGCGACGGCGGCGGCGCCGTGCTCGTCGATGAGTCGACCGGTGACGAACCGGTCGAGGGCGAACGGTGCGTTGATGGCGTGTGGGCTGCCGGTGGCCACCGTGTGGGCCAGACACCAGCCGACCCCGGGTGTCGCTTTGAAACCTCCTGTGCCCCAGCCGCAGTTGAGGTACAGGTTCTCGTACGGGGTGGCGCCGACGATGGGTGAGGCGTCCGGGGTGACGTCGACGATGCCGCCCCAGGTGCGCAGCAGCCGGGCCCGACCGAACACGGGGAACAGTTCCACGGCTGCGGCCATCTGACGTTCGATGATGTGGAAGGCGCCGCGCTGACCGTAGCCGTTGTAGGAGTCGACGCCTGCGCCCATCACGAGTTCGCCCTTGTGTGCCTGGGAGACGTACACGTGCACCGCATTCGACATCACCACCGTCGGATGGATGGGTTCGAGCAGCTCGGAGACCAGCGCCTGCAGGGGGTGGCTCTGTACCGGTACCCGGAAGCCGAGCTGGTCGGTGAGGGTGGAGGTGTGGCCGGCCGCGCACAGGGCGACGGTCCCGGCACCGATCCGGCCGAGGTTGGTGTCGACCCCGACCACGCGGTCACCGTCGGTGACGAAACCGGTGACCTCACAGTTCTGGATGATGTCGACCCCGGCGTCACTGGCGCTGCGGGCGAAGCCCCACGCCACGTAGTCGTGTTTGGCGATCCCGCCGCGCGGCTGGAAGGTGGCGCCGAGCACCGGGTAGCGGATGTCGGCCGAGGTGTTGACGATCGGGCACACCTGTGCGACCTGCTTCGGGTCGAGCCATTCTGCATCGATCCCGTTGAGTCGGTTGGCCTCCACGCGCCGGATGCTGTCGCGTACGTCCTGCTCGGTGTGGGCGAGGTTGAGCACCCCTCGCTGGCTGAACAGGATCGGGTACCCGAGTTCGTCTTCGAGGCCCTCCCACAGTTTCAGGGAGTGCTCATAGATGCCGGCGCTCTCGTCCCACAGGTAGTTGGAGCGGATGAGGGTGGTGTTGCGGGCCATGTTGCCGCCGGCCAGCCAGCCGCGCTCCAGCACGGCGACATTCGTGATGCCATGGTTTCGGGCGAGGTAGTGGGCGGTGGCCAGTCCGTGACCGCCCCCGCCCACGATCACCACATCGTAGGTCGACTTGGGTTCGGCTGCCCGCCAGAGGAAGTCGGGGTGGTGGGGGAGGTGCGCGCCGGGTGGGAGCGCGGCGTCGGGTGCGGCGATCCGGGGGTCTGTGGGCATCGTCGGGTGTTCCTCAGTAGTCGATCACAACGGGGGACAGGGGTTCGGAGCAGCAGAGCAGGATCTTGCCCTG
The DNA here is from genome assembly GCF_044543825.1 of Gordonia sp. NPDC062954. NCBI lineage: Bacteria > Bacillati > Actinomycetota > Actinomycetes > Mycobacteriales > Gordoniaceae > Gordonia > Gordonia sp. NPDC062954. The sequence continues at coordinate 47,972 of NZ_JBITWL010000028.1, read as the reverse complement.
GTCGATCTCGCGGGGGCGGATTCCGCCCTGGTGGTTCATCACGACGTCGCCGGAGAGTTTGCGGACCTTGCAGGACCCACACAGGCCCACCCCGCATGACGATGGCAGGGTGACCCCGGCTGCCGCGGCGGCGGCCAGGATTGTGGTCCCCGGCGCGACCCTCACCCGTCGTGCGCGACGGGAGAAGTCCACGACCACGCCGTTGTCGGTGGCGTCCTCGGCGGCAGGCAGGCTGAAGCCGAAGCTCTCTTCGTGGATGCGGGCCAGACTTGCCCCCGCCGCCATCAACGAGGTGCGTACCTCACTGCGGAAGCGGCCTGGGCCGCAAAGGAAGACCTCGGGGTCGGCGAGGTCCGGGCAGACACGTTCGAGCATGGCGCGGTCGATACGGCCCCGATGGCCGGTCCAGTCGGGTAGCTCGTCGGCGACCATCCGGGTCGCGGCGAACGCCAGCGTCACGTTGGTGTGGGAGCGTGCGAGATTCTCCAGCTCCTCCTGGAACGGGATGTCGTCGACGCTGCGCGCGCTGTGCACGAATGTGATGTCGAGTGGCGACTCGCTGTCGGTCACCGAGCGCAACATCGACATCACCGGCGTGATCCCGCTACCGGCAGAGATGAACAGATATTTCTCGGCCGGGCGCGCGGTGTAGGTGAAGCGACCGAGGGGACCGGTGGCGGCGATCATCATGCCCTCCACCATGTTGTCGTGCAGCCAGTTGGAGACGTAGCCGCCGTTGACCCGCTTGACGGTGATGGACAGAGTGCCCGGGCGGGTCGGAGGCGAGGAAATGCTGTAGCACCGCTGGATGGGGCGTCCGTCGATCTCCACCGACAACGACAGGAACTGGCCGGGTGCGAATGCGAAGGTGTGTGAGTCGTCGGAGGCTTCGGATCCGGTGGAGAACTCCGGTGCACCGCCGGCGATGCGGAAACTGAATGTGGCCATGTCGCGGGTGGTCTCCGCCCGGGACACGCACTGCAGGAAGATGTCGTCGGCCATGATGATCGGTCACGCACTCGCGGCGTCGGTGACGTGGGGCGTTGTCACACCCAGCCGATCGCGCAGGGTGGTGACGTACCAGTTGATGAATGCCTCCACCTGGAACTCCGACGGGCCGTAGGGACCGGGCACGTAGGCGGGACTGCTGATGCCCTGATGTGCGAGTGCGACGAGGTCGGCGTCCTGCTGGTTGGTGGTCTCCCACATGCCGGTGAGATGGTCGAGGTCATAGTCGACGCCCTCCTCGGCATCGCGATGGACCAGCCAGGTGGTGCGGACCAGTGTCTTGTCCGCGGCGACGGGGATCACCGAGAACAGCAGTGCGTGATCGCTCGTCACGTGCAGCCACATGTTGGGTTGCAGGTGCATGGAGAGCCGGCCGAGCTGCGCCTCGGGAATGTCGGTCAACAGCCGGCCGCAGGCGGCGGTGCCGTCCAGGGTGAAGGACTCGCCGGCGAGATCGAGAGCTTCTCGCTCGATGTGGAAACCCGTTGGGCGGGTGTCGAGTTGCTCGATGCGGGGGTAGGGGAGACCCCGCCGATCCCAGATCTCGATCTGCGCTGCGGTGGCCCGCCGGTAGCGATCGAAGACCGGTGCGAGCCGGCTGGGGATGGCGTCGGTGCTGCTGTAGCCCCAGGTGGGGAAGAACACGTTGAGCAGTTCGGGATGCCCGCCGCAGTGGTAGCACTCGCGGTTGTTCTCCATGGCGAGTTTCCAGTTGCCGTTCTCGACGAGGTCGGTTTGTTTGGCCACCTTCGCCTCGGCGAGGCGGTGCGGTGCCAGGTACGGCTCGACGATGCCGGCCACCTCGTCGATGTCGTTGGGAGGTTCGTCGGCGAGGCAGATGAACACGAGTCCGGCGATCGTGCGGACGTGGACCGAACGCAGCGAGTAGCAGGACTTGTCGAAGCCGGGCGCCTGCGCGTCGGCGAACTCGAGGCGGCCGTCCATGCCATAGGTCCAGGAGTGATAGCTGCACACGATGGTGCCGGTGGAGCCGTTCGGTTCGGTGAGCAGACGCGCGCCGCGGTGACGGCACACATTGTGATGGGCTCGGACTCGGCCGAGGTCATCGCGCGCGACGATCACCGACCGTGAGCCGAAGGTGATGGTCACGTAGTCGCCGGGCTCGCTGATCTCGGCCTCTGTTGCGACGAAAAGCCAAGACTTGGAGTAGATCTCGTCGAGATCGAGATCGAAGAACTCGTCGCTCACATAGAACGAGGCGGGCAGGCTCTGGTCCGGTACGCGTTCGGAGATCAGCGTATCCGCGTCGGATGCGGGACCCGGCGCGGTCGTCGGTCCGACGAAGGGTGCGGTCATCGGCGTGGTGGCCTCTCTGCGCGGTCCTCCCGGCCGGGAGATCGGTGGGCGCACAGTCGGATCGGCGTGCAGGCAGACCTGCCGCCGAGGGGCTTGTCGTGGGGGAGTCTTCTGATGTTGCGTGACACGCAACGACGCGCATCGACTGCAACAAGTGTGCGACCAGCGGGTAGCCGTGTCAAGCGATAGGTCTCGCGACAACAACCACACGGGAACAACCACATGGGGAACTGACATTCACGGCGGTTGTAACTCCCGTGGATGTCAGTTCCCGGTGTGGTTGCGACAGGGTGGGTGCGAGGCGGGCCGGGCGGTGTGGTCAGCCCATTGCGCGTAAGAACTCCGCCGCCTCGCGCAACGCCACCCGGGATTCGGGAGCCAGGCGAGGGAACATCTGGAACACGTGCCCTTGCCCGGGCCATTCCTGCAGTCGCACATCGGCGCCCGCCGCTCGCATGACCCGTGCGATGGCGCGCGCATCGTCGCCCATCACCTCGAGCCCACCGACCTGGATCAGCGTGGGCGGCAACGTCATCGCCTCATCGAGACTGATGCGCATCCGTGGATGATCCGGCGTGGCCGAACCTGTGTACAGCTGCAGGATACGTTGGGCCGAAACGGCATCGATGACGGGATCGCGGGTGCCCCGCAATTGGTTGGCAACCGCCAGGTCGAAGGTGGGGTCGTAGAGAGGGGAGAACAACACCAGCCCGCGAGGTTGGCCGACACCCCGCCGATGGTTGTCGGCGAGCAGGTCGAGCGCCAAATGACCTCCCGCCGAGTCGCCGCCCACGACGATCTGCTCTGGCCGGTAGCCCTGGGCGAGCAGCCAGTGGTACCCGCGGATCGCGTCGTCGCCGGCACTCGGGAACCGATACTCGGGACCGAGGCGGTAGTCCAGGCTGAACGCCGACAACCCGGTCTGCCGCGAGAGTCGGGCGACCAACCCACGGTGAGTGCGCGCCGAACAGACGACGTACCCGCTGCCGTGCAGGTAGTAGAGAATCCGTGTCTCGGCGGGTCGGTCCGGTCGCGCCGGGCCGCCGTGGGCGCCGACCCACTCGCCGCGCACCTGGCCGCTGGAGACGAACTGGTGCACACGCTCGGCCCGGGTGCCGGCCGGGACCGGAGACATCGCCACCAGGGTCCGGTTGACACCGGGGCGCATCGCCGAGATCAGTCGCGGGGATGGGCCGGAGCGCCCCATCCCGGCCACCATCAGAGGGTGGGCCACGCGGGCCAGATAGCCGTTGACGGCCCGGGAGCGGAGCGAGCCCGCACCTTTCGGGCGCCATTGCTGATCGGTTGTCCGTACACTCACAACTCGACGCTAACCCTGTGAGCAGTTTCCGAGGACCATTTCAGGCTCATACGCTGCGCAATCATCACGATTGTGCTATCCGGATTTCGATACTGGGTACCCGCCGTGAGAAAATGGCTGACAATGCTTTCGCGTAAGCAGGGTGGTGCCGGGGAGAACGACTCGACCCGGGTGCGCCGTCAGCAATGGGGCTGACACGGACACCGCCACGTGGCCCACGGACCTCCCAGGTCAGCCCAACGATTCGGGAGGCATCGCCAGGCCGGTGGCGGCGTCGACATGGACAGACGTCACAGTGTCCGTCAATGGACACGAGGGTGAATGCGTGCGCAGCGTCGCGCACACAGTGAGGCGAACTTATGAAGCATGCTCCGGGCCCCATCGGGCTCTATGACCCGGTCAACGAGCACGACTCCTGCGGTGTCGCATTCGTCGTCGACATGCACGGCCGTCGCAGCCGCGACATCGTCGACAAGGCCATCACCGCATTGGTGAACCTGGAACATCGCGGTGCGGCGGGTGCCGAGCCGAACACCGGCGACGGCGCCGGCATCATGATCCAGGTTCCCGACCGCTTCCTGCGGGAAACCGTCGACTTCGAACTGCCCGCGGAGGGCTCGTATGCCACCGGCATCGCCTTCCTGCCGCAGGGCTCCGAGGACGCCCGCGTCGCCACCGAGGGCGTCGAGAAGATCGTCGAGGCCGAGGGGCTGACCCTGCTCGGCTGGCGCGAGGTGCCCACCAACGAGAACTCGCTGGGTGCGCTCGCGCGCGACGCGATGCCGACGTTCCGGCAGGTGTTCATCGCCGGCGCCGAGGGTATGGACCTGGAGCGCCGCGCGTTCGTCGTGCGCAAGCGGGTGCAAGCCGAGCTGGGCACCAAGGGTGCCGGCGCGGACGGCCCGGGCCGTGAGACCGTCTACTTCCCCAGCCTGTCGGGTCAGACCTTCGTCTACAAGGGCATGCTGACCACGCCGCAGCTGCGTGAGTTCTACCTGGACCTGCAGGACTCGCGTGTCGAGAGCGCGCTCGGACTCGTGCACTCGCGATTCTCCACCAACACCTTCCCGTCCTGGCCGCTGGCGCATCCGTTCCGGCGCGTCGCCCACAACGGCGAGATCAACACCGTCACCGGCAACGAGAACTGGATGCGGGCGCGCGAGGCGCTGATCGACGCGAGTGCATTCGGCGATTCGGATGTGGCCGACAAGATCTTCCCGACCTGCACCCCGGGTGCCTCGGATACCGCGCGGTTCGACGAGGTGCTCGAACTGCTGCACCTCGGTGGCCGCAGCCTGCCGCATGCCGTGCTGATGATGATCCCGGAGGCCTGGGAGCGGCACGAGTCGATGAAGCCGGCGCACCGTGCGTTCTACGAGTACCACTCGGCGCTCATGGAGCCCTGGGACGGACCGGCGTCGGTGTGCTTCACCGACGGCACTGTCGTCGGCGCCGTGCTCGACCGCAACGGTCTGCGGCCGAGCCGCATCTGGGTCACCAAGGACGGCCTCGTGGTGATGGCGTCGGAGGTCGGCGTCCTCGACATCGATCACGCCGACGTGGTGCAGAAGATGCGCCTGCAGCCGGGCCGCATGTTCCTGGTGGACACTGCCGCCGGCCGCATCGTCGACGACGAGGAGATCAAGGACGAACTCGCCGCCGAGCACCCCTACCAGGAGTGGCTCGACCAGGGCCTCGTGCACATCGACGACGTCGCGGCACTCCCGCACGTGCACATGGCGCACGAGCGCGTCGCCCTGCGCCAGCAGGTCTTCGGCTACACCACCGAGGAACTCAACCTGCTGGTGGCGCCGATGGCCAAGACCGGTGCCGAGGCGATCGGCTCGATGGGTACCGACACCCCGATCGCGGTGCTCTCGGCCCGTCCGCGCATGCTGTTCGACTACTTCCAGCAGATGTTCGCCCAGGTCACCAACCCGCCGCTGGACGCCATCCGCGAGGAGGTCGTCACCAGCGTCGGCGGCACCATCGGCCGTGAGGCCGACCTGTTGCACCCGGGACCGGAGTCCTGCCGGCAGATCGTGCTGCCCGAACCGGTGCTCGACAACGACACCCTGGCCAAACTGGTCAACGTCGGCGACAACGGCGACCTGCCGGACTTCCGCAGCGCACACATCCACGGCCTCTACGAGGTCTCCGAGGGTGGTGCAGGCCTGCGCCGTGCCCTCGACGAGATCCGCACCAAAGTCAGCGCCGCCATCGAAGACGGCGTGTCGATCATCGTGCTGTCGGATCGGGAGTCCGACGAGAAGCTCGCCCCGATCCCGTCGCTGCTGCTGACCTCGGCCGTGCACCATCACCTGGTGCGCGAGCGCAAGCGCACCCAGGTCGGGCTGGTGGTCGAGTCCGGTGACTGCCGCGAGGTCCACCACATCGCCGCGCTGGTCGGCTTCGGTGCCGCCGCGGTCAACCCGTACATGGCCTTCGAGTCCATCGAGGACATGGTCGAGCGGGGCGTACTCGGCGACATCGACTTCGCCACCGCCAAGAAGAACTACATCAAGGCCGGCGGCAAGGGTGTTCTCAAGGTGATGTCCAAGATGGGCATCTCCACCCTGGCCTCCTACACCGGTGCCCAGCTGTTCCAGGTCATCGGCCTCTCGCAGGAGACCGTCGACGAGTTCTTCACCGGACTCAACAGCCAGCTCGGCGGCATCGGCCTCGACGAGATCGCCGACGATGTGGCCACCCGCCACCGGCTGGCCTTCACCGACCGGCCCAGCGAGCGAGCTCACCGCGAACTCGAGGTCGGCGGCGAATACCAGTGGCGCCGCGAAGGCGAGTATCACCTGTTCAACCCGGACACGGTGTTCAAGTTGCAGCACTCCACCCGCACCGGTCAGTACAAGGTGTTCAAGGAGTACACCAAGCTCGTCGACGACCAGTCGTCGAAGATGGCCTCGCTGCGCGGCCTGTTCGACTTCAACTTCGGTGACCGCGACCCGATCCCGATCGACAAGGTCGAACCGGCCAGCGAGATAGTCAAGCGCTTCTCCACCGGCGCGATGAGCTTCGGCTCCATCTCGGCCGAGGCGCACGAGACCCTCGCCATCGCGATGAACCGCCTGCAGGGGCGGTCCAACTCGGGCGAGGGCGGCGAGGATCCGCGCCGCTTCCACCACGATGAGAACGGCGACTGGCGACGCAGCGCGATCAAGCAGGTCGCGTCGGGCCGATTCGGGGTCACCTCGCACTATCTGACCAACTGCACCGACATCCAGATCAAGATGGCCCAGGGCGCCAAGCCCGGCGAGGGCGGACAGCTCCCGCCGCACAAGGTGTACCCGTGGGTCGCCGAGGTGCGCGGCTCCACGCCGGGCGTCGGCCTCATCTCGCCGCCGCCGCATCACGACATCTACTCGATCGAGGATCTCGCACAGCTGATCCACGACTTGAAGAACGCCAACCCGCAGGCCCGGATTCACGTGAAACTGGTCTCCGAGGTGGGTGTGGGCACCGTCGCCGCGGGCGTGTCCAAGGCGCACGCCGACGTGGTGCTCATCTCGGGCCACGACGGCGGCACCGGCGCGACCCCGCTGACGTCGATGAAGCATGCCGGCGCCCCCTGGGAGATCGGTCTGGCCGAGACCCAGCAGACGTTGCTGCTCAACGGACTTCGTGACCGCATCGTCGTCCAGGTGGACGGTCAGCTCAAGACCGGCCGCGACGTGGTGGTGGCCGCACTGCTCGGTGCCGAGGAGTACGGCTTCGCCACCGCACCGCTGGTGGTGTCGGGCTGCATCATGATGCGCGTGTGCCACCTCGACACCTGCCCGGTGGGTGTGGCGACGCAGAATCCGTTGCTGCGTGAACGGTTCACCGGCAAACCGGAGTTCGTGGAGAACTTCTTCATGTTCATCGCCGAGGAGGTGCGGGAACTGCTGGCACGTCTGGGCTTCCGCACCCTGCAGGAAGCGGTCGGACACGTCGAGGCGCTCGACACCACCAAGGCGCTGTCGCACTGGGGCTCGGCGAAGGCCGGCAAGCTCGATCTGTCGTCGGTGCTCGCGATGCCCGAGTCCCCGTTCATGAACCAGGACCTCTACTGCTCGGGTGTGCAGGATCATTCGCTGGACAAGGCACTCGACCAGCAACTGATCGCACAGAGCCGGGAAGCCATCGACAGCGGCACCCGGGTCTCGTTCAGCTCCAAGATCACCAACGTCAACCGGACCGTCGGCACCATGCTCGGCCACGAGGTCACCAAGGCCTATGGCGCGCATGGTCTTCCGGACGGCACCATCATGATCGACTTCACCGGATCGGCCGGCAACAGCTTCGGTGCGTTCGTGCCCAAGGGCATCACGCTGCGACTCGAGGGTGACGCCAACGACTTCGTCGGCAAGGGCCTGTCCGGTGGGCGACTGGTGGTCCGTCCGGCCCGCAATGCACCGGAAGGATTTGTCGCCGAGAACAACATCATCGCCGGCAACGTCATCGGATTCGGCGCCACCGGCGGCAAGATCTTCTTGCGCGGTGTAGTCGGCGAACGCTTCTGCGTTCGTAACTCCGGTGCGACCGCGATCGTCGAGGGTGTCGGCGACCACGGCTGCGAGTACATGACCGGCGGGCGCGTGGTGGTCCTCGGTGACACCGGCCGCAACTTCGCCGCCGGCATGTCGGGCGGCATCGCCTACGTATACGACCCGTACGGCAAGCTCGGCGACAACCTGAACACCGAACTCGTCGACCTCGAGGAGCTCGACGACGAGGACATCGCGTTCCTGTACGGCATCGTCGAAGAGCACCGCGCCGAGACCGATTCACCCGTCGCAGCCGCGGTACTCGCCGATTGGGAGAACAACAAGGACAAGTTCTCCAAGGTGATGCCGCGCGATTACAAGAAGGTGTTGCTCGCGATCGAGAACGCCGAGCGATCCGGACGAGACGTGAACGAAGCGATCATGGAGGCCGCACGTGGCTGACCCCAGAGGATTTCTCAAGCACACCGAGCGGGAGTTGCCCGACCGGCGGCCGGTCGAGCTGCGACTGCTGGACTGGAAAGAGGTATACACCGACTTCGACAAGAAGGAACTGCAGACGCAGGCAAGCCGCTGCATGGACTGCGGTATACCCTTCTGCCACAACGGCTGCCCGCTGGGGAACCTGATTCCCGAGTGGAACGACCTGGTCTACAACGACCGGTGGCGCGACGGAATCGAGCGGCTGCACGCGACCAACAACTTCCCGGAGTTCACCGGGCGGCTGTGCCCGGCGCCGTGTGAGGCGTCGTGCGTGCTGGGTATCAACCAGCCCGCCGTGACCATCAAGCAGGTGGAGGTCGAGCTCATCGACAACGCCTTCGAGAACGGTTGGGTCGCCCCGGTGCTGCCGACGGAGAAGACCGGCAAGTCGGTTGCCGTCATCGGCTCCGGCCCGGCCGGACTCGCCGCCGCCCAGCAGATGACCCGCGCCGGACACGACGTGACACTGTTCGAGCGGGCCGATCGCATCGGCGGGCTGCTGCGCTACGGCATCCCCGAGTTCAAGATGGAAAAGCGCCACATCGATCGCCGGCTGGCGCAGATGGAGGCAGAGGGCACCGTCTTCAAAACCGGTGTGAACGTGGGCGTCGACGTCACCGTCGAGCAGTTGCGCGCCGACTTCGACGCGGTGATCCTGGCCAACGGCTCCACCATCGGCCGTGATCTGCCGATCCCGGGCCGCGAACTCGACGGCATCCATCAGGCGATGGAGTTCCTCCCGCAGGCCAACCGGGTGCAGCTCGGCGACACCGTCGAGGGCCAGATCTCCGCCAAGGGCAAGAAGGTCGTCATCATCGGCGGCGGCGACACCGGCGCCGACTGCCTGGGTACCTCGCTGCGCCAAGGCGCCGAGATCGTGCACCAGTTCGAGATCATGCCCAAGCCGCCGATCGAGCGTGCCGAGTCCACGCCGTGGCCGACCTACCCGCTGATGTACCGCGTGTCGTCGGCGCACGAGGAGGGCGGCGAGCGCGTCTACTCGGTCAACACCGAGGAGTTCATCGGCAGCGACGGCAAGGTCACCGCCCTCAAGGCCCACGAGGTCGTCATGCGCGACGGTCGCTTCGAGAAGGTCGAGGGCAGCGAGTTCGAGCTGGAATGCGACCTGGTGCTCTTCGCGATGGGCTTTGTCGGGCCCGAACGCGGCGACCTGCTCGACAAGATGGGCGTCGAATACGACCAGCGCGGCAACATCAAGCGCGACGACGATTTCGCGGCCATCGGGCAGGACGGAGTCTTCGTGGCCGGTGACGCCGGGCGTGGCCAGTCGCTGATCGTGTGGGCGATCGCCGAGGGGCGCTCGGCGGCCGCGGCAGCCGACGCCTACCTCGCCGGCCGCTCGGACCTGCCGGCGCCGATCGTGCCCACCCAGGTGGCGCAGCGCTGAGCTCAGACGCATGAGAAGTGGGGGGGGGGGGGGGGGGGGGGTGGGGGTGGGGGGGGGGGGGGGGGGGGGGGGGGTGGGGGGGGGGGGGGGCGCGCCGCCCCCCCCCCCCCCCCCCCCACCCCCCCCCCCCCCGCCCCCCCCCCCCCCCCCCCCCCCCCCCACTTCTCGATTGTGCGGCTTTACACTGAAGCGCCATCCGACGCCGCAGTCGACAATTTGACGACACCGCGCCCTGGGCCGCTCCTGATGTGGTGAACTGATGGCAAGGTGGTTAGATGTCCCCACCGCTGGGGGCACCTGCACGACCGACAGGATTGCCATGACCACTCTGCCCGCGGATGCGGTGGTGGATCGACGCACCAGGCCCAAGGACCGCAAGCAACGAATCCTCATCAAGGCGGCAGAACTCTTCCGCGCCTCGGGGTACGCCGCGGTCGCGATGAGCGACATCGCTGCGGGAGTCGGTATCGGGCCCAGCGCGCTGTACCGGCACTATCGCAACAAACAGGAACTCCTGCTCGCCGCGTTCGACCAGGCCTTGTGTCGTTACGAGGAGGCGGTACGTGGCGTCGATGACCCGTTCGAGGTCGCGCGCAACGTGGTCGGTATCGCGGCTCAATCCCAAACCCTCGACGCGCTCTGGAGCCGCGACAAGGGCCACGTCGGCCCCGTGGCACGAAGCGAGCTGCGGGTGCGCATCGTCGAGGTGTCCGAGACGATTGCCGCCGCCATCGCGAAGGACGCGCCGCCGGATGCGGTCCCTGCCGACGCCGCCGCATGGTCGATCCTGGCCATGGTGAATTGGCCGGGACATCGGCCGCTACCGGTGCCGCCCGGCGACCGGGACCGCGTGTTGTCTGCGGCAGTGCGCGCCGCGGTGGAATGCGCGCGTCGGCCTGACTCGTCACCCGACATGGCGCCTCGGGTCACCGACCTGCCGGTGCCGATGGATCCGGGCGCCGGACTGCTGCCCGTCGCACGCCGCGAGGCCGTGTTGAACGCGGCCATCACCATGTTCGCGGTGCACGGGTACAGCAACGTCAGCCTCGATGACATCGGCGACGTCGTCGGCATCGCCGGCCCGAGTGTCTACAATCACTTCAGCAGCAAGCGTGAACTCCTGGCATGCGGCCTCGACCGCGCCGTCGCGGCGATGTGGCTGGAGCTGGGACAGGTGTTGTCGCGCAGCGTGGACGCCGCCCAGGCGCTCGACGACCTGCTGGCCTGTTACGCGCGTTTCGCGCAGGCACACTGGGATCTCATCGCGGTCAGCCTGTCGCACTCCGTAGCCCTCGACGACGAGGCCCTGCTGGCATTGGCGCGGGCCTACCAGGACTACGTCGGCGAGTGGCGCCGGCTGGTGCAGGCGTGCCGGCCCGAACTGCGGTCCGACGAAGCCCACGCCCTGGTGGAATTGGCGTTGGCAGTGATCAACGGTGTGGTGCGCGTGGACAACCTACGTGGACCGGCCCTGCCTGGCCATGCACAACTACTGGCCAAGGCGGTGCTGAACGCACCGCTGCCCGTCTGAGAACTTCCGGTCGCGACGCGGGATCAGCGCGAGGCCAGCACTCTGGTCATCTGAGTCGGCACGGTGTCGGCGAGTCGCTGGAAGGCGAGTTGCGCGATCGGGTCGGCGAGGCGGGCCAGGCCGTTGAACTCCACATGCGCCCGATAGGTGATGACCGTCGAGGTGGCGTTTTCGGCGCGGAAGCTCAGGTCGTCGACCGATGTCGCGGTCTTGTTGCGGCCGGTGAACACGAGGTGATCGGGTGCATCCGCGGTCAATTCGTAGGTCAGCGTCGTCGACATACCGAACAACTTGCTCTCGTTGTGCCAGCGGGTGCCCTCGCTGACCGGGTCCGTGCCGATCTGCTCACACGTCTGGGTGCCCGGGTCCCATTCGACGGCGTTGGCGAAGTCGCGCAGGTAGGCGACGACCTCGTCGCGGGGACGCGGCACGGTGAAGGTGCGGGAGACATCGACCATGGTCACTCCTTGTTGCGCGATCGACGCGCGGCGTCGGTGGGGGTTGTCGTAGGAGTATTCGGCGCGACCCGAGACCGCGGATGGGTCAGTAGACTCGGGCCCGCGAGATTCGGGTTGCAGGGCCCCGGTTCCGGCGGCACCGGGCGGGTGAGGGAGGGACGACGATGCGGTTGCGCGCGTTGATGATCTGGTTGACCACAGTCGTGTCGGCGATCGGCGCCACGGTGGCCATCACGGCTCCGGCGGCCGGCGCACCGCAAGGCTGCCCGAAGCTCTACGTGCTGGCGATACCGGGTACCTGGGCCGACGGCACGAACCCCGGGATTCTGGGGGATGTCACCGCGGGCCTCGGTGCCGAGACCGCCGTGCAGTTCGTCGGCTACGACGCCACGGCATTCCCCTGGGAGAAGGCGGTGTACGGCAAGTCGAAGGCACAGGCCGTCGCCAACACCACCGGCTTGGCGCGGACCATGCTCAACCGCTGCCCGCGCACCCGCATTGCGGTTGTCGGCTACAGCCAGGGCGCCGACGCTGCCGGCGACTTCGCCTCCGAGGTCGGCACCGGGCGCGCGGCGATCCGCCCCAGCGCAGTCGCGGGTGTGGTGCTGATCTCCGATCCGCGCAGATCTGCACGCGACAACCTCGTCGGCCCGCCCCTGCGCGGGGAGGGCAGCGGGGGACCGCGACTGGACGGCATGGGGTGGGTGTCGCCGCGTGCATTCACCATCTGCGAGCCCGGCGACCTCTACTGCAACGTGCCGCAGGATTACTTCCTCACCCGCATCGTCGGCTACCTCGCGGAGACCAGCGACCCCACGCCGAGCCAGATCGGGCAGTACCAGGCAGAAGCCGGGGCGATCATCACCGAACTCCTCACCCTGGGCGGGCCCGGCAAGATCGTCGAGGAACTCAGCAATGCGCGGGCCCGCGAGCAGATCACCTCGTTCAATCGCTTCCTGCAGTCGGGTGCGCACAGCAACTACGCCACATTTCAGGTCCGGCCGGGTGTGACGGCAGTCCAGTGGGCACACAACCATCTCGCCCGACTGGCGTGATCCGGGTATGAGATGGTCTGGCTCGTCCGCCGGTCATACCCAGCTGTGTTTCTGCTCACAGATTTTCGCCTGTCGCTACCGAATTCGTAACGATTCCGATGCGATGATCGACGTACAGACAGCAACGGCTTTACTTTGACGGCCCGGCGGCAGGGTCTGAGTGTGGCGAAGACAACGTCTGTTGAACGCGCTATATCGCTTGGGCCGAGCCCGTCGACCGACTAGAGTAAGCCGAGTTCGACACCATGAAGAGCGAGTCCACGGTAGTAAAGCAGGGAAGTGATTGGTCATGAGGTTGTCCAATACATCCTCCGGTCCACGCCGCCAAGCCAGGCTGAGTTCGATCACCGGTCGATTCGGCCGTGCGCGATCCGCTCGTTCGTTTCCCGCCGAGGCGGAACGCCTGATCACCCCGGCCGAACTGCGCCGTCTGCAGACCTGACGGACACCTCTGTCAGCCGCGGGTCACCCGGCAGATCTGGCCACCGAGTTCCACCACGTCACCGCGCGTGAGCTGGCGCCCACGCCGCGTCTCCACCTCGCCGTTGACCGACACGTCGCCGTCGGCGATCACTTCTTTCGCCTCGGCGCCCGAGTCGATGAGGTTGGCCAACTTCAGAAACTGGCCCAACCGGATCGACTCGTCGCGGATGGGCACCTCGTCGATATCGGATCCGTCCACGGTCCACATATTGCCCAACCTCGGCCAGATGGGCGAGCCCGCCCCGTAACGTTTAGCCATGACGTTGGACATCCCGCGGACTCCGGCGCCGGACGAGGTCGTCGCCGAACCCGTACACGAGCCATCGGCCGCCGAGCGGCGGTCGCGAGATCTGCTCGAGCGCATCCGTTCACCGCGGGGCTTCGGCCAAGCTGCGCCACGCATCGCCGGGACGGTGCTGGGCATCATGGCCGCCGTCTCCTTGCTGTCGAGCCTGTTCCCGTGGTTCCGCCGGCTCATCCACGTGCCGCGCGACTATCTCGACACCTTCGTCATCACCCTGCCGGACACCAGTTTCGCGTGGGCATTCGTGCTGGGGCTGATGGCGTTCGCCCTGTCCATGCGCAAGCGGATCGCCTGGTGGATCTGCGTGGTGTATCTGACGCTGTACGCGGTGGGCAACGCGATCTATCTGGTGCCCGCTCTCGCCGACGATCTGTCGGTGACCGGTACCGACCGGATCAACCTCTGGATCGGCATCATCGTGGATCTGGCCGCACTGGCCTATCTGATCCTCACTTATCGGCAGTTCTACACCCGCGTGCGTCGGGGCGCGTTGCTGCGGGCGCTCGGTGTGCTGGTGGCCGGACTCGTCATCGGCAGTCTGCTCGGCTGGGCGCTGGTGTGGATCTTCCCGCACACCCTGACCCGCGCTGACCGGCTGCCGTACGCGATCAATCGGGTGGTCGCCTTCGGCTCGGTTGATCAGGAACCCGCATTCGAAGGCCGGCACGCGCTGGCGCCGGTGAACGGACTGCTGGGCCTGTTCGGTGCGCTCGCGCTGATCGCCGCGGCGATGGTTTTGTTCCGCTCGGTCAGGCTGAAATCATTGATCACCGCCGACGACGAGCGACTGATCCGCGCCCAGATCGCCGCCTTCAATGACGATGACTCGCTCGCCTACTTCTCCACCCGCCGCGACAAGGCGGTGGTGTTCGCGCCGAACGGCCGCGCGGCGGTCACCTACCGGGTGGAGGTGGGCGTGGGGTTGGCCGGTGGAGACCCCATCGGCGACCCCGATTCGTGGGGCGAGGCCATCGCCGAGTTCCTCGCGCTGTGTGAGCGCTACGGGTGGCATCCGGCCGCGATGGGAACCAGCAACCGCGGGGCTGCCGCCTACGACGCCGCCGGATTCGGGTCGCTGAACATCGGCGACGAGGCGATCATCCCGACCCGTGGCTTCAGCATCAACGGGCCGGCGATGAAAGCGGTCCGCCAAGCGGTCACACGTACCAAACGGGCCGGAATCACCATTCGCATCCGCCGGCACGCCGAGATCTCCACAGACTCGAACGACGGGAAGCCGTCGGAGATGGCGCAGATGATCGCGCGGGCCGACGCCTGGCGCGACACCGACGAGGAACGCGGATTCGCGATGGCGTTGGGCCGACTCGGCGATCCGCTCGACGGGGACTGTCTGCTCGTCGAAGCCGTGGAGAACGCCGGCACCGACCACGAGAAGGTGGTCGGCATGTTGTCCTTCGTGCCGTGGGGCCGCACCGGCGTCTCGCTGGATGTGATGCGCCGCGACCGTGGTGCGGTCAACGGTCTCGTCGAGACGATGGTGACCGAACTCGCCCGAGAGTCCGAGCAGTACGGCGTCACCGAGATCTCCCTCAACTTCGCGGCCTTCCGCGCGTTCTTCGAACACGGCGCCGACATCGGGGCCGGCCCGGTGATGCGCGCGACCTACTCGGTGCTGATGTTCGGCTCGAAGTTCTTCCAGATGGAGTCGCTGTACAAGTCCAATGCGAAGTACCGGCCGGAATGGCGGCCACGCTTTCTGTGCTACGAGGACAACCGAATGATGCCGCGGGTCGCGCTCGCCGCGATCGTCACCGAGGGTTTCGTCCGGCTGCCGCGATTCGGTCGTGCGCGGCACTACACCGAGGGCCGCTCGGCCATTCCCGCCGGTGTCGACCTCGACGAGCTGATCGCCGAACTGGCCGATGAGTCCGTCGTGGGTGCGATCGAGGTACATCGGCCCGAACAGGTGCGGGTGCGCCTGGCCAAGTTGGATCGGTTGACCGAGCAGGGGTTTGATCCGTACCCACCTGCCGATGCACCGACGCACACCATCGCGCAGGCCGTCGCGGCACCGGAAGGCACCACTGTCACCATCGCCGGACGTGTCACCCGACTGCGTGACTTCGGCAAGGTGGCCTTCGCCGACGTGCACGACTGGTCCGGGCAGGTGCAGGTGCTGGTCGAGGCGAACGCGGTGATTCCGGGCACGCCGGACTTCGGCTCCGACGTCGACCTCGGTGATCTGATCGAGGCCCGCGGTGTGGTGGGCCGGAGCCGGTCCGGTGAACTGTCGATCCTCATCGACGCGTGGCGGTTCAACGGCAAGTGCCTGCGGCCGTTGCCCGACAAGTGGAGTGGCCTCACCGATCCAGAGGCGCGCGTGCGGCAACGCTACGTGGATCTCGCCATCAATTCGCGCAGCCGCGAGTTGTTGAACACCCGCAGCGTGGTGGTGAAGTCGATGCGCGACTTCCTCGCGGCGCGTGGCTATCTCGAGGTGGAGACACCGATCCTGCAGCAGATCCACGGCGGGGCCAACGCGACACCGTTCCAGACGCACATCAATGCCTATGACCTCGACCTGTACCTGCGGATCGCACCGGAGCTGTACCTGAAGCGGCTCTGTGTGGGTGGGGTGGAGAAGGTGTTCGAGATCGGCCGCAACTTCCGCAACGAGGGTGTCGACTTCAGTCACAATCCGGAGTTCACCAGCCTGGAAGCCTATGAGGCACACAGCGATTACCGCAAGATGCTCGACCTCACCCGCGAGATGATCCAGCACGCCGCGACCACCGCCTACGGTGAACCGGTGATCGTGCGCCGCGACGACGACGGTAACGAAGAACGCGTCGACATCTCCGGGCAGTGGCCGGTGCGCACCGTGCACGAGGTGGTCTCCGACGGTGCGGGTGAGGAGGTGACACCCGAGACAACGGTGGAGACGCTGCGGGCGATCTGCGATCGCCTCGACATCGCCTATCGGCCCGACTGGGACGCCGGCCAGGTGGTGCTGGAGCTCTACGAGCATCTCGGCGAAGATCGGACCACCTTCCCGACCTTCTACACCGACTTCCCGACATCGACGTCGCCGCTGACGCGAGCCCACCGGACGATCCCGGGTGTCGCCGAACGCTGGGACCTGGTGGCGTGGGGTGTCGAATTGGGTACCGCCTACACCGAGCTCACCGATCCCGTCGAGCAACGCAGCCGGTTGACTGCGCAGTCGGTGCTCGCCGCGGGTGGCGATCCGGAGGCGATGGAACTCGACGAGGACTTTCTGCAGGCCCTCGAGTACGCGATGCCGCCGACCGGTGGCCTCGGTGTCGGCGTGGATCGTGTGGTCATGCTCATCACCGGCCAGTCGATTCGGGAATCGTTGGCGTTCCCGTTGGCCAAGCCGCAGGGCTACTGACCCCGATGCCCGACGGCCCGGATGGTGGCGACCGCGCGGGGATCGTCATCCCCGTCGGAGGCCATCGACTTCATGTGATCGACGAGGGCGAGGGCCTGTCGGTTCTGCTGATGGCCGCATTGGGCAGCAATTGGTTCGACCTCGATGCGTTGACGGTGCGGTTGCTCCGACAGGGCTTTCGAGTGATCCGATACGACCGCCCGGGCTACGGCCTGTCGAGTCCGCGGCCGCCGGACGAGATGCCGGGTCTGCTCGACGAGGTCGACCGGATGCGGATGGTGCTCGACGCGGTAGGCGTCGGCGGGCCGGTCCTGATCGTCGGTCACTCGCTGGCATCGCTGTACGTCGAAGCGTTCGGGCGGGTGTATCCGGAGCGTTCGGCCGGACTCGTGATGGTGGACGGGTCGTTCGTCCTGGCGCCGTGGCGGGTGGTGCCGGCGAGGTGGGGCGTGCGGGCTGCCCACCGAGCCGTACGGGTGGCGCAATCGGTGACCGCGGCGATGGGTGTCCATCGGTGGCCCAGCGCAGGTGTCTGGACCCTGGTCGTGCCACCTCCGCCGGAGGGATTCACCGACGACCAGCGGCGGTGGGCCGGCCGGGTTTTCGGGCAGCCGCGGTTCATGACGGCGTTGCTGGCGGAGAATGCCGTCTTCGCCACGATGGATCGTGATCTCCGCGACCTGCGCCGCACTCATCAGTTGCCGGACGTACCGATCGACGTGGTGGTCGCGTCGCCTCGGATGCCCGGGTGGCGGCACTTCTGGGAGTGGAAACAACGGCGCTATGCCCAGACGCTGATCACCGCCGCGGGCGTCGAGGCGCACGTCGACGTCATCAGCCCGGCCCGGCATTTCGTCGTCTCCCAACGTCCCGACGAGGTCGCCGCGATCATCGGTCGGATGGCGGGTGGGTAGCAGCGGAATCGCCGCCAGTGCACACGTGCGCCGACGCTACCGCGCGAGCGCGCGCACCGCGGCCGGGTTGCGGTAACTGTGGCTGTCCGTCACACCTAATTGCATGGCTGCCTAAACTGGTGGCCATGACCGAACTGACCTTCACGCCGACCGCCGACCTCGTGGACGAGATCGGCGACCTCGTGCGCAGCTGCGACACCCAGTTCACCCAGTACGGCGGCAACCGTGAGTTCGTCGGCCGGGTGACCACGGTCAAGTGCTTCCAGGACAACGCGCTGCTCAAGTCGATCCTGGGTGAGTCGAACCCGGGCGGCGTGCTCGTCATCGACGGCGCCGAATCCGTGCACACCGCGCTCGTCGGCGACATCATCGCCGAACTCGGCCGCTCCAACGGTTGGGTCGGGATCATCGTCAATGGAGCGATCCGCGACGCCAAGGCGATCGGCGAGATGGAGATCGGGGTCAAAGCGCTGGGCACCAACCCGCGCAAGTCCACCAAAACCGGAGTTGGTGAGCGCGACATCGCGCTGTCCATCGGTGGCGAGACCTTCCACCCCGGCGACATCGTCTACTCCGACGACGACGGGATCGTCATCGTCGAGAGCGCCGAGCCTGCCGAGACCGCCGAGTCCGACACCACCGAAAGCTGAGGGACCCGCCATGCCGAAGCCCACCCCCGACTACTTCCGGCGATTGGCCGAGCTCGTCGCGATCGACGACGCCGGCGCCCGCCCCACCCGACCGGTGCTGGAGGCGTTCAGCGGCGCCGAGATGGCGACCATCCCCGTCGGTACCGCCGACGACCTGGAGACCGCGGTCGCCCGTGCGCGCAGTGCGCAGCAGGGGTGGGCCACCCAGACGCCGCAGCAGCGTGCCGAGGTACTCAACCGCTTCTCCGATCTGGTGTACCGCAACGCCGCCGAGCTGATGGACATCGCGCAGGCCGAAACCGGCAAGGCGCGCATCTACGCGCAGGAAGAGGTGATGGACGTCGCGCTGACCGCGCGGCATTACGCCACCACCGGACCCAAGACGCTGGCCGAGCGCAAGGTCAAGGGGATGCTGCCAGGTGCAACCAGTGTGCGGGTGCGCTATCAGCCCAAGGGCATCGTCGGCGTCATCAGCCCGTGGAACTACCCGCTCACCCTGGCGGTCTCCGATGCGGTCGCCGCGTTGATCGCGGGCAACGGTGTGGTCATCAAACCGGACAGCCAGACGCCGTACTGTGCGTTGGCCGTCGCCGACCTGCTGTACCAGGCAGGTCTGCCGCGTGAGCTGTTTGCCGTGGTACCCGGGCCGGGCAGCGTGGTGGGGCAGGCGATCGTGGCCACCACCGACTACGTCATGTTCACCGGATCGTCGGCGACGGGCGCCTCGCTGGCCGAGCAGGCCGGGCGCCGACTGATCGGCTTCTCTGCCGAGCTCGGCGGCAAGAACCCGATGATCGTGACCGCCGACGCCGACATCGACAAGGCCGTCGAAGGGGCGGCGCGCGCCTGCTACTCGAACTCGGGTCAGCTGTGCATCTCCATCGAACGCCTGTACGTCGACAAAGAGATCGCCGACGAATTCACCACCAAGTTCGCGGCGTATGTGTCGGCGATGAAGCTCGACGCCACCTATGACTTCTCCGCCGACATGGGATCACTCGCGTCGGCGGCGCAGGTCGACACCGCCGAGGCCCACGTGCGCGATGCGGTTGAGAAGGGCGCCACGGTGGTCGCCGGCGGGCGACGTCGCGCCGACCTCGGCCCGTTCTTCTTCGAGCCCACGGTGCTCACCGGTGTCTCCGACGAGATGACCTGCTTCGCTGAGGAGACCTTCGGTCCGGTCGTCTCGATCTATCCGGTCGACTCCGCGGACGAAGCCGTCAAACTCGCCAATGCGACGCAGTACGGACTCAACGCGTGCGTCTTCGCCGGTAGCAGCGCCGAAGCCAACGCGATTGCCGACCAGTTGCGGGCCGGCACGGTCAACATCAACGAGGGCTACGCCGCGGCGTGGGGTTCCACCGCCGCACCAATGGGCGGCATGGGCATCTCGGGTGTCGGCCGACGCCACGGCGAGGAGGGCATCCTCAAGTACACCGAGCCGCAGACCGTCGCCGAGCAGCGCTTCGTCGGCATCGACCGCGCGCCCGGCATCCCGAAGGGCATCTACCGCGCCGTCACGCCGTACGCCGTGCGCGCGCTGAAATACCTGCCGGGCCGGTAGGTTAGCCCGCGCGTCGCAGTCCTTCCCCCGGGTATCGCTACTTCCGCCGGTGGCAGCTGGGGGAAGAAGCGATACCCGGGGGAGGAACCTCGGATCGGGCGTGCGTTATGCGGCGCGGCGGCGAGCTCCCGGGTTACGGTGATCCGGTGACCGGCCGACGAGCACGCCCCCTCCTGACCCGCGTTGCGATCATCGCCGGGACCGTCGGAACTCTCGTCGCCGGGATGTGCACGGCCGGGCAGGCCGACGCCGCTCCGCCGTTGACGGTGTCGCAGGTCGCATCTGGCCTCGACCATCCGTGGGATCTTGCGGTCGCACCCGACGGTGTCATCCTCACTGGCGAGCGCACGGGACAGTTCGTGGCGGTGATGACCGACGGTCGGCGACAAGATGTTCGCGCGGACCTTTCCCAGCTGTTCGCGGTCAAAGAAGCCGGGCTGATGGGGTTGGCACTCGACCCGCAATTCTCCGACACCCGGCGCGTCTACTCCTGTCAGGCCGAAACCACCGCCGGTGCCGCCGTCAGCATCCCCGGATCGGCGGCCAATCTGCCTCTCCCCTGGCCGAACACCGGACAGGTCGTCAACATCGTCTCGTGGCGGGTCAGCGCCGACTGGACGACGATGGTGCGCGAACGAACCGTGCTCACGGGCATTCCGGTCAACGCCTCCGGTCGCCACGCAGGTTGCGGTCTCACCGCAGCGGCCGACGGGTCGCTGTGGATCGGCACCGGTGACAATGCGATCCCGACCAATCCGCAGGATCCGAACTCGTTGGGCGGCAAGGTTCTGCACATCCTGCCGGACGGCAAACCGGCCGCGGGTAACCCCGATCCGGCCAGTCCGGTGTTCACGCTGGGGCACCGGAACGTGCAGGGCGTTGCCGTCCAGCCAGGAACCGGCCGCGTCTATGCGATCGAACAGGGCACCGACGCCGACGACGAACTCAATCTCCTGCGCGCCGGCGCCAATTACGGGTACAAGCCGGACCGGGCCCCGTTCATCTACGACGAGTCGGTGCCCATGACAGACCCCACTCGGGTCCCTGGTGCAGTGGGGCCGGTGTGGAGTTCCGGCTACCCGACAATAGCTACTCCTGCCTTGGCTTTTCTGCCCGACGACGGGTGGGGCTCCCTCGACGGCGCAGTCGTCATCTCCGCGCAGAAAGGAAAGCACCTACTGTTCGTCACACTCGACGAAGCAGGCAACCGAGTGGTCCG
Source organism: Gordonia sp. NPDC062954 (assembly GCF_044543825.1). Taxonomy (NCBI): domain Bacteria; kingdom Bacillati; phylum Actinomycetota; class Actinomycetes; order Mycobacteriales; family Gordoniaceae; genus Gordonia; species Gordonia sp. NPDC062954. The sequence continues at coordinate 26,382 of NZ_JBITWL010000028.1, read as the reverse complement.
CAGCAGCAAGGCAATCCAAGACACCTATGGGCGTCTTCGAGGGCTGGCCGTCGACGCTGACGGTTCACTGTTGGTGAGCACCGACAACGGTGGGGACGACCGCATCCTCCGAGTGCGGCTCGCGGACTGACGGGGAGACGCAATGTGTGACGACGAGGTGGTTCGCTCCGCGCATGACGAGGCCCGTCGCTTCTCACGTCGTACGGCGCTGCGTATGACTGCGGGCGCCGCGGCCGGAAGCGCCGGTGTCGCCGCCATCGGTGCGGCGGCGGGACCGGCCGCGGCAGCTCCGACCGGCCGCGTCGTCGACCTGACACACGTGTTGTCGGCCGGTTTCCCACTGTGGCCGGGGAGCGCGCCCGTGGTGTCACTACCGACATCGCACGTGGGGCCGGGGAACCGCGGGTATGCGACGAGATGGATGTCGTTCTCCGAACATTCCGGAACTCACGTCGATGCACCTGCGCACAAAATCGGCGACGGCATCACCGTTGATCGGATAGCCGCGCGCGATCTGGTGGCGCCGTTGGCGGTGATCGACATTTCGGCACGGGCGCGAACGGATCGGCGTACCACGTTGACAGCGAGGGACATCGCTTCCTATGAATCGAGGCACGGACGAATCCCCCGTCGTGCCCTGGTTGCATTGCACAGCGGGTGGCAGCCACATGGAGGCGGCGTGGATGCACCAGGCTTCGACGCCGACGCGGTGTCGATGTTGGTCGAGGAACGCGGCGTCGTCGCGATCGGCACCGACACACTCAGCATCGATGTGATGGACGCAGTCGGGGCGCACACCGCCATCCTGGGTGCAGGCCGATACGCCGTGGAGGCGATGGCCAACCTGTCGTCGGTGCCGGCGGCCGGCGCCACCGTCGTCGTGGGCGCGCCCCGCTTCGCCGGCGGCACCGGTGGCCCCGCTCGGGTGCTCGCGCTCGTCTGATCCGCTGAGCCGGTCGGTTCCTCCCCCGGGTATCGCTACTTCCGCCGGTTGCAGTGGGGGGGAGGAAACGATACCCGGGGGAGGAACCACCGAGTCGGCGGCGTTCAGCGGCGTTCACAGGGTTCTCCCAGCCGGCTTCCAGGGGCGCGGGAGGGCCGGGGCCCAGTGTGGGATCAACACATCCGACACAGGAGGACCCGAATGACCACAGCCTTGGAGCGACGCGGGCTGGAACGACCGGGGGCATCGACGCCCGGTGAGCCACCACCCCCGGCGGGCGGCCGTCGCCGCCGCGTCGCCGACCGACCTCGACCCACACGCGCCGTCCGGTGGAGCCCGTACGCACTGACCGCGCTGCTCGTCTCCACCGCCGTGCTCTATCTGTGGAACCTCTCCGCCAGCGGATACGCCAACACGTTCTATGCGGCGGCGGCACAGGCGGGCTCGCAGAGCTGGACCGCGTGGTTCTTCGGATCTCTCGACTCCGCCAACTTCATCACCGTCGACAAGCCCCCGGCCTCGCTGTGGGTGACCGGGCTGTCAGTGCGGTTGTTCGGGATGAACAGCTGGGCCGTGCTGGTACCGCAAGCGCTGATGGGGGTGGCCGCTGTGGCGCTGCTGTACTGCGCGATGCGCCGCACCTTCGCCGACCCGCGTCACGGCACGGCCGCGGGCCTGATCGCCGGTGGCGTGCTCGCCTTCACCCCGGCAGCGGCGCTGATGTTCCGGTTCAACAATCCGGACGCGCTGCTGGTGCTGCTGATGGTCGCGGCCGGCTACGCCCTGATCCGCGCGGTCGCCACCAACTCGGGCCGATGGTTGGCGCTGGTCGGTGTCGCGCTCGGCTTCGCTTTCCTCACCAAGATGCTGCAGGGCCTGCTCGTACTCCCCGCCTTCGGACTGGCCTACCTGATGTTCGCGAACACCGGCTGGATCAGGCGCATCGGCCACCTGATCGGTGCGACCGTGGCGTTGATCGTCTCGGCGGGCTGGTTCGTGCTCGCAACGATCCTGGTGCCGGCATCGGCTCGCCCGTACATCGGCGGCTCCACCGACAACACCTTCATGGACCTCGTATGGGGATACAACGGCGTCGGTCGCATCAGCGGTGGCTCCGGTGGCGGAGGCGGCATGGGCGGCGGCCAGGCGGGCGGTTCGTTCGGCGGCTCGACCGGACTCAACCGACTGTTCAGTTCGGAGATGGGCAACGAGATCTCCTGGCTGCTCCCGGTTGCGTTGCTGGCCTTGGTGTTCGCGGCCTACTTGATGGTCCGTAGCTTCCCGATCTTCCGATCGACCGGCGGTATCAGCCGCGTCGAAGGCGGAGCAATCGTCGCCTGGGGTGGTTGGCTCCTGGTCACCGGACTCATCTTCAGTTTCATGAGCGGCACCATCCACCCGTACTACACGGTGGCGTTGGCGCCCGCCATCGCCGCGCTCGTCGGCATGGGTGGGGTATTCGCCTGGCGACGCCGTAACAAGTGGGACGGTCGCCTCGCTCTCGCCGGGATGATCGGACTCGCCGCGGCCTGGTCCATCGTCTTGCTGAACCGCAACGACTTCGGGCCCGTGTGGTGCCGGTGGCTGATCGGCGCGGTCGCCGCCATCAGCATCGTCGCCCTGCTGGTCGGCAGCGTGATGGCGTGGCGAAAAGTGGTCGCCGGCGCGGTGATCGCCGGTGCGCTCGCCGGATTCGGTGGCACCGCGGCCTTCTCGATCGCCACGGCCGCGACCCCGCACAGCGGGTCCATCCCGAACGCGGTGCAGACCTCGATGGAATCAGGTGGCATGGGTGGACCGGGCGGCGGAATGGGCGGCTCGGGTGGTGGCAACCCGCCGACCGGCGCGGCGGATGGACAGACGACTCCCGACGGCGCGACCCAGAACGGCGCGACCCAGAACGGCGCGACCCAGAACGGCGCAGCCCAAGACGGCACGACTCAAGACGGCGCAAGGCAGAGCGCTGCGCAGGACGGCACCACTCAGGACGGCGGCCGCGGCGGGGCCGGTGGACCCGGCGGAATGGGTGACATCTCCTCGAACACCGAACTCGTGGAACTGCTGACCTCCACCGACACCACCTGGTCGGCCGCGACCAACGGCTCCCAGTCGGCGGCGGGCATCGAGATCGCCACCGGCACAGCGGTGATGGCCATCGGTGGGTGGAGCGGTGACCCGGCGCCCACACTGGAGCAGTTCATCGAGTACGTGCACGACGGCAAGATCGCCTACTACATCGGCGGCGGTCAGGGTGGCCCCGGCGGCAACTCCGAGATCGCCGAGTGGGTGGCGCAGAACTACACGGCCACCACGGTCGGCGGCACCACGGTGTACCAGCTGACCTGACCCGCCGGAAGTCGATCGCCCGCGACGCAACCGCGCCGCGGGCGATCTGCTGCCCATCGCTCGGCAGGTAGGGTCGGTGCCATTCCCGGGGAAGGACGCCGACGATGACCGACCGTATCACCGAGTTCGCCAACGGCCCCTACGTCTTCGACGTGATCGACGACGGGCCGATCGACGGGCCGCCGGTGATCCTGCTGCATGGTTTCCCGCAGCGCGCGACAGTGTGGGAAGGCGTGGCATCACGATTGCACGACAACGGGTTACGCACCCTTGCTCCCGATCTGCGCGGATACTCACCGCGCGCCCGGCCGCCCGCGCGACGCGATTACCGCATGAGCGAGATCGTCGCTGATGTCGTCGCACTGATCGACACCCTGGGGGCCGACACCGTCGATCTGGTGGGCCACGACTGGGGCGGCGCGGCGGCCTGGGCGGTGGCGGCTGGCCACCCCCAGCGCATCGCGACGCTGACCGTGGCGTCCATGCCACACCCCGCCGCGTTCGTCCGGGCCATGCCGCGAGGGCAGGTGCTGCGGTCCTGGTACATGGCCGCCTTCAATCTTCCGAAACTCCCGGAATGGTTCCTGTCCAAGCTGTTTCGCTCTCCAGGTGGCGGCGCCCGGATGGGGCTGCCGGAGCCGTTCGCGAGCCGGCTCTACTCCGACATCGTCGCCTCGGGCGCGTTACCCGGTGCGTTGAACTGGTACCGGGGGATACCGTTCTGGGGCCGCGCGGACCGCCGCATCGGGCGCGTGCGGGTGCCCACCACCTACGTCTGGAGTGACGGCGACTTCGCGCTCGGCCGGGTCGCCGCGGAGATGACGTCGAGCTATGTGGATGCGCCCTACGAGTTCCGGATCATCCACGATGTCGACCACTGGTTACCGGAGGCCCGCCCGGCCGAGGTGGCCGCCGCGATCGTCGACCGGGTCGGCGCCTGACGCGGTCACGATCAACGCCGACGGCGCAGAATCTCGATCACGAACAGCAGCACCGCCCCGAACACGCCGGCCGCGATGATCGGCACGGCGCGGTTTCTGGTGGGCAACTCGGTGGGTGCTCCCGCTCGCAGCTGGGCGAAAGTGGCGCGCTGCGCATCGGATTCGGCCACCACGTCGACCACCGCCGGTGACGGCCGCGACGGCGGGGCGCCCGGTGCCGTCGACGCGCGGCCGGCGGGACCGGTCGACGCTTTTTTCGTCGGTGGCTTGGCCCCCGGCTTCGACGACGCCGGTCGCGATGCCACATGCCTGGCCTGGCCTGCGTTCGACTTCTGCTCGGGACTCGACTGCTGTTCCGAAGATGCGGTCACCGATTCATCGGCCTGCGACTTCCCCGGTGTGGGTTCCTCGACGGGAGGATCGACGGGTGTGGTCTCCGGCGGGGCCTTCTTCGCTGCGGCCTTCTTCACGGCGTCCGTGGTGGCAGGCACCTTCTTGGCCCCAGCCGTCTTGGCGGACGACTTCTTCGCCGCGTCCCGGGTGGCGGCCTTCTTCGCTGCGGCCTTCTTCACGGGAGCTTTCTTAGCCGGAGCCTTCTTCGCCGCGGCCTTTTTCACCGGAGCTTTCTTTGCGGCGGCCCTCTTTGCCGGTGTCTTCTTCGCCGCCTTCTCGGCGGGACTCTGCTCGGCGGGATCAGGCTCGGCGGGACTTGGCTTGGCGGGACCAGGCTCGCCGGGCGTGCTCCCGGCTGCGGCCGGATCCGGCACGGTGCCGTCTGCCGAAGCCTGCTGTGGTTGAGCCCCGTCGGAACCGTCATCGTCTCGACGGTCCGCCGGTCCCGGCTCGGTCATCTCCCTCACGCTCCCTTGGGGGTCGAACCGTGCACGCCCAGTCGGGCGAGGATGTCGGCCTCGATGCCCTCGAGTTCGGATTCGATCGAGTGGTGCGCGGTGCGCCGCTGCGAGGCCGGCATCGCCTCGGCGGCGTCGACGGCGATCGCGAGATTGTCGAGGCGAGTGACCATCGCGGTGACGAAGGCCGAAGCGTCGTCGGAGGTGTCGGTGGTGGCGACCTTCTCCAGCGCCGACCGCGTGGTGGCGATACGGGCGTGTAGCGTCGCGCCGTGTCCGGAGAACTGGCGCAGCACGTCGGGGGCCACTCCGGCGCGACCGGCCTGCAGAGCGGTCAGCTGACCACGCGCGGCCACGGCAGCGCGATAGGCGATCGGCACCACGATCGGGGACACCAGTCGGGCGACGAGGAGATACCGCCGAACGCTCGCCGGAGAGAATCGCTGGGCATCTACCGCGGCCTTGGCTTCGACGGCGGCCGTCTTCGCCTGGGCCTTGGCGGCCTTGGCTTCCGCCTTGCCGGCGGCCTTGGCGTTCTTGCGTTCGAGTTTGAGTTCCTTGCTACGGAACTTGTGTTCGGCCTTGCGGAGCGCCTTCTGCGACTTGCGCGCGCTCTTCGCCTCCAGTTTGGCCTCGAGTTTCGCCTTGGTCTTCATCGCCTTGGCCTCGGCCTTGCGCTGCGCGCGGGTCTTGCCGTCGGACGAGAACAATCCCATTTCTAGGACCTACCTCCTGTGTGGTGCCCCGGGGCCCGGCCGACCGGCGAGGTCGGGGAAACACCGAGCGGGCGTCGACTGCATCGGTACAAGCATTACATAGGCTCGACAGGGGCGAACCGACGTGAACCAGACGGGTGCGCGTGGCGGACGACCCGGATCGGCGATGTCGGGAGAGGACGGACCAGTGGTGAGGGTGGTGTTACACCCCCGCGATCTCGCGGGATGCGAGCACCGGCTGTACCTCGACCACGCATACCCCGACCTGGCGCGATCGCGACCCGACACGCCGGAGGCGCAGCGACGCAAGGCTGCGGCGGCCGATCACCGTGCCGCCGTCCGAGAGATGATCCGTGGCCTACACAGCGATCAAGCGCCGGGCACCGTGGTGCTGATCGACCCCGACGCCACCCACGCCGCGCGCGCCGAGCAGACCTTGTCGGCGTGTGCCGCCGGGGCCGCCTGGATCTGGAACGCGACGCTGCCGACCGATCGCGAGGCCGGGCGACGCGGTCACGCCGAGTTGCTGATCCGCGACGGTGACGGGTACCTACCGGTGATCGTCGTGAACCATCGGGCCAGCTATCCGGCGAAGAATCCGCGGCGACCGACCGGCACCGCCGGCGCGAAGAACGGCACCGATGGCACTGTCCCCGTCGCGGACGGGGATACGAACAGCGGCGGGGCCGCGAACGGCAACGAGTCCACGAACGGCAACGGTGCTGCGCAGGGCAACGGGGGCCCCAAGGTGACGGTGACCAGTCCGGTGTGGGCCTGGTCCCCGTCGGCGGACCCCACCCGCAACGGGCGCAATCAGCGACGTGACCTGCTCCGACTTGCTCAGCTGACTGCGATGTTGACCGAGCTCGGGCTTGCCACCTCATCCGATCCGGCCCGGCTGCGTGCCGGGGTGATCGGTCTCGACGCCGACTGCATCGTCGTCTACGAGATGGCCTCGGCACTCACCGACTACGCCGAGGTGTTCGCCCGCCGCATGGCGATTGCCGAACAGCAGGTGTCGACCACACCCCGCCGGATCGGCGAATGCCGCAGCTGCCCGTGGTGGGAGCGATGCGGACCCGAACTGGAACAGCGCCGCGACGTGAGCCTGGTGGTGGGCGCCAACCAGAGCCGAATTCTCGCCGATGCCGGGATCACCACGATCGATCAATTGGCCGCGCACCGTGGCGGGCCTCCCGACGAATGGCCGGGCAACGCGCGCTTCGACGACGCGATACTCACTGCCATCGCCTGGTTGCAGGGCATCCCGTTGATCCGGCGCCTCGACACCCCGGTGGTGCGGCGTGCCGACGTCGAGGTGGATGTCGACATGGAGAGCTACGGCGAACACGGCGCCTACATGTGGGGCACGCTGCTGACCGACACCACCGACCCGACCTGCGAGGTCCGCTACCGGCCGTTCGTCACCTGGCAACCGCTGCCCACCACCGACGAGGGCCGCTCGTTCGGGGAGTTCTGGACGTGGCTGACCGCGCAGCGCGACGCCGCCCACGAGGCCGGGAAGTCCTTTGCGGCGTACTGCTATTCGCAGCAGGCTGAGAACCGCTGGTTACTCGGCTCCGCAGACCGGTTCGCCGGGGCCCCGGGCGTGCCGTCGCGCGCCGAGGTGGAGGCCTTCATCGGGTCGGCCGAGTGGGTCGACATCTACGAGGCTGTCGGCCGCAACTTCGTCTGCCCGAACGGGAAAGGTCTCAAGCGCGTCGCGCCCGTCGCCGGATTCACCTGGCGCGACGCCGACGCCAGCGGCGAGGCGTCGATGGACTGGTATCGCGACGCGGTGGGCCTCGGCGGCGGGGTGCCGGACCCCACGCAACGCGAACGATTGCTCGAATACAACGAGGACGACGTGCGCGCGACCAAGGTGCTGCGGGAATGGATCACCGACGGCGCGCGTGCGGCGGTCCCGCATCGGGACACGCTGCTCGCTGGCCGCGACGCCTGACCGATCACGGCCGCGACGACCGCAGCGCCTCCAGGAACGACCCGCTGCCCAACAACGCCATCGCCCCGAGCAGAAGTAGCCCACCGGGCGCCAGCCCGATCATGATGCGTCGGGGCGAGGCCGCCACGTCGGAATCCGGAACCACCGGATCGGCGAGTGCCGCCGGTGCCATCTCCGAGACCGGGTCGGGGATGGGCGCGGAATCGCCCGGACCCGCATCCTCAGATGACGCCGTCTCGTTCGGTACGGCACCGGCCGAACCGCCGGTCGACGACGGCCCGCCCGGACCGTTCGCCGAGTTCGCGCCGGCGCCCGCTCCCGTGCCTGCTGTGGGCACCGTCGGTACCGCAACCGGCGCCGGCGCAGTGGTGTCCTCCGGTGCCGGGTTCCCGGTGCCAGGCGGCCCCGATCCACCGGAACGACCGGTGCCGGCCGCATCCGGATCGACGTCGGGTGACGCGTCTCGGCTGGGCGGGCGCGGGGTGTAGCGCGGCGGTACGACCGATCCGTCGTCGGTGGTCTCGGTGGTGGTCGACGGTTCCGTGGATTCGCTGGTGGTAACGCTGCTGGATTCGCTGGTGCTCGACGACCCCGTGGACTCGCTGGTCGTAGTGCTGGTTGATTGGCTGGTGCTGGTGGATTCGCTCGTGGCAGGACTCGTGGTTGCGCTGCTCTGGCTCCCCGACGCGGTCGCCGACGTCGTCGAATCCTCGTCGTCATCGTCATCACCGTGCCCATGCCCGTGCCCGTGGCCATGCCCGTGGTGATTGCCGCCGCCCCACCCCGAGCCGCGGTCGGGGCGGTCTGATGCCGGAGTGGACAGGGCCAGCCCGGCGCCGAGAGCCGACCCGAGTACCACCAACGTCGCGAGCATCGCCAGCACCGGAACCGAACGTCGGCGACGCTGCGTACCTGCTGGAACACGATGTGTCATCCGACCCCCGATCCGGTTACGTAAGCACCAACGTATGGTGTGAGTTGAACCCCGCCGTTCACCTCTCGGCAACTTCCGGTTCGCGACGCCACATCTTGTTCACGATCGAGTGTGAATAATGCCACAGGGAGGATTCGTTACATCGTTGCCACAGGTGATACGCATGGGCGATGGTAGTCGGGTACGTTCAAATCGCAACGGGCGTTGCATCCACGATGCACGCGGGTCTTTAATGTTTGCAAGTTCAAACGACTTTGAATTTGCCGGGGAGAACAATGACTATACGAGGTGCGGAAATGCCTGTTGACGGCGGACGTCGGACCGGGGCGGTCGACACCGAACACACTGCAGTAGTGGATCCGGGACTGTTCGCGCGACGTCTCGAGGAACTGTTCCGTACAGTGCCCGGCCCCAACGGCCGCGCATACAGCGCCAAGGCGATCGCCGCCCGATCGACCGAGCGCGGTTTCCGGCTCGGGGAGTCGTATCTGAGTCAGCTGCGTTCCGGTAAGGCCAAGTCGCCGTCGTTCCGCACGGTCGAGGGAATCGCGGCTGCATTCGGCGTGGACGTCCACTACTTCCTGGAAGACCGCGCCGCGCAGCGCACCCGCGACGAGATCGATCTCATGCGTCTGCAGGCCGACACCAACGTGCAATTGGCGGCCTTCCGCCTCGCCGGTCTGTCGAGCGACTCGGTCACCATCGTCAACGAGCTCATCAAGGTGCTGCGCGAGCAGCAAGGACTGCCGAAGGATCCGCCCGACGTCATCGCGGCGGGCCTGGGCGAGACCCCGGAGGACGCCCGTCTGCGCGTCGTCGGCGGGCCGCACAATAACTGACCGCAGGGGTCGTACACCGCTCCGGGAGCCATGCGAAGTCATCGTGCGCTGAGGTTGCTCTGTCGCGACACGCTGAAGGGCCTCGACCTCGACCTGCCGCTGGACGTCACCCAGCTGTGTGACCGGCACGGGGCTCGGCGTGGACGCCCGATCCGGTTGATCGCCCACCCGCTGCCGGTGGGTATGCCCAACGGTGTGTGGCTGGCCGCCGACGATGCGGACTACTTCTTCTACCAGGCCAATACGTCGCCGCTGCACCAGCAGCAGATCATCATCCACGAGTTCGGTCATCTCATCGCCGGACATCAGATCCTGGGTGCGGTGTCGGCGTCGGCGCTGACCGCGCCTGCCGACGACGACTCTGCCGATGCATTGAGTCGGACCTGCTACGCCGACGACCGCGAGTGGGAGGCCGAGATGCTCGCGTCGATGATCCTGAGCTGGGCGGCCGAGGCCACCGAGGTGGTCGGCACGACCGCGCGCAACGACGACCTGCGGGGCATCCAGCGTCTTCTCGGCGGCCACAAGGGCTGGTTGTAGCCATGATCGCCGTCGGAATCCTCAACACAGTCGCGGCCGTCGTGTTCACGGCCGCCTTGTGCTGGCGCCTGGAACAGATCCGGCGTGAAGGCGGCGGGTTGCAGTCGATCGCGATGACCATCGCCATCGCCGCACTCACTCTGGCCTTCGTGGTCTCCGGCGCCGACGTCACCGAGGCGATCGACACGGTGACCTTCACCGGGGCGGCGCGGGTGCTGTTCTACGGGTTGCTCGCCGTCGGAGTGGCCGCGCTGATCATCGTCTTCTTCTTCCCCGGGCGCTCGACGTCACGCGAACGCCGGGCCGGGATCGAAGCGGTGCCGCTGGTCGTCGCGCTGATCGGACTGCAGATCACGATGCTGGTCATCCCGATCGATCTGCGCACTGAAGGGCTGTCGGTGTGGACCGCCCGCAACATCGCGTACGCGGTGTTCGTACTGATCGCCAGCGGCTACCTCACCTACGGATTCGTCGCGTGTGTCCGCAGCATCCGGCGGTTTCTCCAACTGGCCGAGGGATACCTGCGGACATCCCTGGTCCTGTTGCTGATCGGGTTGATGTCCCTGACCGCCGGAGCGGTGACGCAGATCGTGTTCGTGATCGGTTCGGCGACACGCACCTTCGGCCAGGGCCGGCTGCTCGACGTGAGCGGGGTCTGTTCGGCCGTCGGCGTCGTCGCCTTCCTCGTCGGGATCAGCTACCCGATGCTGCGCGCGCGGTGGCATGCGATCACGTCTCGGCGCCGGTATCGACGGGAGATCGACGCGCTTGGACCACTCTGGGAGCTGGTGACCGAAGCGGTTCCCGAAGTGGTGCTCCCGATCAGTGGGGCGCCGGCTCCGGCTCTGCTCCTGCACCGACGGGTTGTGGAGATTCGCGACGCGCTCACCCAGTTGAGCCCGTATCTGACCGACGATTTCGAGGTCGTCGACGACGCCGCTCGCGCGGACATGATCTGGGCTGCCGTCGAGGAGTATGCGGTGGCGGGAACGCCGCGTGCTGCGGTCCGCGACGTCGTGCCCGGCGGCGCGGACATCGAGAGTGATGCGGCCCCGTTGCTGCGTCTGTCGGAGGCGGTCGCCGCCCAGCCGGTGGGTTGAAGCCGGCCGCCGCCGATCAGCGCGAGCTGTGCACGGCCGCGTCGTCGGCGGGATCGGTTGCTGCGGTGCGGCGCAGGTGCCGGAGGTAGAGGGTGCCGACGCCGAGCAGCACGACCACCGCGGACAGGGTGGCGATGATGGTGACCGCCGATGCGTCGGACAGTCCTTCCCACAACAGCCAGGCGCCGAACCCGAAGAACAGCGCAGCCGCGCCTCGGGCGATGATGCGCTCGGGCAGATGCCGACCCAGCAGGGAGCCGACCGCGATGGCCAGCGCATCGGCCGCGACCATGCCGATGGTCGACCCGATCCACACACCGAGCCAGTCGTTGTTGGTCGACAGGGTGATGGTGGCGAGCATCGTCTTGTCGCCGAGTTCGGCGAGGAAGAACGACGACATGACCGCGAAGAACACCGATGCGCCCACCCGTTCGGCCTTGGTGGACTCGTCGTCGTCGAGGTGATCGCCCCGGATGGTCCACAAGCCGAACACCAACATGGCCAGGCCCGCGAGGATCGACATCACGTCGGTGGGGATGGACAGGCCCAGGAAGTGTCCGAAGAACACCGACACCGCGTGTACCGCGGTGGTGGCCACGGTGATGGCGAGCAGCACCACCCACCACCGGTATCGGAGGGCGTAGGTCATGGCCATCAGCTGTGACTTGTCGCCGAGTTCGGCGACGAAGATCACGCCGAAACTCAACAACAGGGCAGCGATCACGGAAGCCACGTTAGGGCGCCCACACCCGGCCTCGCAACAGATCGCGGACCCGTATTTATGCAGGTAGGAGCCTCAAAACAATAAGTTTGGGGACCCTAACTCTTCAGTTGGCCGGGTGTTGGCACTCGGTGCAGGTCAGGGCTGCCTGGGGTGACTGCGGCATCAGTGAAACCGAGCGCGCGGACGTCTGAGCACGTGTCCGCCCGATGCCGAGACCGACGGGATCTGCTCAACGAACCAACCGGCGATGCGCCCCTCCTGCTGCCCGGGTATCTGCTTGCCTGGGCGCCTCATCGAACGAGTAAATCTGCCGCTGGGGCATCCCTGGCAGTCACACATCCGCTGCGCGAGGCGTGGCTGGATTGACGTAACGCGACATTATCGGCGAGGCCCATCGGGGTAGTGCCCCGTTGAGCAGATTGTGCGTGATTCGCCCCACTGACACGACGATGGCGGATCAAACTCGCTACCGACGCTCTCGCGTCGCTATCGCTCAGTGACTCTGACCGGGACACCGTGGTACTCTGCCGCATCGGTCGCACCGTGCGGTAGAGTATCGTCCGATCACCCCCGGACACGCGGACTTGCGATCGCAGCTTTCCTCCTGCAGTACCCGATGAGTCTCTCGATATTGAGATCGCCTGCAGCGGTCGGGTGTTCACATAAGAGCTCGAGGGCATGTCGGTAGAACGATGCGGGAGGCATGCCGAACTCGACGAATATCTCGTCGTCGCCGCCATCGTATGGTGCCCAGCGGGCAAGGAACTGAACCACCTCCCGTGCGTGTGTGGGGGTGGTGGGGTGACGGTCGTTGCTCGACCGTGCGGCATGTGACCGTGTGCCTCTCACCGGCCCCCTCAGTGCGCATTGGCCATGAACTCGATGAGCACGGTGGAGAACGTGATCGCCACGACCAGCGCAACACCGAGAAATCCGAGTGCCCACAGCTTCGCATTCAAGAGCGGAAGTGGGGATGCGGAATCATCGACAGTTGCTGAATCCCCGGAATGGGTTTTATTCATGAGCCTAGATGTCCTTCCGGTAAGTGATGTCGACGAGGACTCCGCCGATCGCGCAGATGGTGACGATGATTCCGCAGATCACCCATCCGACTCCCCCCCCGGATTCCGCGTACCAGCCTCGGGTGAAGATGACGATCAGTACGGTGAGGAGCATCGAGCAGATCGCGACGAGTCCGAGTAGGCGACGGTACTTGGCCCGCCGTGCTGTGGCCAGGTACTCATCGACCAGATCGATGCTGGGCAAGTGTGTTGTGTCCGACCGAGTGGGCTGCATGGTTCTGGTCATTACTTTCTGTGTTGTCGGGTGAGATCACCCGCGGATGCGCGCGATGTAGGACTTGGGCTCGGTCACGATCACGAGTGCGCCAATGACCGTGCAGATCGAGCCGATGATGATGATGGCGCTGAAAGGTGCGCCGTACACCGTGAGCGAGAAGAACGATATGAAGAAGAATGCAAGAGTATTGGTGAGTACCCCTCCTCGGACCGCGCCAGCATAAGAGATGCCGATGTAGTAGCCCATGATGATCCAGATGGCCCATCCGAATCCGATGACTGCTCCGAATGCGATGAGTCGCGGGTCGCTCCAGGCTTGTGCCGCGATGGTGCGTCCTTCGGGGAAGAGGACGAAGAGAAGGATGTTGGCGATGATCAAGCCGAAGAAGGCGCGCCACCAGAGAAAGCCCTCCGCCGGCATGAGGTCGGTGCCTGCGGAGATGGCAAAGCTCTCGAAACCCCATGTGAGTACGCCACCGAAGATGATGAGTAGGCCGACCGTGAAGTAGATGCCGTGTGTGGGAGCGCTGACCTCTCCTCCCGAGACCGCGAGCCAGACCCCCACGGCAAGGGCCACGAGACCGATCAGCGTGGTAGGCCGCAGGATTCGTTCGCGATACAGAGTTGCGGCCACGATCGCACCGACCACGCCGGCGAGGCCGCCGATGGCACCAGCGAGCGCGCCTCCGATCAATCCCGACGCGGCGGCGAAACAGATGTCGCCGACAAAGCCGCCGACCGCAACGAAGAGGTTCCACCAGCTGACGCGGTGCCCCAGGACACGACCGGTATCCCGCCACGTGCCGGTGACGGTGAGGAACAGTGCGATGGCGAGGACGCCGAACGGTACCTGCAGCACGGCAACGAGGGTGAAGGCGCCGGTGGGTGCCTGTGCGTTGAACGGCGGTGCGCCCACGATACTGCCAAGGAGCCCGAATGCGAGGCCCAGGGACGGTGCGGCAAGAATTGCGTAGATCATGCCCATACGCGTCTTCTTGCCGTCTCCGAGACGGGATTGTTCGGCGAGATCGACCGCCGATCTGGGGTAGGTCATGAGTTTCCTCCGGTCGCGAGGATCGTGCTCAGATCAGTGGGAAGATAGCGATTCAGGTTGAGCTGGTACTCGATCAGCGGCCGGGCGCTCACGGCGAGCCGGTATCGCCGGATGATCTGACCGCTGTGCTCGGCAAGCGCTTCGGTGGTCAGCCACCCCACCGTGCTCAATCCGACCAGATCCTCACGAAGCCCACTGAGATCGCGAGCCGGGTAGTGCTGACGGAGAAGGCCGAACAACTGGTGTTCCCAGATCCCCTGTTCGTCGAGGTGATACAGCACCATGGCTGCCTGATACTTGGGTGCAGGTTTCATTGATACTCCTGAGGGAAAGCGCGTTGGTAAGCGCTTGCCGCAACGATAGCCGTGTGTGTGATATACGTCAATGGCTCGAAACAAAGTGGGGCAGACTACAGACGGCCATCTTTGATCATGGCGCGGGCCGAATCGGCGAGTTCGCACCAACGATTCGCTGCTTCGGAATGCGAGACGCCGAGTTCCGTCATGGACGGAACTCGGCCCCAATCATGGTGAAAGCCATGGACGAGTCGCTTCCTCGTCAGTGGGAGGTGCAGAGGCGGCCCGGCTCCTGCCACACATACAGGAAGTCGTGGTCTCGCCTGACCTCAGACGGTCATCGGCGAGGTGGCCTCGAGAATGTCTCGGAGGACGTCGTCGAACGGGCGAGCCCAGATGTCGGCGTTGAAGATCTCGACCTCGATGTCGCCGCCGTAGCCCGCGTCGACGACTGCACGTGTCAGAGCCCGGAGGTCGATGTGTCCCTGGCCGGGTAGTCCTCGGGAGAGGAGGGCATCGGCTGGGAGCGGAGTGATCCAGTCGTTGATCTGATAAGAGGAGATCCGTTGGTGTGCACCGGCTCTGGCTATCTGCGTGTAGACGTCGGGGTCCCACCAGATGTGGAAGGCGTCGACGACCACGCCCACCGTGGTCGGATCGAAATGCTCGGCGATGTCCAGCGCGGATCGCAGCGAGGAGATGACGCCCCGGTCGGCTGCATACATCGGATGCATTGGCTCGACGGCGAGGGTGACCTGAGCGGCTGCGGCGGCGTCGACGAGGTCGGCGATAGCAGTGGTGGCACGTTCTCGTGCTCCCTGAAGGTCCGTAGACGCCTCCGGGAGGCCTCCGGCAACGAGGACCAGAACTGGCGCCGATCCTGCGGCACCTGCGGCTGCCAGCTGGGCGATCTCGTCGATCGCACGAAGATTGTCGTCGCGGGCCCGCTGCTGTTCCCCACGATCGTCGGAGGTGAAGAAGCCACCGCGACACAGGCTCGAGACCCGAAGGCCCGAATCGGCGACCATCGCGCATGCGGTCGTCAGGCCGACGTCGTGAACGGGTTCGCGCCACAGTCCGATGGAGGGAATACCTGCGGCCGCGGTCGCGGTCAGCGCCTGCGAGAGATCGGCGCGTTTGATGGTCGCCTGGTTGAGCGAGAGTCGATCATGCATGGTCATGCGCGACCGCCATTCCGATACCGTCAGGCCGTGCAGCGACGTCGACGCCGTGAAGAGCCAACAGAGAGTTCCACCGCGACGCCGCCAGATCCGGATTCTCCAGGGCACCTGCGTTGTCTGCCAACCGAATCAGTCGGGACAGGTGGGGGAGGCTGCGTGCCGACTGCAGGCCGCCGACCATAACGAATGCGGGTTGATGGCCGTTGAGCCAGGCGAGGAACGCCACTCCGGTCTTGTAGAAGGCCGTCGGAGGAGCAAAGACCTCACGAGCCAGATCCTGGGTCGGCTCGAGCAGTTGGCGGAAGGTCACCTCGTCACCTCGGTCGAGCGCGTGGAGGGCGGCGACAGCAACCGGTGCGCACGTGGCGAAGGCACCAAGGAGTGCATCCGAGTGCGACTCCCCATCGCCGGCGATCATGTCCACATAGTTGAAGTCGTCACCGGTGAAGACCGACACATCTGCGGGCAACGTTCGGCGTAGGGCGATTTCGGTGGCCCCGTCGAGCAGGCTGACCTTGATCCCGGCCACCGATTCCTGATTCTCGATGATGATCTGCTCGACGGTGTCGCGCGCCACAGAGGTGTCGGCCGAACCGAAGTACCCGGCCAGCGCAGGGTCGAACATCGGTCCGAGCCAGTGCAGGATCACCGGGGTGGAACACCGCGACAGCACCTGCCCATACACCTGGCGGTAGTCGTCTGGGCCCTCGGCGATCCGGGCCAGATGCCGGCTCGCCATCAGCACCACTTCCGCGCCCTGTTCCTCGGCGAACTCCAGCTGCTCGAAGTAGGCATCGACCACACCCTGCAGAGACACGACGTCATCCGTGAGGTGATCGGTGTTGACTCCCACCACGATCGATCCGCCTACGGCTTTCGCCTCGACTGTCGAGCGTGTGATCAGTGCACGGATGGCGGTCGGATCAAGTCCCATGTTGCGCTGGGCCGTATCCATGGCGTCGGCGACCCCCAACCCGCACGACCACAGGTGGTGGCGAAAGGCGAGAGTGGAATCCCAGTCGATGTCGGCGGCGGAGTCGGGGACGTTGTTCCCGGCGACCCGTGGCACGACGTGTGCCGCGGCATACACCCGACGTGAGGTGGGCCGCCGAAGCACGGTCGTGACACCGATCTCGGGCTCCGACAATTCATGCGGACGTGTGGTACCGGCTTCGTCGATGAGGTGGATCGCCGGCATCAGAGGGCCACCGTCTCACGCTGCGGCGCATCGACCGAGATGTCCGGAACGGGAAGACGCCGACCGGATTCGGCGCTGCGGAGTGCTGCTTCTGCGAGCTGCACGCCGCGGGCGCCGGACGCGAAGTCGAACGGATGGGGTGCTCCTTCGACAACATGGCGGATGAACTGTTCCCACTGTGCTTTGAAGCCGTTGTCGATTGTTGCGTTGTCGGGAACAAGGGTCCAGTCGGCGCGGTAGTCGCGCGTCTCGCGCAGATCGGGATTCCACGTCGGACGTGGGGTGACCGAGCGATGCTGGACGCGGCAGTCGAACAACCCGGCGACGGCACTACCAAGCCGGCCGTCGACCTGGAACTCGACCAGTTCGTTGCGATCGACGCGTACGGTCCAGCTGGAGTTGAGTTGGGCGACGATGTTGTTGTCGAGTTCGAAGATGGCGTATGCGGCGTCATCGGCGGTGGCCGTGTACGGGATGCCGTTCTCATCGATTCTGGTGGGAACGTGGGTGGCGGTCGTCGTGTAGACGGATGTGACACTGCCGAACAGATACTCCAGTACGTAGCTCCAATGGGGGAACATGTCGCTGACGATGCCCCCGCCGTCCTCGCTGCGGTAGTTCCAACTCGGCCGCTGGGCTTCCTGCCAATCTCCCTCGAACACCCAATATCCGAATTCTCCACGTACAGACAGAATCTCGCCGAAGAATCCCGAGTCGATCAAACGTTTGAGCTTGACCAGCCCAGGGAGGTAGAGCTTGTCGTGGACCACACCGTTCTTGACCCCTGCCCGTGCAGCGCGTCGTGCCAGATCGAGCGCGTCGTCGAAGCTCTCGGCGGTGGGCTTCTCGGTGTAGATCGCCTTTCCGGCGTCGATGGCCTTGCGGAGTCCCGATACGCGCGCCCGGGTCACCAGGAAGTCGGAGTAGATGTCCCAGCGCGAGTCGGCAAGGCAGGCATCGAGATCCGTCGAGTACTCCGTGAGTCCATGTCGCTCGGCGATGTCGGCGAGCTTGCGTTCATCCCGGCCGACCAGAATGGGGTCGACCTGAACCCTGGTGGATCCGTCGGACAGCAGGACGCCGCCCTGCTCGCGGATCGGCAGTATTGAACGCGTCAGGTGCTGGCGGTATCCCATTCGTCCGGATACGCCGTTCATGATGATTCCGATGGTGGTGGGAAGGGTCATGCTCGATCTCCTCTGTGGTATCTCCAACCTAATGGCAAGCGCTTTCCATAGAAGCATGCTGAACCGTTTGGGGCAAGGATCACTCACGCGATGAAAGACTCATCCCCCGACCCCGATAGGGGAGACTCCATCGCATACAGGCGGATGTCCGGATGAGACGGGAGACGCAGGTGAGCGGCTATCGTGGCCGTGGACGAGAGGAGCGCCAGGATGGGATCATCCGAGATCACCCTGCAGGACGTTGCCGAGCGAGCTGGGCTGTCGCTTGCCACAGCCTCGCGGGTTCTCAACGGCGGCAAACGTGTCGTTGCAGCGGCAAGCACCGCCCGGATCCTGCAAGCGGCCGAAGAGTTGGGCTATGTGTCGAACGGACCCGCGCAAGCGCTGGCCCGGTCGACCACGGCGGTGGTGGGATTGATCGTTCACGAGGTCGATGACCCCTACTTCGCGACGATCGCCAAGGGAGCGATGCGAGTTGCGTCGACACACGGCCTCCTGACCACGCTGGCAAACACTTTCGGCGATCATGACCTCGAGATCGACTACGTGCAGCGCCTACAGGCCCAGCGGGTGCGCGCGCTGCTACTGGCCGGTAGCCCACGACAAGCTGACGACCAGCAGGAACGCTTGAACAGTGCTCTCGAGCGTTTCATCCGTGGCGGGGGGCGAGTCGCTACCGTTGGCGATCATCGTGGGCCGTATTCCGCTGTACTGCCCGCCAACCGACGGGGTGCCGCGCAGGTGGCGCGCCACCTCTTCGACCTCCGGCACCGCCGTGTCGGCATCATCTCCGGTCCGCCACACCTGACCACGGTGCATGAACGGTTGACCGGCTTCGCAGACGCATGGGCCGAACTCGGCGGCACGCCCGGCGACATCGCGGTGGTCGACGCCGACTTCAGTCGTGATGGCGGGTACTCCGCGATGATCCAGCTGGCCGAGCGGGCTCCGGAGGCGTCGGCGGTGTTTGCGCTCAACGACCTGATGGCCGTCGGAGCGCTGGCCGCGCTGCATGATGACCTCGGTCGCGACGTTCCCGGCGATGTGTCCGTGGTGGGCTTCGACGATCTGTGGATGACGGTGGATCTCCGGGTTCCGCTGACCACGGTGCGGCTGCCGTTGGAGGCCATGGGCACTCGAGCCATGGAGATGCTGGTCGGTGCCGACGCCACGGTCGGTCCGCAACAGTCGCGGATGCCCGCCGATCTCATCGTGCGCGCGAGTACTGGCCCGGCGCCGATGTCTTCCTGACCGGTCGCCCGAACTCGTCACCGGTGCCCGCAGACGTGGCGGCCCGGTCATAGGACAGCGACAGAGTGGCCCTTGCCACAGAACGGCACTACCCGTACGCTAGCGGCAAGCGCTTACCGTCGCTGATCTGACAGTCGAGCTCACGATCGGGGCGCAGGTGCGGAGAGGAGCCAAATGGAACACGTGGATGTCGTCATCGTCGGCGCCGGTGCGTCGGGCGGTGTCGCAGCAGCCGCGCTGGCGTCTCGAGGATTCGGTGTGGTGTGTCTGGAGCAGGGCCACTGGCCTGACCGTGCCGACTATCCGGGGCAGCGCATCACCTACGAACTCGAGGCGCGTAAGCAATGGTCGGCGAGCCCGAATGTGCGTGATCGCGTAGAGGATTACCCGATCGATGACACAGAGTCCGCGATCGCGCCGTTGATGTTCGCTGGCGTGGGAGGCAGCACAGTGCTCTACGCCGGCGACTGGCCTCGTCTGGTGCCATCGGACTTTCGCGTAAGGAGTCTCGACGGCGTGGCCGATGACTGGCCGATCAGCTATCGCGACCTGCTTCCCTTCTACGAGCGCACTGATATCGCCTTCGGGGCATCCGGTGTCGGCGGGGATCCTGCATACCCCGGCGGTGCCGAACCCCCATTGCCGCCACTGCCGATAAGCAAAATCGGGCACAAGATGGCCCGGGCTCATGACGAACTCGGTTGGCACTGGTGGCCGGCGACGCAGGCCGTGCTGTCCGCACCCTACAAAGGGCGAACCCCTTGCGTTCAGTTCGGCACTTGTATGCAAGGTTGCCCAGAAGGGGCCAAAGCATCCACCGACCTGACTCACTGGCCGAACGCCATCGCCCGCGGCGTGCGCCTCGTGACAGGTGCCCGGGTCTCCCGCATCCTGACCAACCCGTCGGGGCTTGCGACCGGAGTGGAATACGTCGATCCCGATGGTAGGTGGCACTGCATCGGAGCCGACGCCGTGATCCTGGCCGCCAATGCCATCGGCACCGCGCGAATTCTGCTCAACTCGAGTTCGGCGCACCATCCCGACGGACTGGCCAACTCGAGCGGGCTCGTCGGGAAGCGGTTGATGGTTCATCCCTTTGCCAACGTCACCGGCTATTTCGCCACCGATCTCGAATCGTGGCAAGGCCACGTCGGAGCCAAAATCACCAGCTATCAGTTCTACGAGACCTCGAGTGATCGGGACTTCGTACGGGGGGCCAAATGGAGTCTGGCACCTACTGGAGGACCGCTCAACGCCGCCATGCCCACACGTGCCGGTGAGAACAGCTGGGGCCCAGGACATCACCAGCATGTCCGTCGCCATCTGGGACGGTCCATCAGTTGGGGGATCTTCGGTGAGGACCTACCCGACGAGACCAACCGCGTCACCATCGATTCCCGGCTCTGCGACTCGTCGGGTATCCCCGCCCCGAAGCTGACGTATGCGGTGAGCGAGAACTCGCGACGCCTACTCGATTTCCACATCGCACGGGCGAGCGAGTCCCTGCGAGCGGCCGGCGCCACGGATATCGCCACGGAGTCGCTGATGCGCTACTCAGGATGGCACCTACTCGGAACTGCGCGTATGGGAAACGACCCCGCGACCTCGGTGGTCGATGAGTACGGCCGTTGCCATGACGTGCCGAATCTCCACATCATCGATGGCAGCGTGTTCGTCACCTCCGGCGGCGTTAACCCCACCAGCACGATCGTCGCGCTCGCGCTGCGTTCAGTGGAACACATGATCAGCAAGCGGATGGATGAGAAGGTGCCGGTATGAGTGAATTCCTGACGCAATCGGCACCGGCAGCATCACAGTCGACGACGGCATCCACCGACCTGAGCGAAACAGACCTGCTCCGGTCTGCAGAGTTCCGAGCCTGGCTAACCTCGATCGCCGACCATCTGATCCCTGCCGGAGATGGTATGCCAGCTGCCTCCGACGTCGCAGTGACCGCCGATCAGCTGGGTCGAGTGCTGAACGTTCGTCCCGATCTGGCGCCCCACCTCCTGCGGGCATTCGGGGCAACCATGACCATGGCCGCCGCTGACGCCATCGATCGCCTGACGGGGTCGGACCTTGATGCCCTCGACGCCATCACGCTCGCAGTCGCCGGCGGCTACTACATGCACCCCGACGTACGGCACCTGCTCGGTTACACCGGGCAACAACCACGCACGATCACCATCGCCGAGGGAATCGACGAAGACATGCTGATGCGAGTCGTCGAGCGCGGTCCAATACACCGAGATGCGTGACCATCGGACGCCGAACCGTAGTGACATCTAACATGGAAACCGTAATGACACAAGGATACTCGTGACCACTTCAACTCTCACCACGGTCGACCCCACGACCCTCGAACCGATCGGTGACTATCCCACGCACACGCCTGCGCAGATCAACGAGATTCTGGAAGAGGCCGCAGAAACCGCTGCGACATGGAAGCACGAGCCGTTCGCCGCTCGGACCGCGGTTCTACATCGTATTGCCGATCTCATTGACGACCGCAGCGCCGAACTGGGCGCACTGATCACCGCCGAGATGGGTAAGCCCCTCGCCGAGGCGGCCGCGGAGGTGGCGAAGTGCGCATGGAACTGCCGCCATGTGGCCGACCACGGTCCGATCGCACTTGCCGCGACGCCTCTGTCCGGTCCCGACGATGCCAATGTGCGAATCGAGTACGAACCACTCGGAGTGATTCTGGCGATCATGCCGTGGAATTTTCCGCTCTGGCAGCTCTTCCGATTCGCCGCGCCCGCGATCATGGCCGGGAATACCGTCATCCTCAAGCACTCCCCGAATGTCACCGGCTGCGCACTTGCGATCGAATCCATCTTCGCCGAAGGCTTCGGTGACCTCCGGCTCTTGAGCACCATTCTGGTCGAGGAGTCGATCGTGGGTGCCGTATCCGATCGCGTCATCGCCGACGCCCGCGTAGCTGCGGTGACGGTGACCGGCTCGACCAGAGCCGGGGCCGCGGTCGCGAGTTCGGCCGGAAGTGCGCTGAAGAAGTCAGTGCTCGAACTCGGCGGATCCGATCCCTTCATCGTTCTCGACGACGCTGACCTCGGCACCGCGGCAATGCACGCCGTGCGGTCGCGATTCATGTGCGCAGGCCAGACGTGCATCGCGGCCAAACGGCTCATTGTCGCCGAGAGCGTCATCGCCGACTTCACCCACGAGTTCCTTAACCGAGTGGATCGGATCACCGTGGGAGATCCGACCGAGCCGGCGACCGACATGGGCCCGCTAGCTCGCCCCGATCTCGTCGACCAGATCGAACGCCAGGTCGACACGTCGGTAGCGATGGGTGCGACCGTGCTTGCCGGTGGACATCGACTTGCTCGGACGGGCAACTTCTACGCACCTACCGTCCTCGCAGACGTGACCCCTGAGATGCCGGTGTACAACGAGGAGACCTTTGGTCCTGTCGCCGCGCTAGTCTCGGCGTCCGACGATGATTCGGCAGTCAAGACGGCGAATGACACCGAGTACGGCCTCGCGGCCAGTATCTGGAGCCGTGACATCGACAGAGCTGTCAGGGTCGGTCGCCGAATCGACTGCGGTGCTTTCTATGTGAACTCACTTGTGGCATCAGACCCGCGTGTCCCGTTCGGCGGCGTCAAACGCAGCGGCTTCGGTCGGGAGCTCGGCGACCTCGGGATGCGGGAGTTCACCAATACCCGCACAGTGTGGGTCTCCGGGACAACCGCGTGACACGCGTACTCATTGCCCCTGACAAGTTCAAAGGATCGCTGACCGCAGAGCAAGTGGCCCACGCGCTTCGATCCGGAATCGCAAGTCAGGCCCCCGACTGGACAACATCGATCTGCCCGATTGCCGACGGCGGAGACGGCACCGTCGCTACGCTCGTCGCCCATGGCTGGCAGCAGGTCCGCGCCACCGCCGAAGATGCCCTTGGACGTCCCCGGGCGGTGGGCTATGCGCGTCTGGACGACACCGTGGTGATCGAGCAGGCCGCCACAGTCGGCTTGGAGCAACTCCCGGCGACTGGCCGAGACCCCATGGGTGCGTCGTCATTCGGTATGGGCGAGTTGATCGCACACGCCTTGTCGGCGGCCCGGGTATCCACAGTGATCCTGGCTCTGGGGGGAAGCGCCTCCACCGACGGCGGAGCGGGCCTCCTGCAAGCCCTCGGAGCCAGGGCATTGGATCGCTATGGCTGCGAGCTGACCCATGGCGGCGCCGCGCTCGCGACGCTTCATCGCATCGATCTCGAACCCATGGACCAATTGATCGGCGACACAAGATTTCTCGTCGCACGTGACGTCGACAACCCTCTGCTCGGTCCGGATGGTGCCGTGCGGGTATTCGCCCATCAGAAGGGCGCCGATCTGGCGCAACAGCAGATGCTGGAGGCGGGACTGCAGCAATGGAGCCGCGTCCTCGGACAGCGCAGACCGAGTGCCGCAGTGGCAGTGAACGCCCCCGGCGCCGGCGCCGGCGGGGGAGTGGGATACGCGGCGATCGCCGCACTCGGAGCCGAGACATGCCGAGGCGTCGATTGGCTTCTCGACTTCATCGCCTTCGACGATCACGTCGAGCAGGCAGATCTCATCGTGACCGGAGAAGGCAATCTCGACACCCAGACGCTCTTCGGGAAGGCGCCGACCGGGGTCACGAAGGCAGCTGCCGCACGCGGTGTTCCGGTTGTCGCGGTCGCTGGTCGTTGCACGCTGACCAGGCAGCAGACGCGCGCTGCGGGATTCGATCGCGTGTACGCCCTAACCGACATCGAGCCGGATCTCGCCCGCTGCATGGCCCAAGGAGCTGCGCTGCTGCAGGAAGTGGCGGCCACGATTGTGGAGGACATGAGGATACGGGTCGAGGAAGACGTGCCGTGAGAGCGCGGAACCAGCGCTGCGTGCAAGGGCGCGACTGCGCTGCGCTTGGCCCTGCGGGCTCGTACGACTTTTCGCCGAAAGTGCTCGTCTGCTGCTCGCTGCGAAACTCGCACGCTCGGTCCCTTGCACTCCACCCCCCTCATGCCGGGCCTAATCTCCTTTGCCACCAGGGCAAGACAGAGCGTCCGGTCGAGGATGCTGCGTGCAGTGGTGTGCTCGGGCGCGAGCCGCCCGGCGCGCTCTGCCCGCTGTCCATCGCTGTCGAGGTAGTAGTCCGTGTAATCCGTGTCTGGAAGTGGCCAGTCTTCTTCATCACGCCATTGATCGATCCCCATCACGAAGATTCGCACGGGGGCAGTTTGCACCAGCGCCTGGGTGTCGTTGCGCAGCCACCGATCGAAGAAGCGTACGTAATTGCTGGTGAGGTCAAGCGCGTCAGCGTTTCCAAGAGGTCCGAAATCGCGGTCGGGATAGATTCCGCTGAAGTTGAGATGGTCCCATGGCCCCACCACGAGCCGCTGGCGGTCGTGTGCGTATGACGTCAGGGTAACCAGACAATGTTTCGGTATTGTCAGGATTACTAGTAACACTGCATATTCGTTCACTGCGTGTCCTTAGGCAGAACGCCGTCGAGATCAAGGCCGAAGAGCGCGCTAACACCTCAGGCGAGGTGGGCGGCCGGGACGACGCACTCGCGGCCGTCCTCCCATCTCGGAGGGATCAAATCACGTCGGCGCTGTTAGCTGCCTCGACGAACTTGGTCCAGTAAGGAACGTCGACGCTTCTGGGGGAGAGGCGAAGACTTCCGTCCCTAGCCATCTCGTTCGCGAGATACTCGAGGAGATTGGCCCCGTAGAAGATGACATCGGTCTGCCAGACAGAGAACACCGGCGACCCAGACGGCGAGGGAGCTGCAGGTGTCATCCGATGGCCGTAGATCGGTATGACCCGGCGACCCAGACGGCGAGGGAGCTGCAGGTGTCATCCGATGGCCGTAGATCGGTATGAGCTGTGGCCACTTTGCCAACTCACGCCGCGTAACCGCCTCGACGTCACTTTCTGCTGCCGGCCGACGGCCCCATGAAGCGCCCCAGAATGGCGGGTCCTGGCGAAGTGCGTCGAAGACCATCCCGCGGGCAGGCCAGTCGAGCATCTGACGCAGATGTGCTTCATTGCCATTCCGCCAGTCGGTCCAACGGTCTCCGACGGGCAAAGCGGTCGCAAGCAGACTTCGGTGGTCGGGGTTGAATCTGAACCCATGCTGCTCTGTGACTGCATCGAACTCGGCGTCGGTGAGGCCAGGGGCGAGTTTGACTCCCGCAGTCCGAAGGATGACCGCCGCTTTCTCACCAACATCGCTGATCTCGTCCACGTGACCGAGTCTCTCAGGTCGCCGGTGCGCGCTACGGGCAACGCGAAACGCGTCTTGAGCGTCTCATCTGATGCATCAATGATTCATGCGATGCATCATCGACACCAACCCCGCAGGTCATCGAGTTGTAACCGAAAGTAATTGCACCAGGCCATCAAGCATGAGCCTCGCGCCTGTCAAGGGCCGGCGGGAAGTGCCCACAGGCGGACGTGGAAACTGCCCGTAGGCGGTCACGAGGGGGTGCCCGGTGGCGGACATGAATCTGCCCGCTGGTCCGCCACCGGGATGGGTTAGCTCAGGGCGGTGACCCCCTTCCCGGCGAGGGCTTGGGCCAGGCGCACGGAGTCGCCGCTGGTTTGGCAGAGGTGGGCGTGGTGCAGCAGCCGGTCCACGGTGGCGGTGGCGAGCGTTTTGGGCATCAGCTCGTCGAAACCCGACGGGTGCAGGTTGGAGGACACGGCCACCGATTTGCGTTCGTAGGCGGCTTCTACGACCCGATACAGGCCCTCTGCGGCATCAGCTCCCACGGGCAAGAGCCCTACGTCATCGATGACGACGAGCTCGGCACGCACGATCTTGGCGATGGCCTTGCCCAGGGTGTCATCGGCGCGGTGCGCGCGGACCAGGGTGCCGAGTTGTTCGAGGCTGAGCCACGCCACGGGCATGCCGGCCTCGATCACTTTCTGGCCGAGCGCTTCGAGGAAGAACGTTTTACCGGTGCCGGCGGGCCCGCACACCACGAGATTCTCGCGCCGTTGCACCCATTCGAGGGTTTGCAGG
>NZ_JBITWL010000027.1:0-74651 GCF_044543825.1 Gordonia sp. NPDC062954 | reverse complement strand
CCCCCCCTCATCGGCAACCGCGCCACGCAACGCAAGGCACATAGCGGTGCGTGGCGGAAACCAAATGAAGAAGTGTCACCACCAAGACCCCTCACACTGTCACCAGTGTCTTGATGCGGAAGTGACACCGATGTCCTGCGAGATGACACCCGACACTGCGAATCCCCCGACCGACCTTTCGAACGTACATTCGAGAGTAACCCCGATCTTCGATGTTCGCAACCTCTTGATCAGAATCACACAAGACCGGGGACGAAATGCCCTGACCTGGAACGTCGCAGCGGTGTGAACTAGAAGTGCTAGAACGAAACGGACACCCCGGGAGAAGGAGATGACTGATGACTGTGGGCGACGGCTCGATGGTCGTGGCGGTTGATGGCTCGGACAATGGCCTGGTCGCCACGCGGTGGGCGGCAGCCGCGGCCGAACGCGAGAAGCTCCCTTTGGACGTGGTCACTGCCTTCGAGATCCCGCCGATCGTGCCGACGCAGGCGTTTCTCGACGGGCTGCGCGCCGAGGCTCACCAGGGTGTCGACGAGGCGGCCGCGCTCGCCGAGAAGGTGGCGCCTGGGCTGCAGGTGACGGCATCTGTCGTCGAAGGGCGCCCGGCTCTGTTGTTGCAGGAGTTGTCGTCGCGGGCGAAGTGCCTGGTGGTGGGTAGTCGCGGACGCGGGGGAGTCGCGGGATTGTTGCTCGGATCGGTGAGCACCTATGTGGTGGCACACGGCGATTGCCCGGTCGTGGTGGTGCCGTCCGTGGAAGCGTCGGAGCCGGCGACGGGCCCCGTCGTTGTGGGCCTGGACGGTTCGCAGGTCGCGCATGAGGCGGCGGTGGAGGCGTTTCGGCAGGCGCAGGCCCTGAACACCTCGGTGGTTGCCGTGCACACCTACAGCGCGTTGTCGGGTGAGGTCATCGGCGGTCGGCACCTGCCGCCGCGGGAACAACTCCACGACGAGGCGGTGGAACTGGTGGCAACCCAGCTCCGTGACGTACGCGAGCAGTACCCCGACGTCGACGTGAAAACCGTGCTGAGCGTGGACAAGCCGGCGCAGAGCATCCTCGATCATGCGAAGGACGCCCCGCTCGTGGTGCTCGGCAATCGTGGACGAGGTGGCTTCCGCGGACTGCTGCTGGGTTCGACATGCCAGTCGGTCTTGCACGTCGCGCAGTGTCCGGTGATGGTGGTGCACACGCAATAGGCTTCTGCGCCGGCAGGGTTCAGCGATCGACGATGGTCGCCAATCCCTGCCGGAACGCTGCCGTGCTCGCCGGGGTCGTGTTGAATCGCCAGTCGCGTTCCTTGTCGGTCTGAAACCACAGGAGCGCCTCGAGGCGAGGCTCGGCGTCGACGATCGTGAAGAAGTCAGCAATCCAGTCCGCCTTCGCCTCGGGTGACGGGCCGTCGGCGCATCCGACCTCCGTGATCAGCAGCGGCTGGTTGCCGCCGACCTCCCGCAGCCGACTGAGGCTGGGCGGGAACAGGTCTCGCGCCGACTGCCAATGGTGGCCGGGTGCTTCGCCCCAGTTGTAGCCGTCCACGGCCAGATAGTCGACAACGCCATGACCCGGATACGCATCGGCGAAATCCGTGGTCGCGGCCGTCAGCGCGTTGGGTGCCCAGACGAAGCGCACGTTGTCGGCACCGACGTCGTCGAAGATGCGCCACATGCGGTTCCACGCCGCCCGATACCCAGCGGCTGTGTTTCCGCCGATGCCGATCGCCCACGGATACCAGGTTCCGTTCATCTCCTGTGCGAACCGCAGCAGGATCGGCTTGCCCCAATCCACGAGCTGCGTCGCCCAGCGTCGGAAGTCATCGTCGAAGTCGCCGGATGCGATGCGTGACAACGCATACCGCGGTTGCTCGATCCCGCCGTCGGGTTGCCACGGCTCGAGACTGAGCAAAGGTCCGGCCCCGGCTTCGACGATCGCGTCGAGGTCGGCGATCGGTGCGTTGTCGCCGATCGCGGCGAACCGGTGCAGATACCCGGGGGCCGCGCCGGCCAGCGCGGCGAGCTGATCGATAGGCGACGGCGACGACGCACTCGCCGGTAGGACGCTCGGGATGTAGGCACCCCAGCGACGGTCGGGGACGGGTTCACCGTCAGTCGCCGGCGACGAGCATGCCGCCAACGGCAACGTCGCCGACCCGGCGAGCAACAGCGTGCGCAAGACCTCGCGGCGCGACCAGCCACGCGTCAGCGTGCGATCGGTCGGTGCGGTGGTCATGAGTCCATCTTGGCGGGTCGGTGCCGGCAGCGCCGTGGAGGGGATGCCGCCGCCGCAGTTGCTGAGGCGAGAACGTCGTGCATCGCAGCCGAGAACCTGCACGCCGACACGCGACGGCTTTCCCGCGTCTGTAGCCTTCGGAGCGCGGTGGTATTCACGTCAGCCGCCGGTAGCGGGGTGCGCGGACACCAAGGACTTGGCCGAGACAAGGAGCCTGCACATGACCACCTCGACCGCGGAGCCTGCCGCGACCGGCCGCTCCTCTTGGTTGCCGATGATCGGGTTGTTCCTCGCCCAGGTCATGATGTCCTTCAACGTCGCGGCCCTGCCGGTGTCCTTGGGCGGCATGGTCGAGGACTTCGACGTCGCGCCGACCGTCGCGAGTACCACCATCGTCGTCTATGGTCTCGTCGTCGCAGCCCTGGTGATGTTGGGGGCCAAACTCGGTCAACGTATCGGTTGGCTGCTGATCTTCCGGATCGTCGTCGGTGTGTTCGCCTGCTCGGCGATCCTGATGATCGTTTCGCCCGCCGTTGGCTGGGCCATCGCGGGTCAGGCGTTGGCCGGTGCGGCAGCCGCCATCATCGTGCCATCGTTGGTCGCCTTGATCGCCGCGAACTATCACGGGGACCAGCAGGCGACGGCGATCGGCTCTCTCGGGTCGGCTCGTGCGGTGTCGGGGGTGAGCGCCTTCTTCCTCGGTGGTGCGCTGGGCACGCTGGTCGGATGGCGCCCCGTCTTCGGAATCGTGCTGGCACTTGCGGTTCTCATCCTGATCTTCAGCTTCACGCTCACCTCGGTGCCCGGTGACCCGGACATCACGATCGACGTCTTCGCCGCAATCCTGATCGGCATCGGCATCATGTCGCTCACGCTGGGTTTCAACAACCTCAACAACTGGGGGGCGTTCTACGCCGATCCCGCAGCACCTTTCGACATCGCCGGGGTCTCCCCGGCGCCCATGCTGATCGTCGCGGGCGTGGTCTTGGTGCAGGCGTTCTTCATGTGGACGCGACGGCGGATGGCGGCCGGCAAGGTTCCGCTGGTCGACCTGTCGGTGCTGCGCAGTTCGCGCGAGCGCTCGGCGGTCTACGCCATGTTCATCGTCGTGGCGATGGAAGCAGCACTGAATTTCACGGTGCCGCTCTACGTGCAGATCGTGCAGGGACGTACACCCTTCGACACCGCGCTCGCGATGATGCCCTTCAATCTCACGGTGTTCATCACCGCCACGCTTGTTGTGCGCGTGTACAAGCGATACACGCCGCGGGCGATCGGAGTGTTCTCGTTCGTTCTCACGACTGCTGCGCTGATCTGGCTGGCGTACGTTGTGTCGAATAATTGGGAGACGCTGCCGACCATTTTCGGTCTCATCGTCTTCGGTGTCGGTCAAGGTGCGCTCGTGACGCTGGTGTTCAACGTGCTGGTCACGTCGGCGCCCAAAAAGCTGGCCGGTGACGTGGGCTCGATCCGCGGTACCACGCAGAATCTCGCGTCTGCCGTCGGCACCGCGGTCATGGGCGCGCTGTTGGTCACTCTGCTGAGCATCGGTGTCGGACAAGCAGTCGTCGACAACCCGCGCCTGCCCGATTCGCTGGTGTCGCAGGTGAACCTGGACAACGTGAACTTCGTCAGCAATGACGAGTTGCGTGAGGTGCTCGACGCCACCACAGCCACCCCCGAGCAGATCGATGAAGCGGTCCGGGTGAACGAAGACACTCGACTCACGACATTGAAGTACGGGCTGTTGCTCCTCGCCGCCTTGAGCGCAACCGCAATCGTGCCCGCCGGCCGCCTGCCGAATTATCGGCCGGGTGAGATTCCCGAAGATACCTACGGGGAAGACCGCTGAGGATCGCTGCTGCCTGTTCAAGCCCGAGGCGGTCCGGGTGGTCAGAGCTACGGCAAGTCGCAACTGCCTCCGGTGGTGGGGGTGACGTGGTCGCCGTGACGGGCCGTGGTCGACGCCGTTCCCGCGGGCCGATTCGGATCCCGCAGGTGAGGTCGGGGAACGCGGCCCGTCGACGACCCGCGCGACCCGAGCCGACCCGAGCGACGGCGACTCGACCCGGCCGCCGCCTCGTGGACCCGCATCGGAGATACTGCATCAGTTCCGCGACGACAACATTCCGCCGCCCAGCGCATGGGATCTGGAGGAGCCCTGATGACCGATGAGACCGCACCGCGCAAGCTGGTGATCTGCCTGGACGGCACCACCAACGAACCCGAGACCGGCTTCACCAACGTGGCACGGATGTTCGACGCCTGCGTCAAGGACTCCGGCCAGCTGGTCTACTACGACCCGGGCGTCGGCACGATGGGGTCGCGCGCCGCGGTCACCCAGACCGGTCGTGCGCTGACGCGGTTCGCGGGCATGGTGGCCGGATTCGGCATCCGCGACAACATCGAAGAGGCCTACACCTGGCTGTGTCAGCGGTATCGGCCTGGCGACGAGATCTACGTGTTCGGTTTCTCCCGCGGCGCCTACACGGCGCGCGCATTGACCGGGATGCTGCGCACCGTCGGGCTGTTACACGCCGACGCCGTCAATTTGGTGCCCTACGCGCTGAAGCTGTACACGCGGTCGGGGCCGAACACCGACTCAACCGACGGACCTGCGGATCGTACGGCGGAGAGGGAATTCTGGAAGTTGCGCAACGACTTCCGGGCCAAGTTCGGCAACCCCGACTTTCCCGGCCCGTTCCGCAACACCAAGCAGGTCCGCTTTCTTGGCGTCTGGGACACGGTCAAATCAGTTGGCTGGCTGAATCTTCGCGCCCGCTTCGAGGTGGCGCGCTGGCCGTTCACCGCCAACATCGACAACGTGCAGACCGCACGGCACGCCCTGGCCATCGACGAACGGCGACGCCCCTTCGCCGAATACCGATTCGCCGCAGATGCCACCGCCGATCGAGATGTGCAGGAGGTGTGGTTCGCGGGCGTGCACGGCGACGTCGGCGGCCAGTGCCGCGACGACAGCCGCCTACCCGACATCGCCCTGGCGTGGATGATCGACGAAGCGCACGCTGCGGGTATACGCGTCGACGAGAAAGCGTACCGGCGGATACTCGGTGTGAAATTCGGTCAGCCCCTCGACGGCGACCTGGCGTTGGGTGAGATCGTCCCCAACGCGAGTCCGTGGCGCTTCGCGGGTGGCTGGCGGACGCGGCGGCCGCGAGCCGACGATGTGGTACACCCCAGCGTCACGCATCGCGTTGCCGCGACGCGTCGTGATCGGCAGCCTTATCGGTCACCGCTCGACGGGTGACGGTCAGCTGCGTTGGCTTGCCGCGGGCCGCTTCCGATCCCGCAGGTGCTGTTGGAGAACGCGGCCCGTCGACGACCCGCGCGACCCAAGCCGACCCGCGGCACGCTCACTCCCGCATCCGCTCGCGCGCCAGCGCAACTCGCAACTGAGCGACCCATTCAGGGCTCAACCGGTCGATCCCGTACTCCAACACCAGCAGGGCACCGGTGAGCGTGGCTCCCAGCAGCCGCATGAGCGCAGCGACCTGATCGCGATCGGGCACGGTTTCGATGACCCGGCAGTGGCGACGCTCTGCTCGACCAGTTGCTGCCACGATCGTGCGTTCATGTGATCAGGCTACGAACGCACTCCGACACAATCGGGTCGGCGGGAATGCAGCCTAGGCGGCAGCAGCAGCCGCCACCGCCTGCTTGCGCCGATACAGCACACCCGCCGCACCCACAGCGGCGCCGGCCAGCGCGAGCACGCCCACACGTTCACCTTCGAGTCGATGCCCGAGCAGCCCGTCCACCGAGTACCGGCCGGGACCGGTCAATGCGAGTGCCGCGGACGCGACACCCAGCACCGCGGGGAACTCGAGGCCGCCGTTCTGCGAGAAGAATCCATTGGGCCGGTGCACGTCGGCGGCGGCCAGCATCGCCGCCGCGCCCGCTGCCGACGCAACCCGTGTACCCGCACCCAGTGCGACCAGTCCGCCCGCGGCCTCACTCACGCCGGCGGTGACCGCCGACAATTTGGCCGGCTTGAATCCCATCGCGTCCATCCCGGCTGCGGTGCCGTCGATGCCCGGGCCGTTGAACCAGCCCGCCAGCTTCTGCGTGCCGTGGGCGAA
This sequence comes from Gordonia sp. NPDC062954, assembly GCF_044543825.1. Classification (NCBI taxonomy): domain Bacteria; kingdom Bacillati; phylum Actinomycetota; class Actinomycetes; order Mycobacteriales; family Gordoniaceae; genus Gordonia; species Gordonia sp. NPDC062954. The sequence goes on along the minus strand of NZ_JBITWL010000027.1, from coordinate 68,322 downwards.
CAGCGTGGCGCCCACGGCGGTGCGCAGCGTCAGAAGTCCCAGGTCGAGTGCCTTCGTGCGTGACTTGTCAGCAGACATGACAAAGCTCCTTGGTCGTTAGCGGTGCAAACCTAAAACGGAACTGTAGTCCGCTTAGCTGAGAGACTCCTGGCCGCCCCTCTGCCCCGGCGCCTCAGGTTTCACGCTCGTGTCCCGTGGTAACCCGACAGCCATGACCGATCAGAACGATGCACCGGACCTCGACGACGTGATGACTCCCACCGAGGACGTCACTCCCGATCATCGCGAGCACGCCAAGGAGCCCAAGCACCTCGACGACGACGCGCTCGCGCAGCGCGCCGAGCACGAGCAGCAGCTGGTCGACGACGCACGTGACGACTGATTGTGGCCACTGAGCAGCGAGGAGGCGACACCGTGACCGACCAACCGCCCGAAGAACTCTCGACCGTCCAACTCGTCGAGCGACTGCAGCATCAGACCACGACGCTGGTCAAAACCGAGATCCGCGACGCCCTTGACGAGGTGAAGGCCAAGAGCAGCCGTTTCGGCGTCGGCGTCGGAGTGTCCGGCGCCGGTGCGCTGCTGCTGTTCTTCGGCCTCGCCACGATGGTGGCGGCGGCCGTCATCGGGTTGGCCAATGCCGTCGACCCGTGGCTGTCGGCGGTGATCGTCGGTGCCGTGCTGCTGGTGATCGGAGCCGTGGTCGCGGGGATCGGGGCCCAACGCGCCAAGGCTGCCGTACCGCCGGCACCGCAACACACCGCCGCCAGCGTTCAGCGCGACGTCGACACCGTGAAGGAGCACCTACGATGACCACCCCCGACGACCCGCCCGTCGAGCAGCAGCGCGAAGAGCTCGCCCAGACCGTCGACGCGCTCACCGACAAACTGGATGTGCGTGCGCGCGCCCACGACGCCGCCGAGCACACGGTGCAAGCGGCGTCCGCGACCGCCCGCGACAACCGGCAGCTCCTGATCGGTGTCGCTGCAGCGGTCCTCGCGGTCGGCGCGGTTGTGGTGATCCGCCGCAGGATTCGATAGGAATGGTCACATGAGCAACGTCTCCAAGACTCTGTACAAACCACTCGCGCTCGGCATCAGCATCCTCGGCGGTATGGCCGCCGGTGCGGTGTTCAACAAGGTGTGGGCGCAGTTCTCCGACGAACCCGACGCGCCGAACCCGAAAGACCTGCAGCGCAGCACCAGGGAGGTCCTGGCGGCGGCTGCGCTGCAGGGATTGATCTACGGAGTGGTGAAGGCGGCGATCGACCGCGCGGGCGCCCAGGGCTACAAGGCCGTCACCCACGAAACACCGGAGTAGCTCTTACCGAGAGCTTGGCTTCGCACTCTGGCGTGCGCGGACCGTGCCGCCCACGCCAGAGTGCGAAACCTTGTCGCACAACCGGTTACCGAGTCACCGCGTCATCACTGGGCGTGAGCCTCGATTTGCTCGGGTCTGCCCTTCGCCTCCACCTCGATCTTTCGCGGTTTGGCCCGCTCGGCCAGCGGGATCGTCAGTGTCAGAACGCCATTGTCGTAGTCGGCGGTGATACGCGAGATGTCGATGCCCTCGCCCAACGACAGCTGCCGCCGATACGTACCCGCGAAGCGTTCGCTGCTCAGCCACTGCACCCCCTCGTCCGACGGCGCGCTGCGCTGCGCGGACAGGGTCAGCGTGCCGTTGTCGACACTGATGTCGATGGAGCCGGGATCGGCGCCGGGCAGGTCGGCCACCAACATGTAGTGATCGTCGACCTTGTACAGATCCAGCGGCATGAACCGCGGGGTCCGCTGGGTGCCGGTCATCGAACCGGTCATCAGCCCCCGAGTAAGCGCATCAACATCGCTGAACGGATCAAAACGAAGCACAGCCACTCACCTCCTGAACCAAGGCTGCCCGCCACCCGTTGACGAGCAGCTCATTCGCTGTACGACTCCATAAATAGCACTGGATCGCCGATTGCGCTAGCACTCGGAAGCAAAGAGTGCTAAAAAATTCTTGTTCGTTTCGCGCCAGCGCTTCACCGCCGGAATGACAAGGAGGACACCATGACTGCGCGTGAATCAAGCTTGCAGCCACCGGTCGTCGAGTGGCCCGACCCCTCTCCCTTGGAGCGATGGTGGGCGTCGGTGATGACTTCGGGCCCCACATGGCGACAGTCGGCCCACGACGCACGACGAGCATCGGGGGCTACCTCCGCTCGGGACGTTCGATGAGCCTCGCGTTTGGATCGCGGAGTCCGAGGCGGCACCCTCCCGGCCCGTCCAATGGCGACAGGGGTCCAGTGGATGGGCTGTGCTCCGCAGTGCTCGCCACTCTGGGATTCGTCGCGACCTTCGCCCTCGTCTTTGTCGGCGCCTCGGTGGAGACGGTATTTCTGGCGGCGTTGATCGCAATCGCATCGTTGGGCGTCGAAATCCACTCGTTGAACCGGCTGCCCTGAGCGGCAAGACCCCTGGACTGGTGACGCCCGGAGGTCTCGGGCGCCGAACGGGGAGAAGCGCACTCGACGGTCAGCGAGGGATCCTTCCTCGACACATAGCTTCATATTGAAAACGACTGTCATTATGGTTAAGGTAGCGCCTGCTCCTTTTCCATCGGTCGACGTCGTTAGGGGAACTCGCGGTGCCACATCTGCTCCTGGTGGAAAGCTGGGTGGGGTCCATGGGGACGCTCCTGCCGCGTGCGATCGAGCAGCTGGGCGTGGAGTTCACCTTCCTCACCCGCGCGCCCGAGCACTACGCGCGCCAACAGCCGCCCGAGGAGATGCACCCGCTACTCGCGGGACGCGCCGTGGTCACGGCAGACACCAATGATCTTGCCGACGGGTTGCGGGCGGCACGCGAGATCGACGCCGACCTGCGGATCGACGGTGTGCTCACCGCATGCGACTACTACCTGCCCCTCGCCGCACATATCTCGTCCGCACTGGGGCTGGCCGGCCCCAGCCCGGACTCGATCGCCGACGCCTGCGACAAGGCGCGCACCCGCGTAACTCTCGATCACGCGGGTCTCGTCGGGCCCCGTCACCGGACCGTGGGTCTGGACGACGAAGTTCTTCTGCGTGCGGCAGCCGACGAGATCGGTTACCCCCTGGTGGTCAAGCCGACTGACCTGTGCGCCGGAATGTTCGTGCGGCGAGCCGACTCCTGGACCGACGTCGCAGCAGCGGTGGCGCAGTTGCGCAGCTTCGACATCAATGCACGCGGCCAGAAACGAGAACCCGTCGTCCTGCTGGAGCAGTTCCTGGACGGACCGGAGTTCAGCGTGGAGAGCTGGGTACATCGAGGCCGGGTTCATTCGCTCGGAGTCACCGACAAGAGCCTCGGCGGAGACTCGGGGTTCGTGGAGACCGGGCACATGTTCCCGGCGCACCTGAGTCCCGAGGACCGCTCGGCTCTCATCGTGACAGCCGAGCAGGCCATCGCCGCGCTGGGCCTCGACGACGTGGTGGTGCACACCGAACTGCGGCTCACCGGCGACGGGCCCAGGATCATCGAGATCAATCCACGACCGGCCGGTAACCAGATCACCGAGCTGATTCGCTACGTCGACCGAATCGACTTACCCTCCGTAGCAGTCGAACTCGCACTCGGCCGCGACCCGTCGTCGACGGGCGGTTCGGTGTGTTCAGCACACCGTTCGAGTTCACGCAGCGCGGCGGTGAGCATGCTCGTGCCACACCAGGCGGGCACGCTGACGTCGTTGCACGGGGCCGACGCCATCACCGACCATCCGGCTGTGGTGTCGGCGACCTTCAAAGAGCCCGGACATGTCACCGCATCGGGGGCGAACAACAACTCCTACCTCGGCAACATCATCGCCCTCGCCGACGAGCCGGGTGCGGCGCGTCGGGTGGCCGATGATCTCCTGGCCGGACTCGAGGTGACCATCGCGGACACACGCGCGTGATGCCGGCAAAGCTCCACTGCGTTGATGCGTTGATGGAGAAGTATTGCACCGAACCGGCTTCGGCTCCGCCGGCAGACCTGTCGGTAGCGGTCGCGTTCATCACCGATCAGGCCGCACAGCATGCCGGCCGGAACCAGCAGTACCGGAATCAGGTCCTCAGCGTCCGGGTGGGCACGGCGGTCGGCTCGTGCTCGATCGAACCCGGCAGCCTCGACCCCGGGACGGTCCTCGACTGCGCAGGAGCTTCGGTCCAGCGGCTCCTCCGTCACGAATCGCGCGCCGTCCGAATCGCAGTCCTCGACGCCTACCTCGCACACACGTGTCCGCACCGCGACGATTCTCGATGCGTAGCGTTACCTCTGCCGTCGGGCGATTCGCTGTTCCGATCGATGCGGCGCGCCCGCCACGTGACCGGACTCGTCCCGGTGGTTCCGGGCGAGCGGGTCCTGGTTGTCGGCGTGGTCAACTCGTTGCTCGCGTGCCTCCGAGAACGTGGTGTGCATTATGTCGCGTGCGATCTCAGAGGGGGACGGACGGAGTGGGATGAACCGATCGTCACCGACTTCACCTCGGCGTTGCCGACCTGCGATGCGGTGCTGGCCACGGGAATGATGTTGGGCAACGGCACCTTCGGCACGCTGTGCGATGCTGCGACGTCTGCGGGAACACCGATCACTGTTTTCGCGCAGAGCGGCAGCGCCGTGGCCAGGGAGTTGCTCGGGGGAGCGGTCCATTCGTTGTCGGCCGAACCCTACCCCTTCTTCTGGCTGACCGGCGACGGCGGCGAGATGTACCTGTATCCCGGGGAGAATCCGCGATGAGCACCGACGGCCTTCTGACGATCGGCTGCAGCCCACTCGCGCATATCGCCACACCGGTACCCCGCGACCATCCGGGCTACTACGCGAAGATCGAGGCCCTCGCGGTCGGGGGCCTCAAGGCCAGATCGGCAGTGTCCATGGTCATGGGCGCGCGCAGCCGCGGCGACCTCGCAGACGGTGCCGCCATCGTGGAGTCCACCAGCGGAACGTTGGGAATCGGGCTCGCCTATGTTGCCCAGCGACTGGGCCATCCGCTGACCCTGGTGGTGGACCGTGAACTGGAACCGGCGATGCGGAACCTGCTCACCGCGCTGGGGACCACCCTGGTGGTGGTCGACCGTCCCCACCCCACGGGTGGGTGGCAGCAGGCGCGTCTGGACATCGTGCACGAGATCCGGAATGGTCCGCAGAAGCCATACTGGCCCAACCAGTACGACAACCCCGACAACGCCCGCGGCTACCTGGGCCTGGCCGACGAGATCATGACAGACCTCGGCGCCCGGGGGATCGAGCGCGCCGAGGTGCTCGTCTGCAGCGTCGGCACCGGCGGGCACAGCAACGGTGTCGGCCGCCGACTGCGCGAAATGTGGCCACACCTGCGACTCATCGGCGTCGACGCGGTGGGATCGACGATCTTCGGCCAACCCGGCACCGCGCGGATGATGCGCGGCCTGGGCAGCAGCCTGCATCCCGGCAACGTCGGCTACGAACTGTTCGACGAGGTGCACTGGGTGGGCCCATGCGAGGCTGTGCACGCCTGTCGGGCGCTGGCGCGCGACGGATTCCACACCGGAGGCTGGTCGACCGGTGCCGTCGCACTCGTCAGCGGCTGGGCCGCGGCACGCTGGCCGGGCACAGTGGTGACCATCTTCCCGGATGGACCGGAACGCTACCTGCACAACATCTTCGACGACGAGTGGTGCAACCGGCGCGGCCTGCTGGGGCCACCGCGCCGCTCACCCCACGAGATCGACGACTGCCACGACCCGACCGACTGTTGGACCCGATGCTGCTCGGTACGTGTGCCGGTATCAGCACCCGCCCACGGATCGGCGAGCGCTCCCGCAGGCGTGACACAACCAGGAAAGGCGGCGGTGACATGACTCTCGAATGGACGTCGACCACGCTCCGGTTGCGCGAGCCGTTCCGGATCAGCCGCGGGGCGATGGCCGAGCGAGGCGCCGTGACTGTCGTCGCCTGCGACCCCGACTCCGAGCTCACTGGATATGGCGAGGTCGTCACCTCCCGCTATGCCGATCTGGATCTGCGACGCATCGACACCGAGCTGCATTATGTTCGTGATCACCTCGACGACGATCCGATGACGTGGCGGACCGTCGTTGAGGTGTCGCCCGCCGTATGTGCCGCCGTCACCACAGCGCGCACCGACCTGCACGCGCGTCAGCAAAATCACACGGTTGCAGCGACATTCGGGCTCACCGCGCCGAGAGCGATACCCATCCTCCGAACTCTCGGAATCGACTCGCCGACGGCGATGGCGGATGCCGCCCGCGAAGCGCGTCACCGGGGATTCCGGACTCTCAAGGTGAAGCTCGACGACGATGCGCGCCTGAGCATCGAGCGCCTCACCACCATCGCCGACACTGTTGGCGACGTCGACCTCATCGCGGACCCCAACGAAGCGTGGACGGTGTCGACGGCACTCACCGTACTGTCCGAATGCGCAGACGTCGGGCTGGTGGCACTGGAACAGCCACTCGCCGCCATCGACCACCGAGGGCAGCGGGAACTGCTGAACAGCACCGCCATCCCGGTGATCGCCGACGAATCCATCCATGGTCCCGAGGGGCTCGACGACCTGGTGGGACTGTCCTCCGCGGTGAACATCAAGCTGTCCAAATGTGGCGGGTTGACCAGCGCCGTCGAGTTGGCCGTCGGCGCCCACGAGCGAGGTCTCGACGTGATGCTCGGTTGTCTCGCGAGTAGCTCGTTGAGCATCGCTCCGGCCGCGCAGTTGGCAGGGCTCGCGCGATGGTGCGACCTTGACGGCCATCTTCTGCTGGACCACGACCCGTGGACAGGCTTGGGCGGAACCGATGGATGGCTTCGGCCTGACGGCACGGCCGGCCTCGGGGTGTATCCGACCGCGACGGGGCGATGCCCATGAGTCCGACCCGAAGCGCCGGCACGCTGAGCCTGCTGCGGAGTTTCCCGCGGTCGGTCCAACTGCTCGTGATCAACCAGTACGGCGTGAACACCGGTTTCTACATGCTGGTGCCCTATCTGGCGATGCACCTGACCGACGATCTTGGTCTGTCCCTGGCGGTCACCGGCCTCATTCTCGGTGTGCGGACGTTCAGTCAACAGGGAATGTTTCTGATCGGCGGTACCGCCGCCGACCGGCTCGGGCCGCATCGAGTCATCATCGCGGGCTGCGCACTGCGTTCGGTGGGCTTCGCGGTGTTCGCCTTCGGGACATCGGTGCCGCTGCTCGCGCTCGCCTCGATTCTCTCCGGTCTCGCCGGCGCCCTGTTCAACCCGGCGGTTCGGTCCTACATCGCTGTCGCCGAACCGGATCGACGGGCCGAGGCCTTCGCCGTGTTCAATGTCTTCGCCCAGGCCGGCGCACTGTCCGGCCCGCTGATCGGCAGCGCCTTGCTGCTCGTGGATTTCCGCGTCGCCGCAGTGGCTGCCGCCGTCGTCTTCGCCGCGCTGACCATCGCGCAGGCCCGGTTCCTGCCGCCGCACCCGGTGGCGCCGTCGGAGACCACCGTCCTGGGCGGTTGGGGCGAGGTGCTGTCGAACCGACGATTCATGTTGTTCACCTTCGCGATGCTCGGCATGTTCGCACTGCAGACGCAGATGTATCTGGTCTATCCCGTCTTCGCGCAACGCATCACCGACTGGGGTGGCGCCGTGGCCGTGGTGTTCCTGAGTACGACGGTCTTCAGTCTCGTGTGTCAGGTGCGGCTGACTCGTTGGTTCGCGAACAGAACCCCACGCGGATCCGCCATCACCGCCGGATTGGCGTTGATGGGTGCCGCTTTCCTGGTCCTACTGCCGGTGCTGTGGTCGTCGGCCGGCAGCGTCGCTGCTCGCATCGCGGCGATGGTCGTGGTGATCGCCTCGGCATTGGTGTTGGAGGCCGGGATCATGGTGGCGCAACCGTTCGTTCTCGAGTTGATACCGGCCTACGCGTCATCCAGCGTGTCCGGGACGCTCTTCGGGATGTTCTACCTCGTCTCCGGGATTGCTGCGACTGTCGGCAATATCGCGATCGGCCGTGGTATCGACACGGGGTCCGGCTGGCCAGGACTCGTCATCTGTGCGGCACTCGGTTTCGGATCGGCGGTGGCCGTGTGGACACTGCATCGCCGAGGGTTGTTGGCCCGGCCCGCGGGGGTGGTGTCATGACAACGCAGTCGACACGCAACTTCTTGACGGACAACCCGGAACTGTACGAGCTCAGGTTTCCCGACCACGACCACTCGGCCGGGAGGTTCCTGCACGACGTGATGCGGACCCACCTGACGACCTCGACACCGCCAGATGCGGAATATCCGCCCGCGGTGTTGGACATCGGTTGCGGAACCGGACGCGACATGGGCTATCTCAGCGGCCTCGGGTACCGCTGCACCGGACTCGATTGCTCTGCCGAAATGGTGCGGTACGCCCGCTCGAGGCACCGCGACGTGCGCTTCGTCGAGGCGGACATGCGCGAATTCGACGTGGCACCTCGAGGTTTCGATGCGATCACCTGTCTGGACAGCTCGCTGCTGTATTGCCATACCGATGATGACCTGCGTGCCTGCCTCGACCGTTGCCGCTCCCATACGCGGCCCGGCGGACTCCTGATCCTCGAAATGCGTAACGGCGCCTACTTCCTGGGGAACTCCGACCTCATGGACCATCCGACGCAGTTCAGTGTGCAAGCCGCCGGGCAGAGATGGCGCGCCGACACCACATTGTGGATCGACCACGGTTCGCAGCTGTTGCGCCGGCGTCGGGTGTGGCACGGCGCCGATGACGAACCCGTCGTTCAGTTCTCGGCGTGGCGGTTGCTGTTTCCGCTGGAGATCGCCGGTCACCTGTCGCGCGCCGGCTACACCATCCGCACCATGTTTGACGCTCCGGGACCCCGAGTCGACGGCGGATGGCCCGCACATCCGCCACGATTGCCCGCCCGAGGTGGCACCGCGTTGGCCGGGGACCGCCTGCACATCGTGGCGGAGGCGATCACATGAGCGCGGCGATGCACCGTCCGCGTCCTACCCACCAGGAAAGGCATTCATGAAGCATTCGGATTCTGCACGGCGCGCGATCTCGGCTCCGTTCACCCGCCGATCGTTCCTCGGCCTCGGCGCCGCCGCCGCGGGGGCAGTGCTGCTGGGCGCATGCGGCACCGACAGCAGCTCGTCACCGACGTCCGGCCAGGCTCCTCGGACCGGCGGCAGACTTCAGGCCGTCTTCAACGGCGGTGGCGCCGACGAGGTTCTCGACCCCCACAAGTCCAACCTCTACGTCGACGTCGCGCGGTCGAATGCGATGTACGACAAGCTCGTCGAACTCGGCGACGACCTGTCTCCGGTTCCGCGCCTGGCGGCCGAGTGGCAACCCAACGCCGACGCCACCGTCTGGACGATTCGCCTGCGCGACGCCAGGTTCCATGACGGTCGACCGGTTCGCGCAGCCGATGTCCTCTACTCCTACAGCCGCATCGTCGACCCGAAGAACGCGCTGCGACCCGCCGCAGCACTCGCGGTCCTCGACGTTCCCAGGTCTCGTGCGATCGACGACCGAACAGTCGAACTGGTCTGTACGCAACCCTGCGGGGAGATCACCACGGTGCTGTCGGCATTCGGTGCGTACATCATCCCCGAGGGCACCACCGACTTCGCTACACCGGTCGGCACCGGTGCATTCTCCTTCGTCTCCTTTGCTCCCGGACGCTCGCTGGTCACCACCCGATTCGACGACCACTGGGACGGCGCAGCATACGTTGACGAGTTGGAGATCCTCACCGCTTCGGACGAAACCGCACGTATCAATGCGCTGCTCGGCGGGCAGGTGCACTACGCCGACGATCTCAGCGTCACCTCGGCTCGCACGTACGCCGGTGACGATCGCGTCGAGATCCTCATCTCGCCGCACAGTTCGATGTCGGCATTCGCGATGAAAGTCGACCGCCCCCCGTTCGACAGCCTCGAACTGCGGCAGGCGATGTTCGCGCTCGTCGACCGCAACCAACTCGTATCCACGATCCTCGGTGAGACCGGGACGGTCGGAAATGACTTGTTCGGCAAAGGGTTCGAATACTATGCCGACGATCTGCCGCAGCGCGAACAGGATCTCGATCTGGCCCGGGACCTCATCCGACGGGCCGGTGCGCGCAACACCACCATCGACCTGCAGACGACGTCGTCGACCAACGGCTTCGTTGAGGCGGCCAACATTCTCGCCGAGCAGGCCGCACAGGTGGACCTGAACATCAACGTGGTCGTCGGTGAGGGATCGACGTTCTGGTCGAGGACTCTCGATGAGGGTGTCCTGTCGAGCTTCCGGTCCGGTGCGATGCCCATCGGCAGCCACATCGAACAGCGCATGCTCACCGAGTCGACAAAGAACTACACGCAGTGGCGGCGCCCGGAGTTCGACTCCTTGTATGCCACGGCCAGTCAGACCACCGATGACGCCACGCGTGACCGCGCCTATCAGGACATGCAGAGCCAGCTCTACACCGAAGGCGGGTTGCTGGTGTGGGGCTTCTCCGACGCCCAGCACGGCATGGCGCCCAACCTGCGCGGGATGCCACAGAATGCGCCGACCAACACACTCGGGTACGCGCGATTCGACAAGGCCTGGCTCGCATGAACATCGCCCGCTACGCGGGCGTCCGTCTGACGGTGGGTGTGGTGCAGACCGCGGCGGTGGTGGGCTGTGTGTTCGTGGTCGCCTCCGCGTTGCCCGGCGACGCGGCCGTGGCCATTGCTGCCGACGATCCCGATCCCGACCGTATCGCCGCGCTGCGACAGAACCTCGGTCTCGACCGGCCCCTGCTCACCCAGTTCGGTGATTGGGCCGGTGGTCTTCTGCAGGGGGATCTCGGAACCTCGGCGGGCTCTGGGCGCCCGGTGACCGCGATTCTCGCCGACGCCCTGGGGCCCACGGTGACGCTCGCGGTTCTCGCGATGGCGCTGACCGTCCCTGCGGCCATCGCGATCGGCGTGGTGGCCGCCACGCATCGCGGCCGGCGGCTGGATCGCACCATCACCGGTACCACGGTGGCGTTGTACGCGGCTCCGGAGTTCGCCGTGGCGATCGTGCTCATTTCGGTGTTCGCGGTGGGCCTGGGATGGTTTCCCCCTACCGCGGTCGGCGCCGGAGACTCGCTACTCGACCAACCCGAACTGCTCGTACTGCCGGTCATCGTCCTGATGGTGCGTCCGGTGTGCTCGTTGTCGCGGTTGGTGCGCGCATCGATGGCCACCACCCTGGACTCGGAGTACATCGAACATTCGCTGCGTCTGGGTATCTCGACGCGTCGGGTCATCTGGCGCCACGCACTGCCCGGGTCGCTGACGCCGGCGACCCAGCATGTCGCGCGGATCGCCGATTGGATGCTGGGCGGTGTGGTGATCGTCGAGGCCGTCTTCGCCATCGGCGGCCTCGGCGAGGTGTTGGTGGACGCCGTCAGCAGCCGCGATCTGCCGTTGCTCATGGGGGTGGTGTGTCTGTTCGCGGTGATCACGGTGGTGGTGAACACCGTCGCCGACATCGTTGCCTATCAGCTGAATCCGGCGGCCGGAGAAGCACTGTGAGTCCTGTGCGACGACATCATCGACTTGCACTGATCCTCGGCGCCACGCTCGCAGGTATACCGCTGTTGGTGGCGCTCGCCGGTCCGCTGGTGGCCGAGCCCGGTGAGCGTGGCCCGGCCTTCACTCAGGGCGAGAACTGGCTGCTGGGCACCGACGTGGAAGGTCGCGATGTGCTGTCGCAGGTCCTGTTGGGTGGGCGCTCGCTGGTGGTGATTGCGGTGATCGCGGTGGTGCTGACCTACGCCGTCGCGGTGCCGTGGGCGATCACCGCGGCCGCCTCCCGGCATCGGCTCATCGATGAGATGATGATGCGTCCGCTCGACGTGCTGCTGTCGTTGCCGTCGATCATGCTGCTGCTGATCGTGGTCGCCATGTCGGGAGCCAGCACTGTGGTGCTGACGGTCACCGTTGCCCTGTTGTTGTTTCCGGATGCGGCCCGACTGATCCGCGCATCTGCCCTTCGTGCAGTGCACACCCCCGCCATGGCTGCGCTGATTCTGCAACGGGAGTCGTGGTGGCGCAGGATGATCGGCTATCTGGGTCGCACCCTGGTCCCGATCATCGCCGCCGATGCCGGACTCAGATTCGTGGGAGCCATCTATCTGGTCGCATCGGCCAGTTTTCTCGGTCTCACCGCTGATGCCGCGGGCACCGACTGGGCGGTCATGGTGGATCGCAATCGAGGCGGGATTGCGCTGGTGCCGTGGGGGGTTCTGGTTCCCGCTGCACTCATCATCGCGATGGCGGTGGGCGTGAACCTGCTGTGCGATTCGTTGACCCGACAGCAGACGCGCAATGGAACCCTCGCGGGGGTATCGGCATGACTCAGGTGACCGGACCAACTCCGGTGGCAGCGACTCTCGTCTCGATTCGCGGACTCACCGCGCGCACTGCGCAACGGGCGATCGTCGACGATATCGATCTCGACATCCCCGCCGACGGGGTCACCGCTCTGGTCGGCGCATCGGGGAGCGGCAAGACGACGACCGCGATGGCCCTGATGGGTGAGCCTCGGCCGGGTGTGCAGCTCAGTTGGCGTGAAAGAAGCGCCGCGCAGCTGCACTTCGGCTATGTGCCGCAACATCCCTCGGCAATACTCAATCCGGCACTGCGGATCGGAACCGTACTGCGCGACGTCGAGCAGGCGGCACGGCGTCGAGGCGCGGACGTGTCAGTGGGTGACGCACTGCGGCGAGCCGGCTTCTCCGACGATCCGGCGATGCTACGTCGTCATCCGCATCAACTCTCCGGTGGCCAGCAGCAACGTCTGGTGATCGCACTGGCCCTGCTCACCGCACCGGACTGCCTAGTGATGGACGAACCGACCACCGGTCAGGATCCGGCACGTCGAGACGGGGTACTCACCGAGATCGAACGCCTCTCCGGTCGTGGACTGCCCGTGCTGCTGCTCACCCACGATCATGACGCGGTGCGGCGGGTGGCATCACACGTCATCACCATGGAGCACGGACGGATCGTCGCGGTTGCGGGCCGACAGCCAACGGGACGCGGCGAGAGCAGCGGTCGGCAACGTCACCGGATCGCCGCTTGCGACGTCATCGACGCAGGGGTTGCGCGGTTGGCGCTGGAGGGCATCAGCGCCGGGTATCGGAGTCATCCGGTCCTGCAGGATTTCTCCCTGCGCGTCGAACCCGGCGAGTGTGTCGCGCTGGTGGGCGCAAGCGGGTCGGGGAAATCAACGGCCGCACGAGTGTTGGCGGGACTGCATGCACCGTCGGCAGGGCGGGTGCTGCTCGACGGACGGCCCTTGCCGGATGTGGTGAGCCGCCGATCCCAAGCCGATGCTGCCGCGATCGGCTACGTTTTCCAGGACGCGAAGGCTGCGTTCGATCCCTATCGCTCGGTGTGGGATCAGATCGTGCGGTCGCCCGTGCGGCTGCGCTCGGCCGGCCGTGCGCAGGCGCAGGCCGCGGCGTTGCGTGCCATCGAGCAGGTCGCGCTCAGTCGGGCTCTGGCCGACAGCCGTCCGGGCACGCTGTCCGGTGGTGAGGCGCAGCGGGCCGCGATCGCGCGTGCCCTGGCCGCCGACCCCTCGGTGTTGATCTGCGATGAGGTGACCACCGGATTGGACCCCGAGTCTCAGCGCCAAGTACTGCATGTGATGTCCCGACTCACCCGCGACGAGGGCCGGTCACTGCTGATCATTACGCACGACCAGAAGGCTGTCGCGCAGGTCGCCGACCGCGTCGTTGACCTCGACCACCCGGGGCAGCGCGCGTGACGACAGACCCTTCGCGGTGCGTTCCCGTTGACTGTGCGCCGTTTCCCGTCGACTGGGCGCCAGATTCCGTTGACTGGGCGCCGTTTCTCGTTGACTGGGCGTCGTTTTCGGTCGAGTGGGTGCTGTGCCTCGGGTCCGACCGACCGCCGGCGCCACCCGAGCGGGCAGACGCGGCCGCGTGACTTCGGTGCTACCGTGTCCACATGCTGAGTCTGCAGAAAGGCGCATGAGGCGCCCCCGTCGTTTGTTGGTGCGCGTCGTTGAGATGTCCGTGGGCGACGGAGCGCTCGCACCTCCCCGGGTTGGAGCGGTCACCGATTTTCCGGTTGGCTTCGTCGAAGTCGGGTCGGCGTTCGTCAACCGTCGTGTGCGTGACGCCGAGGTCATGACGGTGCGTGGCGTGCTCGAACTCGAGGACCGAGGGCCGTTCGAGCACCACGATCACGAATCCGCTGTGTCCTATTGGATGTGGCAAGGTCTACTGCGCGGCGACGGCTGGACCGCCACTTGGCATGGCACGCGACCGCTGACCGGACCTGTCGAGCTGACCGGCTACTTCACGTCGGCCTTGAACGTCGACAACCCGGGGCGCGTGCGCGGCCGCATCACCCGCGTGCGCATCATCTCCGAGGCCTATCGGCCCGTCGACGACTCGTGGGAGGTCATCGGCGGGGCACCGGCCCACTACCGAGACGTCCAGCGCGCCCCGCACTTTCATGGAGACGATGTCACTGCCACCGCTTCCGGCATGAGCTACCGGGACACCGCGATCCTGATCGACCTCGACCTCGATGACGTTGCACCGCCGCCCGTTCGCCCACGTGTCGTGCCCGGTCACGTCTCCGTTGCCGGCGATTTGACGGTGTGGGTCTCCGACACCGAGCTGCCGGTGGTCGCCCGCATCGACACCCGGGCCAACGACGCTGTCGAATACGTGCTTCCGGGACTGCCCGCCGACTTTCGCCGCGTATATGCCACTCCCACAGGCTGTTGGGCGACGGAGCCACCAGCGGTGTACCGCATCACCGCCGGGGAGGGAGCGTACCGAGTCGCCGACGTCGGTGCCGCCATTGCAGCGGTCAGCGGCGAGACGCTCCTCGCTCACCACGCGACCCGGGGGTGGACGCTCTACGCACCGGACCGACCACCGCTGCCCGTCGACCTTCCCGACTCGGAGACCATCGGCTTCCCGGGCGTTGACCGCCACACCGGCGACTTCGTGCTGCTGTCCCGGGCAGGCTCCACACAGTTGCGGCTGGTGCGGGTCAGCACCTCGGGGGAGGTGAGCGTCGGACCGGTCCTCGAGCAGTTGGGGCGGCATGCGTGGCCGGTCTTAGCCGGTACACCGCTACGCATCCTCTACGGCCGCGGGCAGGCGGCGATCGTCAACGACGACCTGACGCTCGGCCCGGCCGATCGCCTACCCAAAGAGCCCATCACGGGCGGCGGGGTCGATGACGACGTGTGGATCGAGACGTTTCGTGCACGACGAGACTCCGATGATCTGGCCACGCAATGGTGGCCGCTGCCGCCGCCGGACGACCTGAACAGGACGCTGCCCAGAGAGCCGCGGTTGACCATCCTCGACGCCGCCGCCCTGACGCCACACGTCAGCTGGTCCGTCGACAAGCCCCGGTCGGTCGCTGCGGATGGTCCGAATATCTGGATCTGCGACCGCAAACGGCTCTTTCGAGCTCATCGTCACTCGACGGCGCAGCCGGTGCCCATCGATGTGTCAGCGATGATCACCGAGTCGATCCCACCCGCGACCGGTCGGGAACGAGCCGACGAGTGAATCGGATACTGCGTCGACGCGCCTGCGCTCTCAGCACGGATTTTGCCTTCGAGTGGCGGTTCCGTCGTGGCAGCATCGGAGTCATGCACTCGATCAGGCGGTGGGCGTGGTGTTCGGTTCTTGCGCCCCTCCTGCTTTGCATCGTCGTGTTCGCGATCATGGCAGTGCTCAACGAGCACGCCAATCCGTCATCCGCGCTGGACGTGGCGGCCAACTGGATGTTGGTGATGATCTTCGGAACGATGTTCTACCTGCCGGCGATTCCGGTCACAGTGTTGGGAGTCTTGGCGGTGACCGAGCTACCCCGCCTCGGTCGGGTGGTCGCGACAGCCGGGCTGCTGTGGATTTCCGCAGTGTGGTCGTTCGCGATCGCCGGCGTCGGGCGGCCTACGTTCGACCCGCAACCGTACGACGACGTGAGCTGGGCGGCGACACTCACCGTGCCCGAACTGCTCGTCTTCGCTGTGCCCTACGTCGGGATGCTGGTGCTCAACGTCGTCACGCTCTGTGTGCTGTGGCGCCCATCGAGCTGGCGTTGTGAGACATTCGGTCATGGCGTCGCCGCAGATGCCGAAGTGCGATCGACGTCTGGCGATCACACCCTGTAGTAGCGACCGAGGCAAACGTACTTATGTGATCCCGCTAGGAGGCGCCACCGGCCATATCATAAGTGGCATGGCGAGGATGTCCCTGTATCTTCCGGACGACTTGAAACGAGCGATTGAGCTCGAGGCACGTCGCCGGGCGATTCCTGAGGCCGAAGTCGTGCGCCAAACGCTCCGCGATGCTCTCAGTCGCAACACCGTTCGTCCGCGTGGTGCGCTCTTCACCGGGAGTGAACCCGCCGCTGACCGAGTGGGTGAGCTTCTCGATGGGTTCGGTAAGTGATAGCAAACACCAGAACACAGTCGACACGGCACGGCTCGCGCGCTGAACGACTGGTGCTCGCTGAGCTGGCCTCGGGGGCGTGGGAGCTCGCCGCGATGCCACGCGATCGACTGGCGGCGGCGACTGCCGTTGTCGAGCGGTACTCCGACGTCCCGATCGGCATCGCCGATGCATCCAACATCGTGCTGGCCGAGGTTTATCAGACCAGAATGATTGCAACACTTGACCATCGGCACTTCGGGGTACTGCGGCTCGGTGACGGATCAGCGCCGATCATCGTGCCCTGAACTGTGGGGTGCGTCGAGGTGGCGCATGCTCCGACCGGTCAGTTGAAACCGAAGATCGGGGGTAGGACCACCACCACCAGCGCCGCCCAGATCCCGAAGACCGGCAGATACCGCGTCTGCCAGCGTTCCAGCGCGCTGAATCCCACCCGGCCGCGGAGGAAGCCGACAAGCAGCCACGCAGACCAGACCAGGTTGACCAGCAGCACCGCATTCATGCCCAAGCCGACCACCTTGTTCGGGGTGACACCCGATTGCGTGATCCTGGTCAGCATCACCGCCAGCATGAGCGCATCGACCGCGAGTGCACTGGCGACCAGGGCACATACCAGACGGTCGAACACATCCGGCGGCAGCAGGGGATCGCGGGCCGAGATGGCGTACAGCAGTAGGCCGAAGACGAGCACCAGGATGGCGTCCATCAGAATCAGCAGATCACGGTCGGCGTCGACCACGCTGCCTCGCACCGCGAGCGCGACCAGCAGCACCAACAGCATGACCGTCGTCAGCGGGGTGAAGACACGCGTCAGGACGGGCGCGATGTTCTCCACGACAGCTTGTTTCGCCTCTACCAGCCAGGCCGCAATGATCATCGCGCCGGCCGCGCCGAACGGCAGTATCCAGCCTTCGACCACCCATTCGACATCCATGCCGAGGGCGTCGAACGCCTGGATCGTGAGGGCGATCAGCACCCCGCCGCCGAGGCCGAGCAGGGCCAGATAGACCAACCATTCGCCGGTGAAGCGGATGAAATCCATCCGCCGGCGGTCGGATCGCCATTCACCGCCGACATACGCGACGCCGACGACGAACCACAGAGCGATCGGGGCATGCAGTGCCGCGATGATCTCCGTGGCGTCGCCCTCGGCAAAGGGGTACACGTTCAAGACGACTGCCGCCACGGCGAACGGCAACAGGAGCGCCGCCGCGGTGCGCGCTCTCATCTGTCGCTTCCACGCGAAGTACCCGGTGAGGAACGGCAGCACGAAAAGGCCGACGTTACGGGCGAAGTCGTTCTCGGGCAGGATCGTCGACCCGATCTTGACGGCAACTCCGGCGACGATGGCGAATCCGATCGTCGCGACCAGGTCACGACGGGCCGGGTGATCGCCGGGACGGTCGGTCTCGGGCATGAGCACGAGTTGCTTCCAGAGCCGATCGGAATGCTCTCGGGCGAACTCTCGCGAGATCGAGTCGACGTCGCCCATCCGTTTGACCGCCACCAGGAACGCCTCGTCATCCATCAGGCCGCTTGCCGACAAGTCTGAGATCTGATTGCGCAGATGGTCTTCCATCTCATCGACGTCGGCCGCGGATATGGCCTGGTGGCGTTCGACGAACCCGCGCCACTGTCCGATCTGCGATTCCAATTCTGCGCCGGCGTCCATCAGGCCCTCCCTTCAGCGGGCGGTGGCAGCGCAATACTGCGCCACACCTGATCCAGCGCATCGGCGACGACATCCCACTGGGCACGACGTTGCGCCAACATCTCGAGGCCGGCGGGGCTGATCGCATAGTGCTTGCGCCGACGCCCCGTCTCCGAGACACCCCACGACGACGACACCAGTCCCAGCCTCTCCAGGCGATGCAGCAACGGATACAACATCCCGTCGGTCCACTGCAACTGGCCGCCGGAGAGTTCGTTGACCCGTTTCAGAATCGCGTAACCATAAGATTCGCCGTCGGCGAGAATCCCCAACACCAGCGGGGTTGCCGAGGCGGCCACGAGATCCTTGTCGATGAACATCCAGCTCCTATACCTAGAGCAGCTAGGGTAGCAGCTCTAGGTATAGAGCGTCACGCGATCATTTCGATCCAGGAGGTCACATATCCATCGGTCATACGCGCGTCAGGCAATGCGTACACCCTTGGGCAATCTTCCGGCCGGCACCCGCAGGCGTCGCGCCGCAATGATCAACCCGATCCCGCCGAACGCGACGTTGATGAGCAGCCCGATATACCAGCTGTCGCCGACGCGGGCGTGCTGGTGCGCACGCTGATCGCGATAGAACGCGCTCGGCCCGTTGTCGCCGGAGCTGCTGTAGTAGACGGTCTGCTCGGCGCACTTCGGTGCATCGACGTAGGGGCCCATGCGCGTCGACGACAGCATCTCCGCGACCGGCGCGGCGAGGGTCGGGCCGGCCGGGGAGGTGTCCGACGCCCAGCCATATACCTGCGGATTGTCGTGCGGAGCAACGATATCGGGCACGATCAACGCCGGGTTCGGCGCGAGCAGCCACCAGATGCGTTCGGTGTGATGGAAGGTCTCCGTCACCTCGACATCCGCGCAGGGCGGGGGAGTCCGGACCGGTTCGGAAAATTCGTCCGGCCACGAATACTGTGCGCGAACCACCTCATGCTCCTGTGCAGTGGTGGTGTAGAGCAGCCCGAACAGTGCCGGAAGTCCCAGCAGCAGAAAGAACACTGTCGCCTGAGTCAACACCGCCGACCCGGCCGGGCGCGAGGTCAGCGCCGAGAACCCCAGTCCGATACCGCAATAGCAGGCGAATAACAGGGCGCAGACGACAACGCCGACGATGCCCGGTCCGATGCCATAGGGCGCCGCCACGATCGCCCACACCAGATACGGTAGCGCGACCATCAGCAACGCCAGACAGCTCACCCAGTTGCCGATCAGTTTGCCCACGGCGAGTTGCCAGTTGCTGATCGCGGTGGCCTGCACCACGGCGAGGGTGGCGTCCTTGCGGTCACCGTTGATCGCGGTCGCGGTCAACGTGGGTGCCAGCACGATTCCCAGAAACAGCAGGGTGCCCAGCACGATCGTGTACAGGTTCTGCGCCCAGTCGCGGTAGGCGGCGCCCGCCGGGCTCAGCGCGATGAACATCGAGCCGAACACCACCGCGGAGATGACTAGGAACGCCACCGTCAGGGTGATCTTCCAGCGGGTGGTGCGTACCCGTTGGCGCACCTCGAGGCCGACGAGGACGCTGACGACCGTCCACCACTGCCGGAACCGTCGGGAGCGCGGCGTCGGCGGGCCGGCAGTCGGCATCGTCTCACTGGTTGCAGTCATCGTCACGTCCTGTCGGCGTCGAGTGCCAGGTAGGCGTCCTCGAGTTCGGTTTCGACGCGGGCGAATTCGACGACCTGTCGGCCCGCAGTGATCAGTTCGGTCAGATGTTGAGCGGCGACCTGTTCGTCGGCGAAGCGCATGGTGGTCGCCGACGCTGCGGGCTGCCCCGCCTCTCGGATGCGCCAGCGATGTCCCGCCGACAGTTCGGAGGGGCGGGTGCGGCCTTCGGTCATGATGATCACGTCGTCGACCATCTCCGACAGCTCGGTGAGGATGTGCGACGAGATCAATACGGCGCAACCGGAATCGGCCAGCGAGCGCAGCTGATCACGCAGCTCCACCCGGGATCGCGGATCCATCCCGGAGGCCGGCTCGTCCAGCAGCAGTACGCGCGGACGATGCACAAGGGTGCGCGCAAACCCCAAGCGCTGCTTCTGCCCGCGCGACAGCTCGTGGGCGGGCCGGTCAGCGAACTCGGCCAGGTGCACCAACTCCAGCAGTTCGACGGCCCGACGTCGCGCGTCGGCACGGGAGAGCCCGTGCAGTCGACCGAAGGTGGTCAGGATCTCGCCGGCGGTCAGGCTGTCCCAGGTGCCGAACACGTCGGGCATCCATCCGACCATCGACCGCAGCCGCGGCGCGTCGATCTCGGTCCCGTCGACGGTGATCGTGCCCGAATCGGGCCGCAGTAACCCTGCGAGCATGAGCAGCAGAGTGGTCTTGCCGGCGCCGTTCGGCCCGACCAGCCCGGTGATCGACCCCGTTGACACCGAGACGTCAGCGCCCGCCACCGCGACGTGGCGCCCAAACGTCCGGCTGAGGCCGTTCGCAGTCAATGTCATGGGCGGGACACCGTCGGGCGCGCGGCGTGATCGGTCGTCATCGCACCCGTCACGTTCCGGTCGCCGACCACGTCAGTCGTGAGGTGGGTCATTGCGCTCTCGCTTCTGGCGCTCTTGTTCTCGCGCGGCCTGTCGTTGCTGCTCGGCGCGGTCGCGCAGTTGCTGGAGGAACTCGCGATCGGCCTCTGGGTCGGCCGGAATGTAGCGACCGGGAGTGTCGTATTCGGGGAACTCGCTGGCGCCTCCGGCACGAGCACGGCGGGAGAACTCATCGGCGGCCGGGCGGCCGAACGCCAACCACAGCAAGGCGCCGACAAGGGGGATGATCACCACGAGTGCCACCCACGCCAGTTTCGGTAGGCCGCGGACGCACGCGTCGTCGGTGTTGATGATGTCGATCAGCGCGATCACGAGGATCACCAGGTAGATCAAGCCGAGATACGGCATCGGCGCGCTCCTCCTTCACGTCCCGGACAGCACCGACCTTCACATCGTTGCTTGTGCGGCAATGGTTACACCGATCCCGTGCCACACCTCATGCGACGTGATTGCGTTGGAGCACGCACAGATGGGAACTCGCGACGCAAGAAACGTGCCAGTTGCCTGCAGATTGCTGACAGATCTCCGCGGAAGTCTCATCAGTGGCCACCGCTCGAGACGCAACCGGCTACTGTCCCGACCCGTGAGAGTGAACGCGAGGTCACGATTCTGGATCGTTGTGCTGGCAGTGCTGTTGGCAGTGGCCGCCAGTGCAGGCACATCAGGTGATGCCCGGGGCGACGACGACGTGTCGGTGGGTACGCCGAACTGGTCGGGGCTCGACGTCACCGACTACTCAGGCCCCATACCCGGGCGGTCGGGGACACTGATCGCGCAGGTCCCGTTGGCCGAATCGCTGACTCTGCCGGCGGCTGCCGAGGCCTACCGCATCCAGTTCTCGACCCCGAATCAGCATGGTGCGATGGCAACCAGTACCGGTGCGGTGTTCGTTCCCAAGGGGTCGGCACCTGCTGGCGGATGGCCGGTGATCTCGTGGGCGCACGGAACGGTCGGGATGGCCGACGCGTGCACCCCTTCTGCGTTTCCACGGAGCGCCCGCGACGTCACCTACCTCGGCCATTGGCTCGACCAGGGTTACGCAGTCGTTGCCGCGGACTACGTGGGACTGGGTACGCCGGGATTGATGAGCTATCTGAACGGGGTCACGGCTGCCCACGCAATCGTCGATGCCGTCATGGCCTCGCATCGGATGGATCTCCCGCTGTCGCCACGATGGGCGATCATCGGCCAATCCCAGGGCGCGGCTGCAGCATTGAACGGCGCGCGCTACGCCACCGAGTTCAGCGCCGGCTCGAAACTGGACTATCGAGGTGTGGTGGCCACTGGGATTCCGGCGAACTTGGAGTACCTGTATCAGAATCTGGGTCCTGCGGTCCCACCCTTTGCTCTTCCGGGTGGCCTGAACGCCTATACGGCCTACATTCTCGCCGGCCTCGACGAGGCTCGGCCCGACCTGCGGGTGAGTTCGGTCATGACCCCGAAAGGTGTTGCGCGGCTCGCGGAAGGCCGGGAGACCTGCTATCCCATCCTGAAGAATGCTCTGGCGGGGGACCACGTCGCGTCCTGGTTCTCTGCCCCCTTGGCATCGCTTCCCGGCCTGGTACCGGCTCTCCACCGCTACATGTCGACGCCCTATAAGGGTTACGACCGACCGATCTTCCTCGGGCAGGGCTTGCGCGACACCGATGTTCCGGCACCGTCGGCGCTCTCCCTGTATGCGCAGATGAAAGCCAACAATCAGCCGGTCGAACTCCGCGTGTACCCCGACGACGATCACTCGAGCGCGGTCCTGGCATCCATGCCGGACTCAACGCCGTTCGTCGCTCGTATTCTCCGGTGATCGGCTGCTTGCCACCCTGAGGAGGTGACCGTGCGCTCGCGAACTCCCGTCACAGCCGACGTCTCCCGAGCTCATCCGGCTGCGTGGATTCGGGAGATGGTCCGTCTCAAGCCGGCCACAATGCCGGTGGGGCACATGATTCGAAGCGGTATCGTCGTCGGCGGCCCGTTCATCGTCGGCGTGCTGATCGACGACGTCCTCACCGGGATGTGGATCGCTTTGGCAGGGCTGCTCTTGGCAGCGGGCGAGCGTGCGGGCACCTACCGCTTGAACTTTGCGATCATTCTGATCTCCACCCCGATCGCAGCCACCGGATACGTTCTCGGTTTCCTGCAGCACATTCCGTGGGCAGCGATGATCCTGGTGATGGTTGCTCTTGCTCTCGGATGCGGGTTGATCGCCGGTCTGGGGCCCGCATTCTCGGTCGCCGGGATGCAGTTTCTGGTGATCGCGTCGATCGCGATCGGTGTCTCGAGCATCTCCAATTGGTGGATACCGCTGGCACTGTATTTCGTCGGCGGAATCATCTATGCGGCACTGTTGGCCGTCGAAATGGTGATCGCACCGCGACGGCCCCAGCGGTTGGCCCTCCAGGAGATGCTGCACAGCCTGGCGGGCCTGGCCCATGCCCGAAGCGCTGACCTCCGCGACGGTGGCGACCGGTGCGGGGCGGCCATGGGGGCGTGCCAGTCCGCGCGCCGAACCGCGGTGACGCGCATCGCGGAGTTGACGATTCCGGGCATCGATTCGTCGCGTACGTGGCGGCTGACCAGCGCAGTCATCTTCGACGCCGAACGTGTCGAGGCGCTGTTGATCGGAGAGCGGAGTGTGAGCGCTGTCGACGCCGTTGCTCGACAGCTGGACGCGCTGACCACGGTCGTCAGCGCAGAGAAGGACGCGACGTCGACGACGGCGACCGAAGGCGCGACCAGCATTCCCGGCGGCCCACCACCGCACCCCTCTCCGCTGGAGCAGAGTATGACCGAACTGGCGGAGGCTGTGCGCCACGGTCACGACGGTCGGATGGTACGGCACCCCGTGACTGTTCCGGCCATTGGCGGCGAGGTGGTGGCGGCCGCCGGCCGGCTCGCGCTCTGTTTCGGCATCGCGGTGGCCGCCAAGTTGTATTTTCCGTCGACCCATTGGTTTTGGGTGCCGCTGACGGTGTGCTTGGTGATGAAGCCGGACTTCGGATCGGTGTTCTCGAGGGCAATCCTGCGTGTCCTGGGCACCATCGCGGGCGCGGCGGTCGCCAGCATCATCATCGTGGTCGTCCCTAAAGGTCTCGGCATCGGGATCGCGATCGGCCTGCTTGCCGCCGCTGTTCCGTATCTGATGTTGCGGTCTTACGCGCTGCAGGCCGTGGCGATCACACCTGTGGTGATCCTGCTGATCGATCTCATCAGTCCGGGTACGGAGTCGGTGAACGACGCCTGGCAGCGTATCGCGGCCACCGTCCTGGGTGGGGCCATCGTGCTCGTGTTCGGATACCTGATCTGGCCGCACAGTCGACAGGCGTGGGTCGCGGCGACCTTCGCCACCGCGACTGAGAGGATCGCTGCGTTCCTCACCACCGCAGCCACCCCGATCCCGGAGGATGGCCGCGCGGCATCCGAACGTCACACCGCGTTGGTTTCCGCCCGGCGGACCGCCTATCGCGCGCTGTCAGATCTCGACATCCGGATGCAGCGCGCGTTGTCCGAGCCTCCGCCCGCAGAAACCGTCGCACGAGCGTGGATTCCGGCGATCGCGGCGACCAGCAGGCTTGCCGATGCGGTATCCGCCTATGCCGACGATCGCGTGAACGCAGACGCACCACCGAATCCAGCAGGTGCCGGTGTGGTGGCCGCGGTCATTCTCCAGCTCGGACGCGGAGACTCTCCGGACCCCGTCGAGGTCACCGACGATCGATTGAGTGCAGTCGCCGCCGGCGTGAACACGCTTCGCGCCACATTGCATCACGACGGAGACCGCGACGGCGAAGAATCCCGATGAAACCGATCATGAAAGACCGGGAACCGGTGCACCAGGAGGTCAGGCCTCGTTGAGACGGAACCCGACCTTCAAGGTCACCTGGAAGTGTGCGACCTGACCGTTTTCGACGTGGCCACGGGTCTCGACCGCCTCGAACCGTTCCACGTGCTCCAGCGTCGCGCCGGCGCGGGCGATGGCGCCTTTGATTGCGTCGTCGATGCTGGTCGTCGACGAACCGACGATCTCGGTCACGCGATACACATTGTCACTCATCGGATCCTCCATGATGTCGATGGTTGGCGTAGGACGATCCGTGCATGACGGATCGCCCTACGTCCTTGCGCGCATAGAGGTTTGCCCGGTCGGATGGGATTCAAACCCAGCGACGCCCGCAGCCCCCGGCGAAGCACCCACTAAGGGGCCGGCAGAGTGCCCATCGGGCGGTCGTAGGCGCGCTCGACCTCAGGGCGCAGCCGGGCGTCGTCGGCGACTTTGCGGGCGTGCGAGGTCCATTGGCGGGTGACCAGCGGCAGGAAGTAGGTGGCCGGCGCGCCGAGGATGTAGGTGGCGTTGCCCTCGGTGAACGTCTTGTTGGCCGGATCGTTGAGCCCGATCATGCTGTAATCGTTGTGGACGGGCCGCAATTGGCCTTCTCCGCCGACGACGTTGGCGGCGTTGCGGTTGCGCCGTGCGGTGTCGTTCATCAGTGACCGGTTGGGTGCGTCGGCCCAGTAGTCATATTGACGGGACACCACTTTCACCGTGTAGCGGGTGTCGTCGGGAAAGTTGTTGCCGCCGTAATCTGCGCTGCATCCGCCTTGGTTGGCGCAGCCGTTGTACTTGTGTTCGAGATCGCCGGTGAGCACGAACATGACGGTTCTGGGATCGATGTCGCTGGTCGGGCCGTATGTGCGTAGCCAGTCGTCTTGCACCTGCGCGCCCTGGCTGTGACCGACGACGATCTTGCGGCCGGGAATCGAATGCAGCATCTCGTTGAGTTTGTCGCGTCCGCGGTGAGTGTTGGTGGCGCCCGGAAAGTTGTTGTACGGAACGTTCGCCACGACATTCGGGGCGCGGAAGAGCTCTCCGCGTAGCCAGTTCATCGGCAGGTCGCGAAAGGCCGGGTCCAGTGTCAAAACCGTGGCACCGCCGGGCCCCGGTGCCGCGTGTGCGGTACCGGGCACCGCGACCGGCAGTGCAACAGCGACAATAACGGCGAAGACGCCGGCCAGGATGCGTGTCATGGGCACTCGCTTCCTACGGGAGTTACGTACTTGCCTCCCGAGTGAACTCGATTCGGCCGAGTGACACGCCGAAGCTCCGGATTTCGCCCAATGTGAGAGCTCAGCGTCTACCGGTCACCAACTTGACCAGGAACAACAAAATCACCGAACCGAGCAGCGCGGTGAAGAAGGTGAACCACCATCCGCCGCTGGCGGTGTCGAAGGCGAAGCTGAGCAGGAACCCGCCCAGAAACGCGCCGATGATCCCGACCACCACGTTGAGCACGATGCCCATCTGGGCATCGGTTCCCATGATCTTGCTGGCCAGCCATCCGGCGATACCGCCGATGATGATGTAGCCGATCCAGCCGACCGCTGTAGTCGTCGTTGATCGTTCCGCCACCACTGTGTACACCACGTCTGACGCGCTCACTGTTGACCTCTCTGTCGTTGATGCCTCTCGGCACCGTCGCTATGCTCGGCAAAGCGAGTTCGAATACCCCGGGAACGGACGGTCGAAACCAAGCGGCCTTCGCTCGGGAATGCGGGCAACGCACGAGATCGCGATGGCCGTTATCGAATAGTTATCTGGGTCGCGAATGTGCCACGATGTCGACGCCGACCTAGATGACGATCGGTCACACCCTTAGCGTTGTGAACGAGTTCGGGGCGTA
Organism: Gordonia sp. NPDC062954; assembly: GCF_044543825.1. Taxonomy (NCBI): domain Bacteria; kingdom Bacillati; phylum Actinomycetota; class Actinomycetes; order Mycobacteriales; family Gordoniaceae; genus Gordonia; species Gordonia sp. NPDC062954. The sequence goes on along the minus strand of NZ_JBITWL010000027.1, from coordinate 41,954 downwards.
ACGAGGGGAAACATGACCATGTCAACACCACACGAGCCCGCGGCGACCAGCGATGTTGTGCAGTCGGTTGATTCAGTGATCGATCATGCACGGGCTGCTGTGTTCATCAGCGCGTCGTTCGGCGCGAGCGCCATGCTGACCTTCGGCATGCTCTTCGCTTAGCCGGCCCGCTCAACCGTCACGTGGAGCACATTCGTGCTATGCCGGTGTGCCACCTGTGTTGATGATTCCCGTCCACAGGTGGCGCACGCCACGTCGATGACCATCACAAACCCACCCTTACCGGTACGAAACTCGTCGGCAACGCCGGTGTAGTTGTACGCATCTAACGTCTCACCTCGACCTGTGGTGATGGCGTCGGTCATCGTCGCCACCGGATCGATGACGGGTTCGGGGACCGGCCGGATCGCGTTCCGCACATTCAAGTGGATGATCGGCTTCTCGTTGTTGTTCGGTGTCGCACTGCGCCAACACATCACCAAAACCGGCGATGACACTGTGCTGTCGTTATCGATCAGATCCAGCAGATCGTGCTGACGATGATCCGACTCGTCATGTACATCGCACCGATCGGTGTGTTCTGTCTGCTGGCGTCGCTGACCGGTGATGTCGGCCTGTCTGTGGTGACGACCGCGATGAAATATCGCGGCACCACCCTGCTCGGTGTGCTCATCCTGTTCGCACTGTTCGTGGTGGTGGTGACTCTCCGGACAAGCTGAGTCCGTGGAAGTTGCCGTCGAAACTCGGTGAACAGACCGCGATTGCGGTCACCACCACCAGTTCTGCGGTCACGTTCCCGACGGTGCTGCGCAACACCGTCGACATCGGGGGATACAGCGAGACGTTCGCTCGTGCTGATGCGGCCGATTGACGGACTACCCTGCGATGTGATGTCGAAGAACAGGTCGAGCAAGCAGCAGAACCGCGATCGCCGCAAGGCCAAGCGGGCATCGCGCGGCGAATCCAACGTCGTCCCGCTGTTCCCGCAGTCCATGACGACGCCATCCTCGCTGATCCCGGCCGGATTCCAGGAGTGGGTGTCGACCGAGCTCTTCTCCGCCGACGAGGTGTCCGTCGACGGGTTCACCGCACAGCTCGAGATCCTCTTGCAGGCGGTGGCAGGCGTGCATCCGGAGTTCGACGCCACCGCATGGACGATGGACGACGTCGAGGCCATGGGCAGTTTCCTGGAGTTCATGATCGAGAAAGAATCGATCCCGGTCGACCAGGCGCGGGTGATCGCCTACGCGGGCATGACGTTGTCGAGGTTCTTGACGGAGCACGGCCGGTGGGCCGGTGACCCCGATGCGCCCGCGTTCGCCCAGGATCGACTCCCCGCGGCGGTCGGGCTGATGATGGGCACCACCGAGATCGGACCCGTCGACGAGGACGCCGAACGAGCGGCACTGATGGCCACCGAACCGTTGGCACGGATCACGGTGCTGCTGGGCTGGCTGGGCGACGGCCGTCCCACCACGCCGAATCGGTGGCTCAAACCGGCAGCCGCCCGTGAACTCGCCCAAGCGCTCGGCCTCGAGATGCCGGCCGGCCGCACCTCCATGAGCAATTTCGCACCTCTCCGGCACCTGTGGCTCTATGCGCAGGCAATGGGGCTGATCAAGGTGAATACGGTGCGGGCGACGCCGGTGGTGAGTGCAGCGGAGTGGGAAGCCGCGCCGGTGCAGGCTCCTCGCAACGCATTGACCAACTGGATCGACAGCATGTTCCCCGAAGACGTCGACACCGAGTTCTCCGCACAGTTCTACGAGAGTCTGGCTGCCATCATCATGGCCGGCTGCACGAACTACGCCAACACGCGCGCCGACATCGACGGCTGGGTAGAGAAGCTGGGATACAGCGAAGTGCTCGTGCGTGCGCTGCACGCCCGGCTGGCCTCGTGCATCGAGGAGGGATGGCTGACGCTCGAAGCCGACACCTACGTGGTGCCCGAGGCGCTCCGGCCGGCTGTGCTGCCCGCGATACCGCAACTGGGCCAGATGCAGGCGGCCAACGACGACGCCCTGTTCACCGACGCCCCCATCGATGGTGACCTGCATGTGCGGATCGAGCTCGACGGGGTGAGCCCGCCGGTGTGGCGGCTGCTCGTCGTCAATTCCCTCACCACGCTGACCGAGTTCCACGACGTCCTGCAGACCGTGTTCGACTGGGAGAACAGTCATCTGCACCAATTCATCGCCGGTGGCCGACGGTGGATGGACGAGCGCGCGCTGACCGGCGACGGTCGCGGTGATCTGCACAGCGAGTACGACGTCATGGTCGGCGACATCCTCCGAGCGCCCGGCGCGCAGATGATCTACGAGTACGATTTCGGCGACGGGTGGTCGCACCTGATCACCGTGTCCGACATCAAGCCAGCTCCCGACGAGCGACATCCAGAGGTCCTCGATGGAGCGGGGATGGCGCCGCTCGAGGACGTCGGCGGTCCGCCCGGGTGGGAAGACTTCGTTGCTGCGGTCAGCGACCCGCGCCACCCCGACCACGCCGAACGACGCTCGTGGGCAGGCTTGGCGCCGGGACAATCGTTCGATCCCACTGCGTTTGACCTCGCGGCGGTGAATCGGCAACTGCGGCGGTTGTTTTAGGGGGACCTGATCTCACGAAGACCGCGCGTTTCGATCAGAAGCGGGCGCCAACATGGCTGCTTCCACGCTTGGCGCCCGCGTCGCATACTGCACTGCGCACTGCGCACTTTAGCGAGACGTACTTCGTGACCGATTTTATTTCGAACTCGACCGGACCAGAGTACTTGTTTCAATTCGCACTTCAGCGAGACGTACTTCGTGACGGGGATGCTCTGGAGCGGGCGGTCGCGGCTGGCATGTTTCAATTCGCACTTCAGCGAGACGTACTTCGTGACCGAAGGTTTGTCGGTTTGAGGGCAAGTATGACCTCGTTTCAATTCGCACTTCAGCGAGACGTACTTCGTGACGGGGAGGTCGTCGTTGGCGGCTGGCGTGACGGATACTACGTTTCAATTCGCACTTCAGCGAGACGTACTTCGTGACGCCGATTGTCTGCATCATCTTCGGATGCAGCCTACTGGCCGTTTCAATTCGCACTTCAGCGAGACGTACTTCGTGACAGTTGCGGTATCAGCTGGACACGGCGTGGTTCTAGTTTCAATTCGCACTTCAGCGAGACGTACTTCGTGACATCACTCCGATCATGTTTCTGCCGGTCTTCGATTGTGTTTCAATTCGCACTTCAGCGAGACGTACTTCGTGACACAAGCCCACGGAAAGGACCACAGTCCTGACCGTGGGGTTTCAATTCGCACTTCAGCGAGACGTACTTCGTGACCCTATCACGAAACCGGGCCTTCTGAGCTGGACTGATGGAGGCGGGTTGCACACACCCCATTCCGTAGGGTCAGGAATTGAGGCCAATTTTCGTCCTAAATTCGCATTTGCGCTGTTCAGGGGCCTACACACACCTCGGCGGTTGCGTGTACTCGTGCACCACCCGCAGTTCGGTCGACCGAAATCTCGAGTTGACGCTGGTGGAAGCCCGAAATGTCGCTGAAGGGAGTGCGGCGGGTGAATCGGAGCACAGAGATTTCCGCTACCTATTGGTCGACGGACGGGGACTGAGGATCGGCTGCTACTGACTCGAGTTCAGCGATTTCCTCCCGCAGATCCGACACCCATTTCGGTTCGGTCGGCGATGCCACGAGCTCGGTCGGTGTCCAGACGTCGGCAAGATCGTGGTTCAGTGCCGAGCGTGCGCCCGCTACGTAGCTGTAGATGATGGCCTCACGGTTCTCGAGTAGCGAGTCGTACAGATCGAGAAAGGACTCGAGGTACTTGGTGTTGGCAGCCGTGATCTGCGCAGGTGTGTCGGCGTTCATAGCCTTCTCGGCGTCGCGCGCCACCTCTTTCTGTCGCTCGCGCCAGAGGTCCTGCAGGTGGAGGAGCATGACGAGTAGCGTCACCATCAATAACAGCGCGACGTAGACACCGAGTTTCACCAGGTGATACGTAGTGTCGCTGCCCGCGTCGGCCGTCGTGCTGACATCTCCGGACAGGCCGCCGCCACTCAGACCGGAGGCGCCGCCGGTGCCTTTGGTCACGGTCTCGGAGACGATCAGCCCGGCGCAGGCAATCATGACGACGACGCAAACCATCAGCACAGCCATCAGGATGCGGATTATTCGCCGGGTGCGATTCTCCATACTGGCGAGAACCCCTTGCGCGACAGCGAACCCGACGAGCGCGAAGACGACCGGCAGCGCCAGCGCGAACAGATGTGCCTGATCGGATGTCAGGTCGAAGACGCGCTGTGTCCAGGAGGTACCGATGATCCACTCGATTATGCCCACGACGACTATCGCGAGGATCAAGAGTCGATGGCGGGCGATGGCGTCCATGATCTGGTCTTTGCGCGCCCGGGGCTTCGCAGGCGACTCGACTGCAAGTAGCTGTCCGTTTCGGGATTTGCTGATCGCGAGATCAACTCGCCGGCCCACTTCCGGAAGTTCGGCCTTCACGACTGTGGCCATGAACTGTTCGCTCGGCAGAATCTGTCGGGGTGAATGAACATCACAACCAGGTTCGGCGCCGTCAATTTGGCCGATCGTCTGTGCAATGCCCACACATTGTGCGGCAGCCTGCTCATTGATTACCGGGTGCTTCTCTTCGTCGAAGGTCACCAATTGCGCAGTGGCTTGCTGGAGCCGGTCCAGCGGTCTGATCGTCGCTGCTGAATCGGGCGTCGCGTCAGTCGGCGTAGGCTGCATTTGTCACCTCTGCATACTCGTTGAAGAACGACTTCAGGCCCTGGACCTGTGCGCTGTTGATGTCGGCACCGCGGCCGAGACCCACCACTTCGAGCGTCACCCCGGAGAGGTCCGGTTTCATCGAGCTGGGTAGGGCATCCAGCCTTTCGGTTCGCCATGCCTGGTCGACGACCTGAATGCTGCACGTGTCGGTGTCATAGCTATTGTTGCACCCGTCAGTAACCAGAACGATGGTCTTGTCGCCCGGTGTACTCGCCAAGATATTGGCTGCCTCGGCGATTCCGCCGAAGATGTCAGTGCCCGGCGCGTCCACATTCTGCTCGACACAGTCGAAATACGGAGAGACGGCTGACGGCGCCGCGGCGACGAGTTCCTTCTTGTTGTCCTCGACGGTTGTCGAGTTTTCGTCCCATGTGAGGGTGGCGACCACCGGTTCGCATGGTGAGGAACCGACCTGAGTATTGAATGCGAACAGCGTCGCCTTTCCCGGCGCGTCGAGGTCGTTCACTGCGGCAACGAAAGCGTTGCTCGCATTGTTCTGAAGTTCCGTCGCGTCAGCACTTTCGGAAACGTCAGCCAATACCACGGAACCGCTCGCAGCCGGCTCTTCCGAGCCGCATGCCGTCAGGCCGATGATCAGCAGTAGCGATGCCCCGACCAGCGCTGCAGTACTTATCCGACGTGTGTTCATCGTTTCTCGTCCGCCGCGCCTCGTGCCCGCGTGATCTGTTCGCGGGCGGTGAACTGGCCGAAGTCGAAGAGTTCGTCATTGAGAATCAGTGTCTTGGGTTCCCACCGTCGCTCCAGAATATCTGGATACGGGTGGTGCCTCTTGAGCTCATGCGTGTACTCGCTGGACATCATGTCGAAATGGGCCAGCAAAGCCCCAAGTCGCGAATTCAACGCGTCCTCGAGCTTCTCGATCTCCACTTCATGTTCGGCCAACTCGACTAGGTCGCGATGAATTTGCTTGGCAGCGCGCTGAGGGTTGTCCGACGACGCAATACCGCGCACGACGCGCTCGGAACAGGTGGCGATGCGAATCCGTGTAGGAGAGAACAACTCGATGGCGGCACCGCGTCGGTTCTGACAGGCGTCGGTGACCAGACTTCGTATCCGCGTGAGCCCGTCCGGTTCATCAAGCGGCTCTGGCGCCGTGACGTCAGGGAGCCCATTGTCGGCAGCCTGTTTCGCGTCTTGGTGCAGCTGGTTCAGTAGATCTTCCGAAGGAATCCAGTACGTAAACGCATCGAACTTGTCGCGCGGTGTGCCTCTGTCTCCTGGGGGCACCTCGGACCAGCTTTCGCTGGCGTCACCCTTCTTATCGTCGGAAGAATCGCTCCATGGGAACACCAACTACCCCTCTCGGTGCCGGTACGGCATGTTGGCAGATTCTGGCATACCGGTAAGGAATGCGCTGGGCATCGCCACACCTTGAACGGCCTGCATGCGGTGTCCACCTGGTCAAGATACGCCCGGGACCCACGCTCGGATGTCGTCCGTTTGTGCGAATGCAGAGAGCTCGACAGCGTGGCGCAGCCGGACTCGATGAGGATTGCCGAGAGGCCTAGTAGGTCGTCTCCTCGTAGCGCTCCTTGCCGGTCGGGAAATGGACGTTGATGCAGAGCGCCCACCTGCTGCAGCGATTGGAGAATGCCGTGCACAGCGGCGGGGGGAGCCTGGAAGTGCTGGTACCGCGCGACGGCGCTCTATGGCTGGAGACGCTCGACGTGGTCAACAGTCGCGACGGCGACGTCTCCGTCGAGGTCGGCACTGTTCGGGCCGGACTTGGCCGAGCTGGTGCGGGGAGTTAATGATGGTCTTTGACGAACTCGCCCGCGACGTACGCGAACGCGGGACAGGTATCACCGGACAAGCCGCGCATAGCCGGGATGCCAGCCCAACTCGTCACGGAGGTACGCGGAGTGGGCTATGGCGAGTTGATCGAGTCGACCGATCCAAGCGCCCAACCGGCAGCGAGCCGGGTCTTCGTTCTCTACTTTGTCTGATGAACAGCCATCGCTGTCAGGTCGCGCCGCTTCTGTGCGCCACCTACGCTATTGCCGCACATCACATCAGGGAGGCCCAGCGTGGAGAGACTCAATCCGCCACGAGTCCCGGAGCCAGAGCCTCCGCCGCCACCGGGCTGGTGGTACACCGGCCACGATGCCACCATCTGCCGCGATGATTTCCTGGCCGAATGGCGCGCCAGAATGCGTCCGCCCACACCGGATACCAAGTCGGTCAAGAACCAACTCAACAGATGGGCGGGCAACCTCGGCCGCGCCGGCTGGACGTCGAGCGAGTATCACCCGTCCGTTCGAACGCTGCTCTGCGAACCACGAACCTCGTCCGCTGAAGTTGACGGGTGGAATGCGGCATCGGTGATTTGCGCCGACTTCGTCGAGCCCTTCGCCCGATACACGGCGGGCTGGGTGGATTCGCTGCACGAGATCCGTCCGAGTCCGCTCCCCGGCGCTGTGGGTCGACACCTGCGTGACATGTGTCGGGCAGTGACGAAGCCCCTCGGCGACAACATGGTCGCCGCGAAGCCGGGTGTCATCGCCACGAGAAGTGCAGCACGCAAGTTTGTTCGTGATCAGAGTCAGCGACACCACATCGACTCCGAGATCGTCCTGCAGCGGTATGCCAGCCTTCTTGGCGACTTCATCGAGGGAATGGTGCTGGCGCAGTTGGGGTATGACGATCCGGAAATCCACACACGGATTGCCGACCACTATGATCTCGTCATCTCGATGCTTGGGGAACAGACACCAAGGCGGGAATACACCGACGATGAAATCGCTGACTTCGATATCCGGGTGCGTGAATTCCTGGCGGCGGCGTTCGCTGCGCGCGGCGTGCAGCGCGATGCTGACGCCGGAGAAGCGTTCATTCGCCTGCATACCACAGGAATGAACCGTCTGAGAGGAGGCATACCTCTGGAGGGGCTCCAGTATCACATACCGCTGCGATTCCGGGCCATAGCGGCGGAACGGAAGCGTGAACGCAGCCGAGCGACCGAGATACCGGTTGATCCGGAGACCGGGCGCACATTCGCCTCGAAGCGAGACGGTCTACCCCCTGAGGTTGCTGATGAGATCGCCCGAGCCATTCGAAGGATCAGAGACGACCCGACGCTGGCACTGGCGGACGGCACTCGGGTTTGGGAAGCCGAGTTCGCTGCCGACCTCTTGGCTGAAGTCATTCTGGGTGACTCCTTGATGACGGAGCGGGAGTTGAAGACGCATATCACCGAGCTCTGGAAATGCGGTCGCCCGACGAACGCTCGTTCAACTGGACCCCATCTGGCAGCTCGAGACGTGGCACTCCTGATCCGAATCGCGTTGACCCACGCACGAGAGACAGGCGACGACTGATGGCCGAGGCTACGGTGGGCGTTGTGGGCTGGGGTTGGACGGTTGCGCGCGATTTCCGAGACGACGGTGATCCGGTTGCTGACTCTCGGGTTCCACACAGAACTGGATACAGCGTCTGACGGCGACAGGCTCGTCAGTCTTCGCCTTCGCTTCGATGGCAGTCGTGCAGCGGTTATCTGAGCTGATTAGGCCTGCCACATTGGGCAATTCGACGAGCGGCATTGATGCTGGACTCAGCACGCGCGGCCTCGCTCTACGGTGAGAGCGATGTCGCGCGGTCCGCTGATGCTGAACAATGCGACGCCGATGAGCGCACAACGAGAGAGTCGCTTCCCTCACCGCGAGGTGTCCGTCGCCCGACCGTTGATCGAGTGTGTGTGGTTTTCGCACCTATGGAGGACGTCCGGAGCGGTGTGCGGTACTTAGAATCAGTTTCCTAACACGGCGAGAGGATCCGGCATGTCTTATCCCAGAAGTTTTCCGGGCTCGCGATGACTTCCCCGACCGCAAGGGCAAAGGCGGCGGGAGTGGGTTGTTGGGCAGATTGAATTTCTGCAACTGCCCCAGCACCGGGTTGATGCGCTACGCATGGAAGGTATCGGAACAGGTAGCTACATGGTCGTCGAGGCGCAGAAACCAGCAAGCACACCCAACTCGTTGACATGTCTGCGAACGGCGCACCCGGTGTCGGCCCCCGCTCCGCCGTCGACTCGAAAGGCTTGCTTGTGTCCGGACTGATTGGCGCTCTCGTCGTCTTCGCATTCCTCGCCGGCATCTTCATGGTGATGTTCCGGGGAGTCGGTGGGCGAGTGGGGCGGCCGCCAAAAGGTGTCCTCACTCGGTTGCGGCCCGCGGATGAGATTCGCTGGGCAGCAGCGGCATTGGGTGGACTCGCGATCGGTGGTTTCGTGGCTCGCTTCGTGCCAGACACCGACACGGTCGCGGGCATCGTTCTTGGCGTCGTTATCGGAGCAATGATGGCCCCACCTGTGATCGGCAGGCACGTCGTTGCGGTGGTAGGCATCGCGGTCTTCGTCATCGCACTCGTCGAGGCATATCTGTTCATCGCGGGGGACGGACACTACGACTCGTTGTCCATCGCGTACCGCGTCGTGGTGATGACCACAATCCTGGCTGCCTACACCCTGGGAGTGGTGGTCTTCGGCCGACGCTCCGCCATCTCAGGTCCGCGTGGGTACGCGTTGTTCGCTCTGGTGGACGTCACTACTTTTCTCGCTGCACCTGCCGGCCGGGATGCGTTGGCGCTGGGCGTTGTGAACAACTTCATCTACCTCCTGATTGCGTGCGGGGCCGCTTTCGTTGTGGGCTGGGCGTCGTCGGAGTACATCCTGAGTGTGCTCGCCATGGCGGTGGCCATCACCACTTGGCTGCAACAGTCGGTCTACGGCAACGCCGACCAGGCCTGGACCGGGATCGTGACGGGTGCGGCAGCGGCGGCCACAGTCCTGCTGTCATCACGGCTGTTCGGGCGGGTTCGGTCGAGATGATGCGTAGCAGTGGCCGGCGTCGAGTTCGTCATTTCGGGCGACAGCGCACAGTAAACAGTCTGCAGTACTGTCACACATCTACTGCAGTTTCGCACGAGGTTCAGGGAAGGCTGATGAGCGGACCCAAAGGATACGAGGCTGCACTCGACGCACGTCTACAGCGAGAACGTGAACTCGCTGCGCGCCGTCGACGTTGGGCTGCCCTGGTGGACCAGATCGAACAGATCGAAGTTCAGGTGCGCGCCAGTCGTGCCGCCGCCGATCCCTGGCAGTCTCTCGCGGATGGAGGATTTCGGCGCCGATCTCTGGCCACCCCAGTGGATGCAGAGCTCGATCGTATCGAGGACTTCTCACGGGCTGTATCTGCAGCACTTACGCAGTGTCGCACTGCAATCAGTGAGCGTCTGGCCGCCGATGTCCGCGCGCGCCTGGGCGAACTGAGTGGAGCTCTGGGTGGTGTCGACGCCATCAACGTGAGCGCGCTATCGGACCGGGAAGTGGCGTCGCGCCGTGAGTTCGACCGAAGCGAGCAAACGGCAAACGTTCGAGGCGAAGAACTCCTGGGCCTGGTCGGACGCACCGGCGAACGGAGCGCCGAGCTGGCCGAGCGCGTGATGAAGGCAGTGAGCAATGGGGCAGACCAGTACACGTGGCTGGAGTTGGCCAGAGATATCAATGATGCGGCCCGGGCACAGACAGATCGGGTAGCTCGCGAGGGGCTCGCCGACGAAATGCGCGCGCTGATTGCACGGATCGACGATGAACAGGTGGCCGCTGACCTCACCGCCAGGGTCGATGCAGCCGCCAGTCGATCGTTCCTGGAGGCGCGTCGATCGGAAATCCTTGCTGCCATCACGAAGGCCGAAGAGGACAGCGAGCGCCGGTACATACTCGAACAGGCGGCTGAGGTGTGGCGCGAACTCGGGTACGAGGTCGATACCGGCTTCGCCGAAGTCGCGCTGACCGGTGAGGCAGCCCTGCTGCACCGATCGGACTGGCCGAGTCATGCACTCCAGGTGCGGTTTCCAGCCGGTCGTTCCGAGATCGCGACGAACGTCGTCGCCCTCGACGAAACGTCGACCACGCGCGACCGGGAAGTCGAAGAGGAGCACTGCGTCAACGTCGCTGAATTCTCCGACGAGCTCGCCAACCGTGGAGTCGAAGCCACGCTGCGGAGGTCGAATCCACCCGGCGCCCGGCCGGTTCAGAAACGATTCGCTCCGACCGCCGCGCGACGCTCTCGCCTGCCGGAGCAGAAGAGAACGCTCGGATGACCCAGCATCCGAATGCCAAGCGGGATTTCCCGCACTGGCTACGCGACATCGACGCCAACTTACCGATCAACGCGGCGTTCATCGTGCACGGCAACATTCGGGACCACCACCTGATTCCTGACGGAGCCGGATACCGTTTCGCCCCCACCACCCGAGCGCTCTGGGAGCTGATGGCCCAGGCCGGCTACGAAGCGATGTTCGTCTACGATCCCGTCGCGGGGCTCAGTGTGCTCCCAGCCGACCGAACGGCCGGGGAAGTCGTGACTGCGCTGGGCGGCCGATGGTCCGAGCGAGTGGGACGGCCATGTTCTCCCGAGACGCTCGCTGAGCTCGTCCACACGGTGCAGGCGCCGCGCCCCGCTCGTCCGGTCGCCCTGGTCCTCGACTACGTATCGCAGTTCCAACCTGCCGGGGAGCCGTTGACCACCGAGCTGCACGCGTTGTTCCGTGCTGCGCTGTATCGCGCTACTGCTTCCGGCAAACTGCCGCGCAGCGAACTCGAGCGGGCACCGCTGTACAACCCGGTGTTCTGGATCGTCGATCGTCCATCCGATCTTCCCGGCTGGATGGTCGCCAGCGTTGACGGCATTCATCAGGTTCCGATACCGAACCCTGACCTGGACACACGGTTGGCCGCGGGCGAACAGATCGCGCGCGGGCAATCGGCCTCGACGGGATTCGGTCCGATGACCGATGCCGACGTCGAGACTCTGGTCACCCAGACCGAGGGGATGACCTTGCGTGCCATGCGCGAAGTCATCGCGTTGGCCAGGGACCAGAGAATGCGGGCCTCCGAAATCGGTGACGCCATCCGGATGTATCGGGTTGGGCTGCTCGAGAACCCCTGGCAGCAAGGCGCTCTCAAGCAGAAAATCCGCACTGCTGACGTTCATCTGAGTTCACGCGTCCTAGGTCAACCGGCCGCCATCCGGCGCAGTCTCGACATCCTCATGCGGTCGACGACGGGCCTGACTGCCGCACATGCCGGGGGACGGGCCAGTGGCCCCCGCGGCGTGCTGTTCTTCGCCGGCCCCACCGGAGTCGGCAAGACCGAACTCGCCAAGGCGCTCACCGAGGTGGTGTTCGGTGACCCGAACGCTTACATCCGCTTTGACATGAGCGAGTTCGCCCACGAAGGAAGCGATCTGCGGCTCATGGGATCACCACCCGGATACATCGGTCACGAGGCTGGTGGTGAGTTGACCAACGCCATCAGACAGAAACCGTTCAGCCTGGTTCTCTTCGACGAGATCGAGAAGGCCGATCAGAAGATCATGGACAAGTTCCTACAGATCCTCAGCGACGGACGACTGACCGACGGCTCCGGCGCTACCGTGCATTTCAGCGAAGCGCTGATCGTGTTCACTTCCAACAAGGGCATGGCCGACGTCATGCCAGACGGTTCGCTTCCGCATCCGGCTGTCTCCTACGGGGATCTGGATTCCCATGTCAGGAAGGCGATCACCCGGCACTTCACCGAGACCCTGGGGCGGCCGGAGATCCTCAACCGCATCGGCGACAACATCGTGGTGTTCGACTACATACGCCCGGATGTCGCCGCGAGGCTGTTCGCGGTCTTCCTGGAGAACACGATTTCCCGGGTCAAGGAGCTGCACGGGATCGATGTGTATATCGGAGACGAAGCGAGGGTGGCGCTGAGCGCGGTGTGTTGCAGTCGCCTTGACATGGGCGGGCGTGGGATCGGCCAGATGGTGGAGTCGGCCTTCACCAATCCGTTGGCGCGCGAGGTCTTCTTCCATGACGATCCGGCTCGGCCGATCAAGATCGATGCCATCGAGAAGGATGGTGGGACATGGACATTCCAATTGGCATGACGATCGGGATTAACCGGATCGCGGTTTCCGTCCGGTCCCTCGGGCCGGGTCGCCGGGTGTCGATCTGGGTACAAGGCTGCACCCTCGGCTGCCGTGGTTGTGCGTCGACGGATACCTGGGATGGTGACAACGGCACACCGCTGCCTGTCACCGACCTGGCCGATACCGTTGCTGGTCTCCTCACCGACCACGACGGCATCACGATCACTGGCGGCGAGCCCTTCCAGCAGGGAGCGGCGGTCGCTGAGCTGCTCGGTCACCTCGACAATCGCGGGGCGCTCGAAGACCGCGACGTCTTGGTTTTCACCGGGTACGCCGCGCCCCGTGCGCAGCGACTCTGTCCGGAGTTGTGGGAGCGCGCGGATGCGATCGTCGCCGGCCCCTACCTGCCTGACCGTGCCGGCGAAGCCTGGCTGCGTGCATCGGACAATCAGGAACTGCACGTCAAGTCGGCACTCGCAGAGGAGCGTTTCCGGAATGGCGACCGGCGGGTGATCCAGGTCGCCACGCCTGGGCGCGATCTGGCGATTGCCGGGCTGCCGCGCGCCGGCGACCTTGACGAGTTCCGACGACGCCTGGTGTCCCGCGGGATCGCGCTTCAGGGGGGAGTCTCATGGCTGGAATGAACCATGCCGAAGCCGTCTTCCGGTGCACCGAGTGTGACGAGACCTATCCCGTCGATCCGGGAGACTGTGGAATCTGCGGAATGTCGAACTTCGAGCGAGTCGGGGACGGCGCACGCTCGGACGAGCCGCCACCGGGCGATTCCGGGCACACGGCGGTAGACGCTCAGCCTGCTGACCGCGATACGCAGCAGCGCCGATGCGGTGCTCCGGACTGTGGCCAGCCCGCCCTTGCCGGACAGATCGAGTGTGACTACTGTGGCGCGCCGCTGATCACGGGAATCGAACCGGCGGCCGACGTGCGCGCACCCGATCTGGTCGCTGCCGACGGTACGAGAATCCCGCTGCTCCAGGGTGCCGAGGTGGTGCTCGGTCGTAGTCCTGATGAATCCGCCTGGTCACGTCTGATGCAGGGCCACCCTGGCGTGTCCCGCAGGCATGCCGCAATTGTCGCCGACAACGATGTCGTGCGAGTTCGAGATCTCGGTTCGGCGAACGGGACCTGGGTCAACGGCATCCAGATCGACGGAGCTGCCACTGTTCCGATCACGGACGGGATCACGATAGGCCTCGGCCGCCGCTATCTGCTCACTGTGAGGATTACGAGATGACGAACTGGCAAACAGAACTGGAAGGCGACGGACGACCCCACCACACGGATGCCACAGTGGTCGAGACGGGCGATCCCGACGACGCCACCCAGCTCGAGGCGCCGCCGGCGAATGAGGCCACGGAACTCGAAGGGGCCGCCCAGCGTCCGCGGTTCGTACGGCGGAACCTTCCGGAACCGCTCGAAACTGACTACGAGATAGTGGAACTCATCAGTGATAGTGGGGCACAGGCAGACGTCTACCGGGCCCGCGATCGACGGGACGGCACCGATGTCGCGCTGAAGCTCTACAAGACAACCCACGCCATCGACGACCACGAAGCCGCGCTCATCGCCCGCTCCGATGCCGCGCATGTGGTGCCCACCGACTTCGGTCAATGGGGCAACGAGAAGTGGGAGATTCAGGAGTACATGCCGTTCGGCACCCTCGCGGACCTTACCGGCGTCGTCGGGCACCCCTTGACCAACCAGGAGATCTCCGAGATCGCGACCGATCTGATCCGGGCCGTGGCCTACATTCACGAGCGCGACCTCGCGCATCGTGACATCAAGCCGACGAACATTCTTGTACGACAGGTCTCTCCACTTGATCTCGTTCTGGCGGATTTCGGGCTCGCGCGAAATCTGATGGCCGGTTCCCAGGTCGGGTCGATCACCCGCACACAGGGCTACGCCGCACCCGAGGTGCTCCACGGCGTGCAGAGCTTCGCCAACGACTGGTGGGCACTGGGCATCACGATCGTCGAACTCTGTCTGGGCCGTCATCCCTTCTCGTACCCGGATGGCCGCCGCTGGAATGAGGGCCAGATCTACTCCCACCTGATCAACAGCGAGGTTGATACATCGGGGGTGACCGACGACCGACTTCGGCTGCTCGTGTCCGGGCTGCTCACCAAGGACCGGGAACACCGTTGGTCCTCGACCCAAACCACGGCCTGGATCGCCGGCGAATCGCCGCACGTTCACGAACCTGCCCAACAGACGTCGGCATCGACGCCACGAGGGTGGGTGTTCGCCGGCTTCCTGGACCAGACATACCACTCGACCGAGGATCTCGGCCGCGCCTTCGCCCAGAACTGGCCTGAAGCGATCGACTATCTCGGCAAACACAGTGCGGCACTCCGCAACGCACTGGCCAAGAGCGCGCTATCCGAAGAGGTGACATCGGCGTTTGACCGCAGGCGCAGCGGCATCATCCGCGAGGACGGCATGTTGTTCGAACTGATCAGCGTGCTGGACCCACACGGGGAGCCCATTTTTCGTGGCCGGCCACTCACGGCCGCGGGATTAAGCGCGTTGGCCGCTGCGGCGTTCGAGGGCGACACCGAGGCCTCGACATGGATCACCGCGCTGCGTCGCGAAACAATCCTGCAGCACACCAGTGAATACGACGACTACGCAGCGTTCGTCGGCATCGACGCCAAACTCACCCGGTGGTGGGACACTGTCGACACCGAGGTGAAAGAGGCCAAGAACAGACAACAGGACTACATTCGCCAAACAAAGACCACCGTCCAGCGTGACGTCGGGAATGGCACGGCAACAACGGATTTCGAAGCCTCCGACATCGACACTGCCGTGCGGGCGGCGACACCACAACTCGAGGGTGCGCTCCTTGCCTGCGCGCTCGGAGACGACCAGATCGCACGCATCCACGCGCAGGTGCCGGTCATCGACACCACCAACCGCCACGCGCCATGGATCGATGCACTCGCCGACGCCGCCCGCGATGCCAAACCAGCAGACCCCGCTCGCGACATCTTGGTCACGGTACTCGACATCCCCGCGCGACAAGACCACCAGATTATCGGCGACGCGATTGCCGCAGCCGACAGCGCCCGACGCGAAGCCGAACTCGCCGAGGAGACACGCCGGCGTGCAGAGGCCGACCGTCAGCGAGCGGAGGACCGCCGCAATCAGATTCGGAGCGCCAACCAGGGCGTCGTTCCCAAACTGCTCCTCGGGTTGCTCTACCTCGTAGTGGTCGGCTTTGGGTTCCTCCTGACGGTTGGTGACGATCCATCAGTCAGCGGCGATACCTTTATGCCCCTGCTGAAAGGAGTTGCCATCGGAACAGTCGTGGCGGTAGGTATCTGTTGGTTGTGCGATGCCATTCTCGGCCGCCCGTTGCGGTGGGTGCTCGCGGTGTGTGTGGCCTTCGGGTTCACGATCGGCTGGACGGGTGTGACCGACGAAGGCACTGCATACGCGTTGCCGATTGTCCTGTCCGCCCTCGGATATGCCGTTGCGGCAGTCCTCACCCGATACGTCTCGGTGCTCAGCGACGCCACCACAGCCGAAGCCTCGCTGCCGGAGAAGATCAGACCACACCTCGGGCGACTCGCGCTTGGTGCGCTGCTGGGGGTGCCGTTGGCCGTCACTCAAATGGTGATGAGCATGTCTTACGAGAACGCCGTCGGAGTCTATGACACAGCGTCACAGCTTCACGCCGACGCGTGGCCATGGGTGGCCAAGGCCTTGTCCTGGTTCGGAGGTCTGTCGCGGCTTGAACCGCGTGCCGTAGCGATGTGGGCAATCCCATGCATGATCGCCTACCTGGTGCTGATGTGGTGGCGGCAGGAGCGCCCGAATCGTAGCGGCAAGTACTCCCGCGCCGACGCCGCAGTGCTGGCACTCGCCACACTCGGGATGGTTGTCGCAATCCTCCATCAGTGGACAATCGCGCTGCTGTTCACCGGGATGATTGCGATCGTCGGCGGCATCGCGGCCCTCGCCTTCACAATCTTCGCGTCATAGCTGTGTCCGGATACCGCCTGCGGGCTTCCGCGATGACCCACATCGGATCGGTTCGCACCTCGAACCAGGACTGCGTGCACCTCGCCGGTTGGTCGACGTCGCTGTCCGGAGCGCGGCTGAGCATCGATGTACCACCGCGATCGGTGATCGCCGTCATCGACGGGATGGGCGGACAACCCGGCGGCGATCTCGCGGCCTGGACCGCAAGCCGTCGGCTGGGCGAACTCAGACTCGGAAATGCGACCAGCCCAGACGAAGTGGGCGAAGCAATCCAGCAGCTTTCCGACCATGTCCTCGAAGTCGGCCGAGCGACGGAAGGGCACGCGTTGATGGGCGCAGTCATCGCAGGCCTCGTTTGCGCAGACACAGGCCTCTTCCTGTTCAACGTGGGTGATTGCTCGATCCTGCGAACCAGCGGAGACTATGTCGGGGAGCTCGCCGAGATAGACAGTGCCGGCGAACACGCTGTCGGACAGTGCCTGGGCGGCACCGAACATCCAGTGGCCATCGATGCACACCCCATTGCCTACACACCAGCGCAACCCGAGCGGCTGATCCTGTGCTCCGACGGCCTCACACGGTGCGTCGATACTGCCCAGATCGGTGATCTCGCAGGAGAATTGGACGGACCAGACCTGGTACGGGCTTTGATCGCCGCTGCCACTAGAGCTGGTGCGCCGGACAATGTCACCATCGCCGTCGTCGATATCGATCTCGACGAGCAATAGTCGCGGACCTACCCGACGAACCGGCCGTCGCGTGAGTCAGTTGTCGCGTTCGGGCGGGTTCGCGGGCACGATTTGGTAGCCGAAGCATGCAGCGATCGCTGGATACGTTTCGCTGACGATTCGCCGGTTGTAGTTGATCGCGACGCGTAGTTCGTCGGCGCGTGAGTAGGACTTCTCCGGGAGCTTCTCCTGGTGCTCGGGCTTTTTGGTCTCATCCTCCAGCTCCGCGAAGGTGTGCTTGCCGAGCTTCAGCCGGCTGTGGGCACAACAACTCATCTCTGTCGGTCCACGGCGCCAACCCCGTCTACTGGTGTCGTACCACCGGCGCTTGCACCAGTCGTTGTGTTCGAGTGCTGCGATCCTGTTGATCAAGTCGGAGTCGAAACCTGGCGCCGGTGGCGGATCGTCCGACGTTGCACCGTCGTAACGGACCAACTGCCAATTCGGCTTGAGGAACTCGATCATCGCCTTCGCCGCAAGCTCGCTCGACAAGCGATTTGAAATGCGTCTCTGGGCGTTCGTGCGCGCTTCTTTCATTTCTTCTGCGGAGCCGCCGCGGGCTCGCACTGTTGCCGCTGCTCGAGCTTCCTCGATCTTTGTGGCGCTACCGAGCGGCGCCCCAGGCAGCCAGCCGTTGATCGCGTAGTCACCCGCGAACATGAACTCATAGGTTTGGTTGAATACCCGGGCCCACTGCAGTCGGACATCGTCGTTGACGAGGTGGACGTTGAGGCCCGTCAAGTCCGGGTCGACGGCCAGAGTTGTCCGCGTGACTTGCTCCGTCGTCATGGGCGCTCCCGCCGCCAGCCAGTCCCAACCAGTGCTGACCTGCCCGAAGGGATCGAAGGTGCGGCAGGCGGTGGTGACTGATTGTTCGTCGGCGACGACTATTGCAAGGTCGACCAAGGGTGGTGTTGCCAGGCGGCAGTCCTCCAAGTAGCGACTGATCACGTGTGACCCGGATCGCCCGCAATAGACACGGACGACGAGATCCCCCGCTTCGACAGGCACTTCGAGATGTATCGGCACGATCGGATTGTTACCCGGCTGTCCCGGTAGTTCGTTGCCGTGCAGGAAGGAACGGCTCCAGCACTGTCGTTTGACCCACAAGGATATGGTGGGCGCAACTAGTTCAACAGGAGATACGCGACCCACTGCCGCGACGTGATCGAGGTCGACATCGACGACCTGAACAATGACACGGTTCACCAGCGGTCGTGTCCGGCCCGTGTCATCGGTCTTCACTATCGCGGCCGGTCCCGTCGCAGCCGCATCGATCAGGTGACAAACGTGTTCTGCGACGTTCTCAGCCGGGCAGGTGACGTGTTCGTCGGTGAGGCTAGAGATCCGATGCGGCCGCATTGCATCGACGAGATCAGCGTCGTTCACGACAGATATCACCGACCGACGCGCTCCTAGTCTGGTTGCCATGCGACTCGACAGGGTGGCCTGAAGGTCCAGGTTGACCGGGTCGGATTCAGCGGCGACCACGACGTTCTCGCAGCGACGAAGGATCCATTTCGTCGCTCCGTAGCTACCGCTTTCGGAAATGGAGCGAATCACGACACTCGGAATCCGGTGAATACAAGCTCGGGCGGCTTCGCTTCCGCGGTCTTCGGTGATCAGCAGGGCCCGCACGCCATTCGCGAGGCTTGACTGAATGATGGCGGCTGCGGTTGCGCCGGAACCGATGACCACGACATGTGGTCGCGTGACCATGGCTCGGACGGTGTTGCGCGCCTGCGTCGACAAGGTGACGATCACGCTGCCCGCAGCGGCGATGGTGACCGAGAAGGCCATGACGGAAGGTATCGCGAGTCCGGGGGGCGGAACGGGGTCGTATACCGGATTGTTTGATATCGCGATGTAGCCTCCGGCGAACATCGCCATGGTCGAGTAGATCTGCTGTGCCAGTGATGCCCCGGGGAAGGCATCGTGAATGACGATGAACCCCCAGGTGGCGGCGGTGATGGAGAGAAGAGTGAGCACCCAGGGAACCCCGGCTGCAAATCGGTTCGGCCATCGGGGGCCCAGGTCCCTGGCAGCTGGCGCCATGCTGTAGACGGCTTCGTAACTACGCTCGAACTTCCGCTTGGGTACGGGCCATTGTTCACCCGCGGCGCCCTCAACCACCCAGTCGCCCGGGCGGGCCTCGGCCGGTCCCTCTGTCGTGTTGATCGACGTGCGTGTGATCACCTGCTGCGCGCGAAACACACCGGTGCGGCGGAACCTTCCGTGGCCGACCGGTTCGTAGGACTGGCCGAACACCTCAGCGCTAACCGAACGGATACTGCCGTCGGGATCCGTCACACGCCAATCACCGGGCTGCGCGGCGAGCAATTCGCCGTTGGCTGTCGTCCACGTCCACTCATGGTCGATCTGGGTCGCCTCCACCTCCCCGCATCGGCGAAACAGCCTCCATGGGTGCGCATTTGTCATCGACGTCCAAATCCTCGGCGGCGGCAATCAGATCGTTGAAACAGCATATGCGACAGAGCGCGCCACACCCGGGCAACACGAATCGGATCGGTGGGGAAGCGGACTGAGGGGGGAGCGCGGTCGGCAGGCGGCCGCCAATCTCGAAGGAGGCAGGCTTATGACGCACACGGAACCGAATGCGCAGTGGAAGGGACGCTGGTGGGCGGCAATCACATTCATTGTGGCTGTTCTGGGCATGACGATCGCAGGTCTGACAGTGGCGACGCCCGGCGATGCTTCGGCGGGGACCAGCGTGGACGGGTTCGTCTCGCAATGGAACGGCCGGCACGCCGACTTTGACGGAGCATATGGCGCTCAATGCGTCGACCTCTTCAACTTCTACAACCGCGACGTCGTCGGAGCTCCCCGGGTGAGAGTAGATCACGCGGCGGATTTGTTCGGCGCATCCTCGGCCAGTCACTACCAGAGACTGTCGCCGGCGGCGACGCCGCGGAAGGGAGACGTCGCGGTGTGGGGCAAGGACTGGCCGTACGGCAGAGGCGCAGGTCATGTCGCAATCGTGCTCGCCGACCAAGGTGGCAACATCCAGGTCCTCACGCAGAATCCGGGAGCAACCAAGATCAGCTCGATGACGAAGAACTACCTGACTGGGTACCTACGTCCCCGTAGTCTGGCGCCGGCGCCAAGGGCACACAACCCGGTCGGACACATCGACCAGGTCGCGTCACCGAAGTCCGGGACCGTCCGGGTTCGTGGGTGGGCCTACGACGCCGACAACTCTGGCAGCTCGATCGAGGTTCACGCCTACGCGGGTGGGCATGCGGGAACGGCCGGGGCAGTGGGACGGGCGCTGCGGGCCAATGTCGCGCGGCCTGACGTCAACAAGGCATTCGGGATCGGGGGCAATCACGGATTCGATCTGACCTTCGACCCGCGTCGGTACGGCTCGATCCCGGTGTGTCTGTACGCCATCAACATTGGTGACGGCGGTAACGTACTGCTCGGGTGTCCGGCGGTGCGCATCGCGGACCCCCATCCGAAGGGTGTGCTCGACGAGGTGTCCGTGGTGGCCTCCAACCAAGTGCGAGTGCGTGGCTGGTCCTTCGACCCTGACGCATCGGGTACTTCGGTCAAGGTTCACATCTACGTGGGCCCGCAGCCGGGCCAGCCTGGGGCGAAGGCCATAGCCGTGACCGCGAACGGATCGCGCCCGGACGTGAACCGGGCTTACGGGATCAGCGGTCGTCACGGCTTCGACCATCGGGTCACGGTCTCCTCGCCGCGAGGTAAGAAGGTGTGCGCGTACGCGATCAACATTCATCGCGGTGTGACGAACCCCGCGATCGGATGTAAGACGGCTTAGCGCCGATCCGCTAGATCGAAGACGGATCGTCCGCTCTGCCGCAATGTGGGGCGGACGATCCGCGGGCGACTGTTGGGTGGAGTTCTTCGACGCCGGCATCGCGGTCATTCCGTCGGCTCTTGGTGGCTCGAGATCATTGACAAACGGGGTAGAGCCGCTATCGCCGCGCTCATGATGTGGACCACATAATGGTCGCCCTGGCCCCGTGCAGGGAGCGTGAAGATCGGATGAGTTCTCCGTACCATGAGGAAAGTAACTCACTGCCCGCAGTGATCGGCGCGACTCGGAGGCGATGTTCAGTGGGACTTCGGAAACGCGGCGGGTTGGTCAAATATGCTTGGCATCTCGGAGAGGGAAATCGCCTCGCACGGTCGGGGAAGGCAGCAGATGCCATCCGACATTTCGAACATGCCGTTGAAGTTTCGGGCCAGCACCAGTTGCACGGCGAGTTGCTCGTTGCGCGACGAAATTTGGCGCAGGAGTTGGCTGGTTCTGGCCAACTCGATGAGTGCGTGAGGCAGTTAAGGCTGCTCGTTGATGAGTCGCGTGAATCGCGGCGGATCATGGTGCTCAACGAAACCGTCGAAACCGCAGACTTGAGGCATGAAGCAGCGGTCTTGCTTCTGTGGGTATCAGACGCGCAGGAGGTTGCCGACTCGACGATTGATGACCTCATCGACCTCGTGTACCGCGAGTCTCAGCGAGGAACACAACGAGGTATCGCTCTCACTCGGGCCGGTGAAGTACTGGCTGACAGGGGTCGCCGGCGAGCCGCTGCGCACAGCTACGTGGGAGCGGCTGAGGAGTACGCGAAGGCGGGCGAAGCGGAAGACCAAGCACGAGCCCTCTGGTCAGCCGCCGTCCTGTACGCCACCACCGGCGCGCAAGAACGCAGCCGCGCAGCCCTTGCGACGGCGATCGACCTTTTCGACCAATCCGGCTTACCCGAACTCGCGGCCGACTGTTGCTTCTACCTAGCCGACCTTTTCCGAAGTGATGGTGAGGTCGATCTTGCTCACCAGTTCTATGGCGAGGCGTGTAACAGGTTTCAATCAGAAAACAACAAGGATCAGTACATCAACCCAGCGATGGCGCGCCAGCGAATTCCTCACGAATCTGCTTGATCTGCGCGCCGGCGCGCAATGCGTTCCGAGGGTAAGCCAAGCTCTCTCCTGTGGGTTCGCAGTCGGTTTGTTCCGAAAAGCGCATCTCGTCCACGTTCTTCGCCGACGCCGTTCTGTTTGAGTGTTAGAAACGCCACGCCCTCGCCCTCTGCGAGAAGGCCTTGAAATATGTGTTCTGGCCCAATGAAGTTGTGATTTGCCGCCAACGCCTCTCTGAGAGCCAGCTCTAGGACCTTCTTCGACCGGTGGGTGAAAGGAATATGGCCCTCCGGTGGTTCGGTTACTTTGGTACCGAGGACCTCGTCAACCTGCTTCTCGAGATTGTGTGGAGCGATTCCGAGATGCTCCAAGTAGCGTTCCGGCTGGCTTGCGCTTTCCGTGCCCGACCGGTATTCGATCTCTTTGAGTATACCGAGAAGGAGGTGTTCGGTGCCAATGTAGTTGTGCGACCGCTCGCGTGCAGACTCCTGCGATAGAACGATCACCCGCTTCGCGGGGTGGGTGAATCGCTCGAATATGCCCGCTTCGCAATCTCGAATGGAATAGAATTGCTTCGTAGTATACATCGGTCGGTCAAAGATATGGCGTAAGAGGTGCCAGAGTGGAGCTGTCGGAAGCCTTCTGCGTGCTCGGTACTGCGACACCGGGTGACTTCGCCTCCAAGTTCGATCGATACATTCCTCGCCTACACGCCGATGGGTCCGTCGCCCTAGCGGCCGACGATGGCATCGCCCGAGCGGCAGGCAGGACGCGTGAGCTCGTCCACTGGGTGAGCACCCTTGAAGACGACGGAGATTTAACGGGTTTGCTTCTGAACTACGGCAAACGAGATATCCAGTCGCTTGAGAAGGATCTCAACGTCTACTTGACGGATGCCCGAATCGTCTTCATAGCGAATGGGGAGGTCCGCTCTGGTCGAACGGTCGGCCATGTGCGATACCCGTGGGTGAGTGCCGTCTCTTGGCGCCCTGACCTAGGAGTCGGGCGTCGCCCGACTGTCACTCTCCACATGGATCAGGACTTCCCGGTCAAGGCTCTGGGGTCGTGGATGCACTACGTCGAGATGCGGTTTCCAAAGGGCTTCCACCCAGGATCGTTGGCCCTGGACATTGCGCGCCGGGTCAGCGCGCACAATCTTGCACACGGGGCGCCGCAGCGGGCACACGAGGCGTTGCGTGCGATGGCAGATGCGCCACGGCGGGTGGATCCCCCGAAAGGCCAGGAGGACATGATCGTCATCCCTGCTCATGTCGAATGCCCGCTGGGTGCTGAGTACATCGGTGATTGTCCAGATCGAGCCGAGTGGCGCGTTCTATTGGAGGACGATGCTCACGATCTGTCGGAGACGCCTCAGGACGCAAGTGCTTTGACGCCCGCGCCAGCCGCTCACACTGCGCTCGCCGGCCCACACATAACGACCACGGGTGGTCCCATCGTGGCCGGAGCCGATGCGGCGGACGTGGTCGGTCAGCGGCGCATTGGGACCGCCCACCTGCTTCTGGGCCTTCTCGCTGACGAGGCCAATCCAGTAACCCGGCTTTTGAACGAAGCGGGCGTGGACTTTCGCCGGGTCGCAGAACGCTTGGAGACCAATGCGCCTTAAATAGGAGCAGGAGTTCAATCGTTTCGTCGAGAGACCATGGAGAGTACTCTTCCGCGAACTTCCTCGACATCCAGACCCAGGGAAACGAGAAGTCTCGAGGCTTGGCTGGATTTTTCTGCGGTGAGGCCAAGGAGCAAATGCTCTGCCGAAATACTCTTGTCATGCTGGGTCCCAGCCAACACCCGGGCCTCGGCGATTGCACGTTTCGCACTGGCTTCGAGTCTGTCGTCGAGAGTGTCGGTGCTCACTGCAGGAGAGACTTGCGCCATCTCGGCCCCTGGCCTGAGTTCGAGACCGCGAGCTTCTGCAATCTCACCAAACCGGGGAGGCTCGGCCGTTCCGCGTACGATATTTTGGCTGAATACCAGGGTCCCCCCATACGAGAGCCAATCGCGTCGATGGGAGACATAGAATACCGGGCGGCCGTCGTCATCGATTCCCAATGCGGTGACCGTACGCAGCAAAACCCCCAACCAAGCTCCCGTGTTGTCATCGCGCTCCACAGTGTCGAAATCTATGCCGAGTTGACGTAGGACTCGGTGTAGGCGGTTCCACGCCTGGGACTGGTCAACCGGAGGCAGCATCACGGTCACCTTGTGCCCGCAACCCCACATTCGCAAGTGGGTGAGTTCCCATTCGAGTCCATCGGTGACGCCGGCGACAAGAACGATGCTCCCAACCCGTTGCGCGGTCACTTCTACTGCTTCCTGCCACTCGTCGTCGGCAACGTACGTCCGGACCGCGCCGAGTTCCGGAAGGGACTCGCTAGGTTTACCGATGGCGATGAGAGATGTCGAACCGGACAGCATCGCAGCCATTAGTTCTTCGAACCGCGCGGTCATGCCGCTGAACACCGAAAAGAAGCCGACGTGTGGGTCGATCGCGCGTAAGCGCATGGAGTCGTCGTCGAAGGACCGCAGGAAGAGCGTGTCATCCGTAGCCGCATCGCGGCCAAAACGTGCGCTCTGCGACGAGGAGATCTTCCGCTTCCCCATCAGTGTCGCCACCTCGGCAACCCCGAGCACTGAGATTCCAAACACGGTGAACACGCCCCACGCCGACCATGACTCGCCTTGTCTCTCGCTGGCGATGGCGAACCAAATCGACATGGTCCCAACGACAACGGCACTCACGCCAATGCCTGCGTAGACGGCTCCGCGAACGGCGGACGATCGCTGTCGTCGGTTCCTGGACCGAAGGCCACGTGCGGTCTGACTGATGGTGTCGATCGGCGTAAGCTGCGGCAACAACAATAAACTCACGATGATCGTTGCGAGCCATACCGGCGCGTGGGTGAAATACAACAGCAGAGCCACGGCGGCGAGAACGACAGGCGCACCGACGACATGCATGCGAGCGAGGTTGCGAGCCTTGCCTTCCAAGCCGTAGTCGACTGAACGGATCCGCACGCCCGCGACCTCGGCGTGGGCATAGGCGGCGTAGTGCTGAATTCCACCTTTCCGGGACCACCGACGGAGCCGATAGTCGGGTGAGCGTAGGTACGAGACGAGCGCTACTGCACCAAAGCTCAGCATTAGAAGAATCAAAACACGCATCGAAACTCCGTATCCGGGACTGGAGTGGTGGTCAGCACGCCAGCCATTCAGGCTTCTTCGCCGAGTTGCTGAGCAACCTGATCCCAGGTAGGGATCATGCCGTTGCCAACGGCGGTCGTCTTCAGCCCGGCTGACCATGATGCGACGGTCAGGCTGTCAGGTACGCTCAGTCCCGCTCCTATAGCGAATGCATATGCGCCGTGGAAGGTATCACCAGCGCCGCAGGTATCCACGGCTACCACTTCCGCGGCCGGGTATCGGTCTACAAGATCAGGACGCTCGCGCACCGCATACTGCCCGCCCTCGCCGCCTTCGGTGGCCACCACGACCTCAGATTTCGAGTGTTCGAGCCAGTCTCTCAGTTGCTCAGGCAGCGATTGCTTGGATCTCTTCGAAAAGAACTTGCTCGGTGCGATGACGTGATCGACCTCGGGCAGAATGCTGGGTGCCCACGGCTTCCACGACCCTGTATCGACTACCGTAGGAACCCCAGCGAGTTGTGCGGACTTGACGACACGACGTGTCAGCGCCTCGTCAGTGCAGTCCAGCAAAACAATGTCGGCGCCATCTAGGACTGTGGGGAGGCGACCGAAGAGCCTGTCGTCGGCCCTTGGTTGCGGAAGCCACACCGTGGTTCGGGTTGCATTGTCGGCTGCAACGAGTATTGCCGAGTGCTGCGAGTCCTGCTCTGACTCGACCCACTCGCAGGCGATTCCCTCAGATGTGAGTTGGGTTTGCAGCGTCTCGGCATGCACCCCTGTCCCGCACGTGGCCAGCACACGAACGGCTCCGCCGAGCCGTGCTGCTGCTATTGCTGACCGTCCGGCCGGTCCTCCCACCGAAACCGAGTGTTCCAGTGCACGATTCTCAGAGTCTTCTTTCGGGTGGCTCGGCAGGTTGTAGATGTAATCGACAGTGGCCATCCCCACGATGGCGACTGTTGGCTGATGTGTCATAGCGCGTGCATCCTTTGTGAGGCTTCTTCGGGCGTGAGGTACTCAACCTCGCGTTCAAGGGCAGCTTCGGCTGCCACCGATGTTGTCGTGACAATGAACGCATTGTGGTGCCGGGACAAGACCGTCGCCGGGATACCCGCAGAGACCGGTCCGTTTACCATCTGTCGCACCACGTTCGACTTGTTACCGGGAAAGGCGAGAATCACCAGAACTGAGGACGCAAGCGCTGTCCCTAAACCGACAGAAAGCACGGAGCGCGACGGTTGGTCTGGATCGATGTATCCGCGGCCGTGTTCGCTCAACTCGATGACTCCGACGCCGGAGTCAGCGAGGGCGTCAACGTCAGTGTAAGTTGCGACCTCGAAAGCCAGAACCTCGCCATTGGGCGCGACGGAAACTGCATGCATTGCGGGCG
The DNA here is from genome assembly GCF_044543825.1 of Gordonia sp. NPDC062954. Taxonomy (NCBI): domain Bacteria; kingdom Bacillati; phylum Actinomycetota; class Actinomycetes; order Mycobacteriales; family Gordoniaceae; genus Gordonia; species Gordonia sp. NPDC062954. The sequence continues at coordinate 15,027 of NZ_JBITWL010000027.1, read as the reverse complement.
GCCAGCGGCGGAGAGTTCGTCGCGCGGAGACGATTGGGTCGTCTTTCGTGATGATCCCAGAGAGTAGATGAAGTTGATTGGGCGGTGGTGCGAGCCCACGTTCTGCAAGCGGTTCGATGAGCATCTCGTTGACATGTCGAGTACGCGAGGTGTCATGTCCACGCCACACTCCGAAGGTCTCGGTGTCGTTTATCAAATGTGCTTCCGCAAAAGGAGGTTCGCGCTCTGCGAGCCGGTTGATTGCGCGGAAGATCGGCGTGGATGCCCGTCCAGTGGGGAGGACAAGGGAGCTGTCTGGGGAATCCCTTGCGCACGAGAGATACGCCAGCGCAACGGCCTTGCCGGCGTCACGCTCATTCTCGAATGCAAAAATCCCTCGGGGCCAACCCATCAAAGGTAGTTGCGTCGAATGTACGGCGGGGGAGGTGGCTGCTCCGATTCTTCCGCTAGGTCGAGCTTCGCTTGTGGTGGACCTCTGTGGCAGGTTTCGCAGTGTCATGACCAACTGGTCCAATGTGCTGTCGCGCTCGTCCAACCAGTCGATCCACTGCGTTTCGTTCAGGAAGTAGCCGAGTTTCTCGGGCTCGATCGACTCGAGCCGTAGCCAGTAGATGGGTACCTGCGCCTTATCGGCTATTCCAACCTCACGTTTGACGTGCTTGCTTTGGTCCGCTTGTGAACAGAAGAGCAGGATTAAGGCACCCGACTGTTGGATCGCTCCGGAGATTGCCTGGTCCCACTCTGACCCCGGAACGATGTCACGCGGCGCATACCACGACGAGATCCCATGTCGCTCGAGATAGCCTGCAACATGAGCGGCAGTCATTTCCCTGCTCGAGTGGTGGCTGATGAATACCGTCATGGCGGTCGAAGTCCTGTGCTCGCGTCGATTCGTTTCACGATAGCTGGGACAAGGCGGTTTCACCGTCCGTCTAGAGATGGAACCAAGCGATCGGGAGCCAGTAACCGGGCTACCGGAGCCCGTACGCTGTGGTGAAGGAGGGTGGGCCGAGCTAGGTACACCGGTCACCGGGATCGATTCGTCATACTCATTTCATCGCTTTCGACGACAACGGACCTCCCACGAAGTCGAGTACTGTCACACACCAGTCACAGTGCAATTCAGATGAGGCTGAGGCGGACGAGTGTGTGGCCAGCCAGACAAGCAGGATGATGCAAGGAACGATGGCTGACCAACGAATCTCAGACACAAAGTCGGCGACGCGGCACCCTCAACAGCCGACAGTCGGCATCGACACCGCCATCGAACTCGCACGGCGCGCAGTGCAGCGAGTCCCGGCGTACAACAAGCTCCTGACCGCGAACGGGGCGGACCCGGACGTGATCGACGAGGCAAGCTTTCACGCCCTGCCGCCGATGACCAAGGCTGACTACCTCAAGGCCTACGACCAACCCGAACTCGTGTGGGACGCGGATCTCGGCAGGGTAGTGAACTGGTCGGCCAGCTCGGGCTCGTCAGGAATGCCGACGTACTTTCCGCGCAGCCGAAAGTCTCTTTACGACAGCATTCGCTTCCACGAGCAGATCCTGCGTGACACATTCCATGCACATGAGCGCACCACGTTGGCTGTCAACACCTTCGCGATGGGAACGTGGATTGCCGGAAGTTACACCCTGATGGCGCTCAACGGTGCCAACGACCTCGAGATTCCGGTCAGCGTCATCTCGCCTGGCATCGAGATCGACGATGCGGTCCGAGCTCTCACCGAATTGGCACCCAACTACGAGCAGGTCGTCATCACCGGCTACCCACCCCACGTCAAGGACGTCCTTGACCGACTGGCCGCCGATGCACCGGCAGCCCTGAGCCAGGACATCAAGCTGCTGCTGGCTGGTGAACTGATCACCGAGACCTGGCGGGACCACCTGCTCAAGCGCATCGGGAAGCCGAACGACCCCGCGAGTATCGTGCTCATCTATGGGACCGCAGATGCCGGGCTGATGGGATTCGAAACCCCGCTGTCGATCGCCATCCGCCGTGCCGCGGAGCATGATCCGAACCTTCGTGGGGCACTGTTCGATGAGGACGTGACGCACCTGCCGACCTTCGTCGAGTATGACCCGGTAGCCCGATATGTCGAGACCGATGAGGACGGTTGCCTGCTGTTCACCCTCGACACCACGCTGCCGCTCGTGCGGTACCGGATCAAGGATGAGGGCGAACTCTACGACGGCTCGACAATGAGGGATGTGCTCGAAGCGTACGGTCACGACGAGTTGGCGCAGCGGGTCACCGACAACCACTTCTTGGCGCTGTACGGTCGCCCGGATGTGGCGGTGACCTTCTACGCGGTCAACATCTTCTTCCACAATGTCCAACCCGTGGTGGAAGATCCACGTGTCGCCGATGCGTTGAGCGGCTACTTCCACATGCCCCACCCAGAGAACGCCGACCTCTCGATGACCCTCCGGATTATGTTCGAGCTCAAGAATGGCGTTGCCGAAACCGAGTCGCTGCGCGAGACGCTGGCCCAGATCGCCTACGAGGAGTTGCGACATAGCAACGGGGAATACCGAACCCTCTGCGACAGCAAAGGAGAACCGGCACGTCCCGTCGTAAGCCTGCATAGCTATCGCAGTCGTCCGGAGTTCGAGCGTAAGGCGAAACAACAACACACAGGAAGACGTCGATGACCGGTCTTGTTGAAATCCTGCACCCACACGACGACGCCGACCGCATTCGTCACCTCCGCAACGTCGACGGCTATGCGTTGGTCGATGGCTGGGAATCGGCGCTCGAGGACCTACACAAGCTCGACCAGTACAGCACGACGCCTATCGACTACGATCCCGCGGACTTGGATCGCACTACCCGCTACATCGCCTATCCGTGGCGCAGGACCATTGTCCGACTTCCCGAAGCATCCGTCTTCCACCGTTTGCGCACCGCGCGTAACCGATTCCTGATCACCGACGACGAGCAGCGCTCCTGGACATCAGGGCTCATCGCGATCGCCGGACTCAGCGTCGGCGGTTCAGTGCTCTCGGTGTGTGCGCTGACCGGCGCCCGACGCCTGCGTATCGCCGACCCGGACACGCTAGGTCCGTCGAACCTCAACCGACTGGTTGGATCGGTGTGCGACCTCGGCGTTCCCAAGACAACGCTGGCATACCGGCGTGTTCTCGAGGCCGACCCGTACGCCGAGGTGGAGGCGTTCCCCGGAGGGTTTCACCCCAGCATGGCAGAACGCTTCATCGGCGGCGGCGCCATTCCTCGCGCCCGCGTCCTCGTCGAGGAGATGGACGATCTCGCGATGAAGGTACGCATCCGGCACCACGCCCGTGACGCCCAAGTGCCGGTCATCATGGTGACTGACAACGGCGACGACGTGATCCTCGACATTGAACGATTCGACCTCGAACCTGACCGGCCGCTGTTTCACGGTCGAGCCGGCGATGTCGAGACGCTTACTGACGACGAATTGCGCGATCCGGAACGCCGCGTCGAGATCGCCGGCACTATCGTCGGCGACGACGTCGCCGATCGCCTGAAGGTGGCGCTTGGCGAAGTCGGCAAGACCATCCCGTCGTGGCCGCAGTTGGGCACCGCCGCGACCCTCGCGGGGGTCGTCGGCGCGCTCGCGGCACGCAAGGTCATCTGCGGAACAGATCTACCGTCCGGACGGCACCACGTCCGGGTCAGCGACCTCGGGTGACCTTGTCGTGGGCAGCGATTCGGTGTGTCAGACGGGTTTCAGGACATCTTCGTGGCCATGCCGGCGGCACCAACTGACCAGATAGCGTGCGTGCAGGCCGCACCATCGGTAAACAGACGCCTGGGTCAGCTGCAGGCGTGTGTCGTGCTCGCCACGTCGCGTCATGATCGGGCCCAGGTAGTGACTGGTGACCTTGTTCGCCGTGTTGGGTGCGACACTCGCCGCCTTCGCCAGCGAAGCATTGTCCGACGTGCACCCCGACGCGATGGCACCTGCCAGGCGGCCCGCAGTGGTGCCGCGCTGCCCGACGAACTCCTTGTACAGCGGAACCGCGCGTGGCGCAGGCCCGGCGTCATCGGTCCGCTTGCCGACCGCAGCGGCTCTGATGGCCGCGACGATCGCCTCCAATCCGTCAGACTTTCTGACGATGCCGGAGACCTCGTCACGCAGCCGCGCCTCGTCAAGGTGGTCCTGCTCCATCGAGTGCCCCTGGGTGGCGAGCAGGACCGGGGCCATCCGGTCGGCGTCGCGGAGCACATTGATGACATCCAAACCGTCGAACGACCATTCCGCATCTGGGTTGTTCCAGATCAGGTCTGCGATGACGACGTCGAATCGAACCTTCCCGGTCACGCTGCGCACCAGACCGGCCCTGTCGCCGACCACCTCGACGACGACGCCGTCGAGGTCGCGCTCCATCGATGTCGAGATCACCCTTCCCAGTGGTGACGCCACGAGCACCCGCATCCCGCTAGCCATGCGTAGTAGTTAACACCAGCCTGTTTGAGCGTGCGCAATCTGGTATGCCACAGCCCCGCCGAACCAGGATGCCACCCGATGTCGTCGAGTTCAGGCGAATCGTCCTGTTCCGCATCGGCGTCTGTGTCCGAAGAATTGATGTCACCGATTGATTGCTTCGTAGCGCACCGAGGAGTTCCGAATGACCGCGTTGATCGACCGATACCCAGACAGTGCCATCTCCACCGTGGGTGAGGCACCGCAGATTGCGGTCATCGCCGAGCACGATCTCTTTGACACCGCTCTTGTCGCGCTGGTCGAGAAGCTCGGCGGCCGACCGGTCCTGATAGACCTCGATGCTTCCCGAATGCCGGCGGCCGGCCCGACGCCGTCGGTGGCTCTCGTGCGTGCTGCGAACCGCGCCGAGCGGGTCCGGCGCGACGTGCAACTGCGTTCCGCCCGGATACTTGTCGTCGATGTCAGCGCAGGCTCGACGAGTGCAGTCAGGACGGTCGATCAACTACGTGCATTCATGCCCGCTGCGACCGCGCCGTCGACGGATAGACCACGTGCCCTGTCTCGGGTGCATGTGACTGCCAGGGAGCTCGAAGTCCTCACGACCTATCTCACCGGTGCCACGATCACCGAAACGGCGCGGCAGCATTTTCTTGCCGAATCGACTGTGCGTACCCATTATCGCCGAGTGTCAGACCGCTACACGGATGCTGGGCGATCGATCGGAAACCGGGTACGGCTACTTCTCGCGCTCGTCGCCGACGGCTACATTGAACCGTCAAATCTCCTCCACGCCGCGGACGCTAACCCGCCCGCCCCTGAGCATGACGCGACACCAACTGTTCCGGTATGCCGCGGTGTCCGACTCGTGCACTCGGGCGGTCTCGGTCGCGATCACCACGCTTCCACAGTGGGAACCGAAGTAAAGATCACGCGCAGGTCGGGATCGAGAGCAGCCGCCATCTCCCGCTGAGGACCCAGCACGACCCGGTGAGTGCCGCTGTTGATCGGATAGCGCAGCTCCGCTGGTGGCTCCATGGCCAGCTCGCGGTTGTCGAGCAGGCGTGCCGCGGCCTCAGACCGGTGCGACGAACTCTGCGAGCCCGCCGCGTCATCGGTGGTCACGACGGACCGGCTGTCTGACGAAACGTCGACCCACAATTCGGTCGACCAGAACGAGAGCTTCTCTCCGCCGGGGTCCGCGCCCGCGTCTTCGTCGCCGAAGTCTGCATCCGCCGAGTGTGAGCCGGCGTTGAGGCCGCTGTCGATGAGTTCGGCAACGAGTGCAGCAGAGCCGTGTTCGTAGGCCAGCGACAGCGTTGCGGCGAGTCTGCGGTCGGCGATGAGCGCCCAGCGACGACGGCGCGCGGCGTCATCGAACTGGAATCGTTCGTGCTCGCAGGCGATCCAGGATGCTGTTGCGATGTCGATTGCGCTAGCGATCAGCTCGTCTCGGCGCGCATCGTCTTCCGACGCCTCGGCGAGCATCCTGCGGGCTCTGCTCCATTGCACGTTGGCCTGGTGATGGTGAAGTCCGGCCTCGCGGAAACCGTTTGTGGCACGCTCGAAGTGCCGGTCGGCTCGCGGGTAGTCGTGCAACCGAACATAAAGCCAGGCTATTTCACAATCGCAGAGCGCGGCTTTCTCCACATGGCCGGCGGATCTGAGTTCTTGCCGCAGGATAAGCAGGCGTTCGAGTTCCGTGCCGTGAACGGCTGAGTCGCCGGCGGTGGTCGGGAGTTCGGTTGTGGTGGAAGGACAATCGTTGGTCATTGCGCGTGGACTTCCTGGTCCTCATCGAGCGGTTCGCACCAGTGGTCGGTAACCGCCGCCCAGATCAGTGGTGAATACTGTAGATCGCTCGTGTCCCTCCACCGCGCGAGTTGGCGGCACTGCCACCGGTTCAGTGCTTCGACCGGATCGGCAGCGCGGTGTGCTTCGTCGACTGCAAGTGCCAGGCGGGTGGTCGGGCCGGGTACGGACGTCTCGCGAGCAGCGTCATCCATCACGGTGTCCGACGGAAGAGCCCATCGGGTGGTGGTCACCAACTCGGCGCCCGAGTTCATACACGCTGTGACCAGTCCAAAAATTTCGCGACTGCGGTAGTCCACCGCCCCCTCGCAGGCGATAATCGCCACGCGGGGTGGCATGGGCCACAACGAATGTCCGCTGCGGTCCTCCATCGAGGGCGGGATGGTCACATCGGCCGGACCCATCGAAGGATATTTGGTGCCATAGAGGAGATCCAGTGCCGAGAATGGACGGTGTGAGCGGCCCTTCACCGCGCACAGCCCCCAGTGATACTCCCCGTCGGACAGGTGTAGTGACGCCGACCCCGGTTGCTGCCTGTTCGCGCTGACGTGCCCGAAGTACAGCATGCGCCCCGGGTGGGTCCGCAGGTCTTCGCCCAGCTTCCATCTCATGATCTGCCTACGGACCACGGAACCATCCGTGTGTGGGGTGCGCTCGAGTAGATTGACGAAGGAATCGACACCCGAACGAGCCGTCGCAAGCGGTGCTGGGAGCACCTGGTCGAGACCTGCGGCTGCCGGGACCTCAGGATCGATCACATAGAGCACGGGTCGACGCGCCAACTCCTGCGACCAGCGCTTCGGGACGACCGCTCGGCCGGCCCGAAGCGTTGCGGGCGGCACACAATACAACTGCGCCTTCTCCATCAGCCGGATGTCACCGTCGATCGGCAGAAGGTCGAGGGGCACCCTGGCGAGGGATGGGCTGGGTGTGTATCTCACTGTGACGCGGCCGCGACGCGAGCGCGCCGAGATCTCCCGGGACACGTCGGCGCCGAGAATCTGGGCCGCCAGGTTGCCACTGAATTCGGCTTCGCGTGCCGTCGTCGACAGCGGACCGTTGAGGGCGCGTTGGACGTCGTCGGCTCTGTGGCCATCTGCACCTGCGTCTCCGATCAGCGCGTCGTCGAGCAGCCACGTGATCTGTCGTATGGCGCCGGACGAGAGCCTCCTAACGACTGGATTGTCCACATCGTCGAGCCATCGATACGACACGAAAGTGGCGCCGGCATCAACGGCGCGGATCTGCAGGGTGAGTGATTCGTCGTGCATCTGTCGTCGTTGCTACCAGCCGGTCTCGGCATGCAATTCCGCTAGCGTCGGTCGCAACGGGCTGTCGGGGGCAATGTCACCGCCCACGAGTTCCTGCAATCGCAGGACCCCTTCCCGAAAGTCGGCGACCAACTTCTGGTCATTGGAGGACTGGTAGTGGAGCAGAATGTCCTCCAGCGCTATTCGTGCATTGGCGGCCCAGTCGTCTGCCTGTTGTCGGCAATGCGCAATGGCGTGTCCGGCGGCGTCGACAAGTTCTGGTGCCGTGGCCGAGTTCACGAGTGCCAGAATCGCCCGTCCGCGCCGATGGTTCGTCCAGGCGTGGCGGCATGCTCGGTCCACCCGGGCCAGGCGAACGTCCAACGGGCGGGCAGATACCTCGTCGAGCGGGACATCGAGGGTGACCATCAGGAAGTGCAGATCATCGAGCTCATGTTCGGCTAGCCACAATCGTGCCACCATGCGCATGCCTCTCGCCTCGCACGGCGCAGAGGACACCAGTTCGCCGGTGGCCCGCTCGACCGCAATCACGAATAGTCCGGCCGCCTCCGAACTGCTGGTGTAGATGGCGTCGCGCACCACGGCCGAGGCCTCGACGGTGTCGTCGCCGATCATCCGAAGTGTCAGGTCGTGTTCGTCTGGGCCGGTGAATCGCATCAGACGGGGTGGAAGCAGGCTCAAGTCCAGGAAGTCACCCGCACCGGTCGGAGAGGGTGGGCTGAACGTGGTTGCGAGTTCCTCTTGGTGGATCGACAGCACCATCTCGGACCAGCGTGCGTCTTGACCGTCCACGATGGCGGCCGCCACGGTGGCGATCGCGTTCTCGGGGTCCATTGCCGGGCATTGCGCGACCGCGACCTCGAGTTCCTCCGCGATGGATTCGCCTCCGCCATTCTCGGCGAGGTCAGTGAGCACTTCCTCCATGCTCGACGTTGCCATGAGGTATCGGCCGCGAGCCCCGTCCATGTCGCCGCAGAGCGCTGCAGCGTGTGCCTCGTCGAGAGTGACGATGCCAGGCTCGAGGTCGCCGAGATGGAATCTGCTGACCGCATGGATGGTGGCGGCGCGTGCGATCTCGTCCACCAGTTGTGGCTGCGGCAGGGTTGCGCCCGTCGTAGCGTCTACGAGAGCAGTGAGGAATCCGGGGTCGGTGAAATAGGTGGCGCCCGAGTCGCGGTCGGAGGCATCGGCGACCACGGTCAGGACACAACGCGGGTCGGCGGCATCGACGCCGAGGCCGAGGTTGTGCGCGTCAAACGCGACCGGGCCGAGCGCCGCCCCAGTGTGCGCGTGCCAGACGATCAGGCCGTCAGCCGTGCGTTCCACGGACCCGGTGATTGGTGCCATCACGCTTCTCCGATCTTTCGGGCCGCGTTCTGGGCGGCCTTCAGCAGCAGTTCGACGTAGCGGATCGCGGAGGCGAGCTGGAGGCTTCGCGCTCGTGAGGGTGGTGGCTTGGTCCAGCGCGCGCTGACCGCGGCCGCTACGCCATCGCTGAACAGTCGCGGGTCGGCGAGGCCGTCCATGGCCAGAGCGGCTTCCCAACAGAGACTCTCATCGTCGAGTCGCTGAGTCGGGTCACGCGAGATCCATATGCGAGCGAACTCGCACAGTTGGGTGCGGGCCAGGTGGTGCTCGAGGTCGCTACCGGAAACGACCATCGCCGCACGCGTACCCGACGACGCCGTTCGTCGGGTGGCGATCACCCGAGACTTCGAACGGTGTGGAGCGGTGTCAGGGCGCGCGAGGTCAGCTACGGCCATTTTCGTACGGTCGGGGCCTCCATCGGCTGACCGCAGTTTCTCCGTCAGGTCAAGGTAATGCTCGGCCAGCACGGTGCGAAGGTTCCCGTCGTCCGGATCGTTCTTGAGACGCAGGCCGGTCAGGTACTTTTGCAGCCTGACTCGGTACTCGTTCAACGCGATTCGGGAATGCGTCTGGTATCGGGAACGCTGGTTCTGCACGAAATCGTCGACTCCGCTACGCGTGACAAGCATGTCGGAGTCAGTGAGCTCACGGCGGATCGGGACCACCGCCCGACGGGCCATCTCGCGGATGGCGTGCCCGACACTTGCCGGCACGGTGGGCCGCAGGGACGCCACACTCCTGGCCCAACCAGAGGTGTATCGCGACAGTGGGTCGACGTAGGCGGCGACGACCTGGGAGACCTCGCACCACCCATCGACATCATCGCGCGGTTCAGTCGCACGTCGGAGCAGTTCCGGCACCGCAGGCGCGAACCCGTCGACAACCCAGTCCACCCGGGCCAGGTTGCCCGACCATGCCTGCAGTTCCCTGACAAAGGTCTTCGGGTCGGTGACTTCCATACCGCGCGCCACCTCGACGTACCAGAGTCTCAGCAACGCATTGCGGCTGATCGCGGTCTCGGTGGTTCCCGACCACCACATGCCCTGCGGTGCTGGCCGTGGCCGCGGAACCGTGGGTGCGGGGAGCACGTCGGCGCTCCTCGCCCCGGCTGCATCACCCCATGCACTCACAGTCTTGCTCGCTTCCTCGACGATCCCGCGCTCGATTCTGACACGTTGTTCTGCGTCTAGCTGCACGGTAGCGGTGAAGCGCTCGTAGCGATGTCCACCGTTTCGAGGGTTGTGCGTCCGCAGGTCGGTCTGGTCCCGGTTCTGGTGGGGAAGCGGAGTGCTCATCGAGCCCGACGGTCGGGCTGGTGAGGAGTTCTCGAAATGGACTTGAGTGAAATTCTGGCCGACGCTCTGCCGGTGACACTGCCTGCCGATCGGCTGCTGGAGCTCACGACGCTGGTGTATGAGGAGCTTACGACTCGGGTGGGAGAGCGAATCTATACGTCGATGCCCGAGGACGCAGCCTTTGCCTTCAGTGAGGCCACCGATGCCGGCGAGGAGGAGTTGGCCCAGCACATCCTCGAGGTGGAATGTCCGCACTACAAGGTCATCGTGGGCGAGGTCCTACGAGAGCTTGTCGCTGAGGTTGCCGGCCGCTTCCCGAGGAATGACGAGGAATGACGGAGTAACCCGCCCGCAGTGGGGAAGCGGTTGAGCACCTGACCGCTTCAACCAGAGAAGGGAACCCCGTTGCAGGAAACACCGATTTCGCCCGACTCGTCTCTCACGATCACAGCTTTGCGGCCGCGCGAGCGACGCGAGACGCACGATCCCGGCGTGGCGATCGACTCGATCGTGTCGATGCTACGGCTGATGCCGGGTACGGCGCTGGCTGTTTGCGCAGGCTACGAACACGGTGCCGAGGACGCCCTTGGACGCCTCACGGTACGCCTCGACACAACAGACGAAGCGCTGGCAGACGAACTCGCAGTGATGCTCGATTGTGACGCCGAGGTCGTGCGAGCTGGGTCACCACACCGTCGCAGGGGCCTGGTGTTCGCAGGTCGGCCCGACACGTCAGAGCTGGGATTCGGCGCGCCAGGAAGCGCAACGCGGTGGCGTCTCCCTGCGGCTCCGCGAGCCGACAGCATGCGGTTCTGGCGTGCGCTCGACCGTTGGCGCGACGGATTCCTGAAGATCGACGCTGTCGCCGACGACGACTCCATGTTCCGCATGTCGATGTCGCTGGTGGGTGACAGTGCTGCTCCGATCAGCCTGCGGGCCGCGCTGCGCGATACGTTGCCAGGCATCACTTTCGTTCCGGCCGATGCGGAGTCGGAGCCGGTGGTCCGCTGCGACTACGACGAGATCGGACAGGCGCTGCGAACCGTTCTGCCGATTGGTGGGCGCGTGCCGCCCGGATTCCGGGTGGCTGCGCCGGCTGGAATGCCGGTCGCATTGCTGGCCTCGCCGAATGTCGTGGGGTCAGCCGAAATCGGCGACGGGGCGGATGTGCGGCTGGGCATGACTCGCACCGATGCCGGCGAGGCGGTGGGGGTCAATCTCTCCGCCGACGAGCTCCTTCGGCATATTCACGTGGTGGGCGCGACCGGAACCGGCAAGAGCACCATGCTGGCGTCGATGGTCCATCAGATCGCACACAGTGGGCACGGCGCACTGGTCCTCGACCCGCACGGCACCCTGGTCGACCGCATTGTGGAGCAGCTACCGGCAGACGCCGCAGCGCGTTGCACCGTGGTGCGTGCCGACGATCTCGACAACCCGCTGCCACTCAATCCGCTGGCCACCGATGGTGAAGCCGGCTTGGCAACTGCTATCTCCGACATCGGCCAGATGTTCTACGAACTGTTCGACCCGAAGCAGACGGGAATCGTCGGACCGCGTTTTGAGGACCGTGTCGCACACGCACTTCGGGGGCTCGCCGAACTGCGAGGCGAGCAAGCAAGCCTGCTTGACGTACCGATGATGCTCGAACACAAGGGAATGCGGCAGGCGCTGGCTGCCACGCTGGTTGATCCGAGGGAGCGGGCGTGGTGGCGCAACGATGCCCGGAACGCGAAGTCGGGCGAGTATGCCGACCTGGTGTCGTGGTGCAACAGCAAGTTCGAGCGGTTCTCGGCCAGCCCGGCGCTGCGCGCGATCCTCGGATCGGGCCACGACGTCTACGATCCGGTCGGCGCCATGGATACCGGGGAGATCATTCTGGTCGACCTGGCGAAAGGGCAGATCGGGCAGACATCGTCACGGCTGCTGGGATACCTGCTGCTGAACAGGTTCTGGGTGGCGGCGATGAACCGGACCGCCGATCGGCGATTCCACGTCATCGTGGACGAGGCGCACTCGGTGATGGCCGGCTCCCTGGTCAACATGCTCTCCGAGGGCCGCAAGTTCGGGGTCGCGGTGACGGTGGCCCACCAGTTCCTCGGGCAACTCGATCCCGAGGTCGCCGCAGCGCTCAGCGGCAACGTCGGAACCTCGGTGACCTTCCGCGCCAACGGGCCGCACGTCCGGTCGCATGTCGAGGCGACCGGCGGCCAAGTCGACGCTGCGACACTCGCGAACCTGCCAACGTTCACCGCAGTGGTGACTCGGACCGCGGCCTCGTTGGTGGCCTCCCGACCCCACACCCTGACGGTCGAGTCCGATGGATGCAGATGCGACACCGCAGGGGCGGGTGACGTGAGGCGACGGGCGCGCGCCCGAACCGCGAACCTGGATCTGTCCCAACTCGATCCTGATATCCACTACCCGGTTGACGGCGCGCCGACCGCAGCCGCTGCTCAGGAGCCGAAGTCGAAGTTCCTCGACGAATGGCTGGCAAAGCGCCAAACGACACAGCAAAGTGCGCCGCCCTCACCTGAGCCCGACGACGAGAGTGCAGCATGATCTGGCGAGGCTGACGGGCCGATAGCCCTGGAGTACTGCGGTGAGCGCGAAAGAGCCTCCTTTTGGCCGACATACCGGCTTGAGTTGTGCAGCTAAGATCGTGCGCACGGACCGCGGAGGTCCACGCAGCCACACACCCTGCGGAGGTGCCCGTTGGTCGTCGAACGGCACGGCGGGGCGAGCGCTTGCGAAAGAGCGGGTCGATCATGATCGGCGAAACACTCCGAGATCGGGCGACCACGCACGCGAACCTGTGTGCAGCCTGGGACCATGTCCGAGAGAAGGGATCCGACGACGGACTGACCCCGGACAGCATCACCCGGTTCGCTGCCGACGCTGACACCAAGATCACCAAGCTCGCCGCCGAGCTCGCTGAGCGAAGATACCGACCGCTGCCGCTCAGCCGGGTGGCGATACCGAAAAAGGATGGCTCGGCACGCGAGCTGAGTGTGCCGAGCGTACGTGACCGGGTTGTCGAACGTGCTCTGCTGAATGTCGTCGCTGCATACGCCGACCGGTTCCTCGGGCCGGCGTCCTATGCATATCGCGAGGGAATCGGAGTGATAGACGCGGTACAAGCCGTCGTTGCGCTACGGGACGAGGGTTTGCATTGGGTACTGCACGCAGATATAGACGACTGCTTTGACTCGATCCCCCGTGAGATCGCTGTCCGCAAGCTCATGGCAACGCTTCCCGATGACAGTCTCAGCCCGCTGATCGATGCTCTGACGACACGGCCAGTATCTACGAGGCGGGGGCTCGTCGAGGCGACCGGTGTGCCGCAGGGCACGGCGCTCTCGCCGCTGTTGGCCAACCTGGTGCTTGCAGATTTCGATGATGCTCTGCTCGATCGTGGCATGCCGATTGTTCGGTATGCCGACGACTTTGTGGTGCTTGGACCATCTCAGGACAGCGTATGGGAGGCGGCGCGCGTGGCTGCAGAGGCGTTGGACGCGGTAGGAATGAGCCTCGGTGTCGACAAGACCGAGGTGATGAACTTCGACGAGGGATTCTGTTTCCTCGGCGAGGATTTCGGGCCCCGATATCCGCCGGCAATCGATGGTCACCGCGTTGATGTGCCAACGCGCCGCATTCTGTACTGCGGTCGACAGGGAAGCCGAGTGTTCACCCGCGACGGTCGAGTCGTCGTCGAGTCCAAGAGCGATGCCGAGTTACTCAGCGTGCCGAGAAATCTCGTGGCACGGATAGTGTGTTTTGGTGCTGTCACGCTGGCCGCGGGCACGCGCTCGTGGACTCTCGAGGACGGAACCGATGTGGTTTTCCTGTCACGCCGCGGGCAGTATCTCGGACAGCAGCTCTCCGCGGTCGACGGCACGAGGGTCGCGAGGCTGAGGTCGCAGCTGGAAGCTGTGGCCGATCGGGAACGGTCGCTGCCGTTGGCCCGGGCGATCATCGATGCCAAGATCAGCCACCAGGTCACGCTGCTGCAGCGCTTCACCCGGGAGTCCGACGTCGAAGTGGTTGAGTCGGCGCTGCATACCGCGCGGCAAATGCGCCGAATGCTGCCCGAAGCCGGAACCCCCGACGAGATCCTCGGTTTGGAAGGAGCGGCTGCGGCCGCTTACTTTTTAGCGCTTGGACAAATGCTGCCGGACGGCCTCACTTTTGCCAATCGCAGTCGACGTCCTCCGCTCGACGTGGTGAACTCTGCGCTCGGCTACGGGTACGCCCTGCTGCTGTCTGAATGTGTGTCCGCGTTGGTGACCGCGGGCCTCGACCCGAATATCGGGGTCCTGCACGCCGCCAGCGGACGACGACCCGGCCTCGCTCTGGACCTGATGGAAGAGCTCCGCCCACTGATCGTCGACCAGGTGGTTCTGACCGCGGCCCGTCGTGGCGCACTCACGGTTGCTCACGGAGAGCCGATCGGCGGCGAACCCGGTATTCATCTGACGAAGGCGGGCAAAGCGGCGTTGGTACGGGCCTATGAACAGCGTATGCAGCAAGTGACCTCCGGAGCGATTCCCGGGTTCGTCGGCTCTTGGCGTCGGCATATATACCGGCAGGCGAAGCTGCTCACACGCGCGATCTGCGACGACGGTCACCAGTGGGTGGGGATGGCATGGCGGTGACGATTCTCGTCGCCTACGACATCACCGAGGACAGACGTCGTGCACGGCTTGCCGCCCTGCTGCAGGCGTGGGGAGACCGAATTCAGTACTCCGTGTTCATTTGTCATTTGCCACCGTGAAGGGACCACCCTGGGCTGATTGTTTGCCATGGGGATGGGACCACCTGGATTGCCAGTTATGGGACCACCGGCGCGTC